>JADGPQ010000006.1 GCA_017882325.1 Thermoleophilia bacterium
AAGCCCAACACCGTGCTGCGGCACATCATGTTCTCGGTCTACAGCGACGCGGCGAGGGCGGCGTTCAACAACGCGCTCGCCGGCGCCAGCCGCTTCTAGACGCAGCGGCGCGAGGTCCAGGGGCCGCCGATGCCGATCGCCTCGATGACGGGGTCGACGGCCGGGATCGCGGAGGCCCTCGTCCTCCTGCTGATCATCGCCTCCGCGGTCGCCGTGGTGGCGCGGCGCGTCGGCGTCCCCTATACCATCGGACTCGTGCTCGTGGGCTTGGCTGTGGGCCTCGCCGCGCACGTCGAGACGCTGCGCCTCTCTTCGGACCTCGTCTTCTACGTCTTCCTGCCGATCCTCCTGTTCGAGGCGGCGTTCTACCTCGAGGCTCGTCATCTGCGGGACCAGTGGCGCCGGATCCTGGCGCTCGCCGTTCCCGGTGTGCTCGTCGCCTTCGCGCTCACCGCTCTTGGCGTGCACCTGCTCGGCGGCGTCGCCTGGTCGCTGGCGCTGCTGTTCGGCGCGCTCATCGCCGCCACCGACCCGGTCAGCGTGGTGTCGCTCTTTCACCGGCTCGGCGTGTCCGAGCGCCTCACGACGCTCGTCGACGCCGAGAGCCTGTTCAACGACGGGGCCGCCGCCGTCCTGTTCGCCATCGTGCTCGCGGTCGTCGTCGACGGGCACGCGTTCACGGCGGGCTGGGCGGCCGGCAAGTTCGTATGGATGGCGGCCGGCGGCCTCGTCGTGGGCCTCGTCGTCGGCTACGGCGCCTCATTCGTTCACCGCCACCTCGACGACCACCTGATCGAGATCACGCTCTCCACGATCGTCGCGTACGGATCGTTCCTGCTCGGCCAGACGCTCGGTATGTCGGGCGTCGTCGCCTGCGTCTCGGCCGCCATCGTGCTCGGCAACCTCGGCCGCCGGCGCACCATGGGCCCGGTGACGCGCGTGACCATGAGCACCGTCTGGGAGTACGCGGCCTTCGTCGCCAACTCGCTGATCTTCCTGCTGATCGGCCTTAGCATGCACCTGTCGCTGATCGCCGAGCACGTCGGATTGGTGCTCATCGCGTTCCTTGTGGTCGTCGTCGCGCGGGCCGTGACGATCTACGGGTACGGCCTGATCGCGCGCCTGCTCGGCGCCGGCCTGCCGTTTCGCTGGCAGCACGTACTCGTGTGGGGCGGTCTGCGCGGTACCATCGCTTTGGCCCTGGTCCTGAGTGTGCCGGCTGCAGTGAGCGGGCGCGCGACCCTCGAGGTGGTCACCTTCGGCGTCGTCCTGCTCTCGCTCGTAGGCCAGGGACTCACGATGCCGTGGCTGACGCGGCGGCTGGGGCTCGAGGGGCAGGAGCAGTCGGTGAGCCGGCGCCGCCGCGAAGTCCTGCTCGAGGGCTTCGTCAGCGCCCACGTGGAGCTGGACCGGCTGCAGGAGGCCGGGGACGTGCCCCGCCCGGAGCGGCAGCACCTCGAACGGACCATCGAGGAAGAGGAGAACGAGTTACTCGAAGGCATGGCGCCGATTGCGGAAGAACCCGGCGCGGGCGAGGACGACCGGCTGGCCGAGCGCATCGGGGCCCTGGTCGCGCAGCGCCCCCGCATCGAGGCGTTGCGCCGGGCGGGCGCCGTCGACGAAGCCGTGACGGCGGCGCTCCTGGACGAGCTGGACCATCGCGTCGCACTGCTCGGCGAGCGATTGGCGGGCGAGAGAGGGCAAGGAGTGACGTGAACGGCACGCTGACCGATGTCGCCGGCCTCGAGGTGGGGCATTGGACGAACCTTGACGCCGGGACGGGCTGCACTGTCGTGCTGTGCGCCGGAGATGGCGCCGTGGCTGGCGTCGATGTGCGTGGCTCGGCGCCCGGCACGCGCGAGACCGACTTGCTGGATCCTGTGAATCTCATCGAGCGCGTCCACGCGGTGATGATCGGCGGCGGCAGCGCGTTCGGCCTGGACGCCGCCGGCGGAGTGATGCGCTGGCTCGAGAGACGCGGCCGCGGGGTAGAGGTCGGCGACTTCCGGGTGCCGATCGTGTGCGCCGCCGTGCTCTTCGACTTGCCGGTGGGGCGCGCCGACGTGCGCCCCGACGCGGCCGCCGGGGAGACGGCGTGCGACGCCGCCTCCCCGGCGGCCGTTCCCCAGGGCTCGGTCGGCGCCGGCACCGGCGCCAGCATGGGCAAGGCGCTAGGCTTCGAGCGCGCCACCAAGAGCGGCCTCGGCTCGGCCAGCGTCAGGCTGGGTAGTGGAGTGGTGGTCGCGGCGCTGGTGGCAGTCAATGCTTTCGGTGACGTCGTCGACCCCGCGAGCGGCGCCGTCCTTGCCGGTCCGCGACTGCCGCACGGCGGCTTCGCGCGCACCTCCGAGGTGCTGCTCGAGTCCGCGCCCTCCGTCGCGCCTGGATGGAACACCACGCTGGCCGTGGTGGCGACCGACGCCACGTTGACCAAGGCTGGCGCGACGAAAGTCGCGCAGATGGCCCACGACGGACTCGCTCGCACGATCGACCCGGTGCACACGATGTTCGACGGCGACACGGTCTTCGCGCTTGCCACGGGCGCGGCCGAGACGCCCGCCGACGTGACCGTCGTCGGCAGCGCGGCCGCGGGCGTGCTCGCAGCCGCCGTTTTGGCAGGGATGCATGCCGCCACGGGCCTCGCCGGCCTGCCCTCGGTGAGTGAGCTGGTGGCCGGCTAGCTCATACCTGGAGGGTGGAGTGCTCGCAGGGCGCGGCGCCGGCCTCAGCCCGTCGCCGCGAGCACCGCCACGAACGCGATGTATAGCGCGATGATGAACGCGCCAGCCCACCGGCCGAGCCCTCGTCCCGCCCAGGCGAGCGCTATGGTCACGAGGGTCAATCCGACGTACGCGGCGGTGATGAGCACGGCGTCGCGCGAAAGAGTGGCGCCGGCTGCCACCACCGCGGGTATGATTAGTCCGACCAAGACGTTCACCGCGTTGCTGTTGAGCGCCACGCTGAAAGCGGCTGCCCCCCTTCGGCGACGCGCGAGGTACACGGCCGCGACCGCGTTGGGCAGGCTGGTCACCGCCGCGAGGACGATGCCGCCTGTCACGATGCTTGGGATGCCGTGCCGAGCGCCCAGCGCCGAGGCGGCCCCCTCCATCGCCGCGCTTGCACCCACCACCGCCGGGATCGCGACGGCGGTGACGGCGCCGTCCCTCCACGTACCTCTTCGAGGAGCGATGGCCGTAAGCAGCTCGACCTCCTCCTCGGCGATCGCGCTTGTCAGCCACGTTCTCCACACCCGGGGGAGGGGTACCTGCGGTCGTCGCTCGGGAGGTAGGGCCGAGAGGACCACGTAGGGAACGAGGATGACGACCGTCAGCGCCAGGCAGGTTACGGGGCTGGCCAGCCCCGTGATCGTCATGGCAGCGAGTACCGCGATCGCAAGTGCCACGATGCCTTCGAGGAGCACCACCTTGCGATGAAGTGCGATGCCCCCTGCGACGACGGCACCCAAGCCGAGGAGCGCCGCGAGGTTGAACGCGTTGGAGCCCAGCACCACGCCTGCGCCCAGGCTAGACTGGCCGCGCGCATACGCGGCCACCGCCGCGGACACCTCAGGTGAGTCGGCGGCCAACGCGACAACCAAGCCGAGGGTCGCCTCCGGAAGGCCGAACCGTGCGCCCAGCCGCTCGAGAGCAGTAACGAGTGCCGCGCTCGCCGCCAAGGCGACTGCGGCTCCGGCCGCGATGATCAGCCAGTCCACGCTGAGCCCGGACGAGATCGGTGAGGGCGCCGGGCGCGCGGGGGGAGCATCGCTCCGTCGGGCGCGCGCTCCGTGTGACGGGTCAAGGGCAGTCCCTCCTCGTCTGTCGGGCGCCCTCACGCGACGAGGGCGCCGAGATCCTTCCGATCCGACGCCCGGAACGCAGAGCAGCGCCGGTGCCGACCAGACTTCCCGGCGCTCCTGAACTACGGCGATTATACCCCGCGGAGCGCCGCCGTCAGCGCCCACTGACACGGCACGCGGCC
The DNA here is from genome assembly GCA_017882325.1 of Thermoleophilia bacterium. Lineage (GTDB taxonomy): Bacteria > Actinomycetota > Thermoleophilia > UBA2241 > UBA2241 > CAIXSE01. The sequence goes on from JADGPQ010000006.1 coordinate 3,982, forward strand.
TTCGCCGTCACTTGCGGGCGGACGCGAAAGTGCCAGCCGGTTTGGGACCGGGGCCGACTCTCGCGGCGGGATATCCGCTCAATCTGCGCGGGTCCGTCGTCTTGACAAGGGTCGTTTGGGCGCCGACGGGCGGTGTTCGGGGTGAGTGGACCTCGCCAAGGGACCCGTGGTGAGAAAGGGCGACGTCGAGCGTGGACGCCCGACGGCTCCAGGTGTTTGGCCAGAGGAGCAAGCGGATTGGTCGAGTCGACGCCCTGTGCTAGTTTCCGCCGTCCGGTGTCACGCCTCGTTCCGCGAATGCCCGCAGCAGCCCGAAGCAGCCCGTGAGCATCATGTCGCCGTGGGGCGCCGCGTACTCGAGCGGCAGCGCGCTGCCGGCGAGCAGGACGCGGCGCGGCCCTGTGGCGAAGAGCGGCAACGCGCTCAGGTCTGCCGTCTTTGTCGCGGCGGCCAGCACGGCTCCGTGGCCGCCGTCTTCGCGAACCTCGTCGCTGCCCAGGTCGCCGGCGAGGAAGCGGAGCAGGCGCCGCTCGAGGCCCGGTCCATCGAGCTTGCTGGTGTGGTGCTCGAACACGCCGGCCAGGCGCCCTCCCAGCGTGACCACGCAGATCGTGTGCCCGTTGCCGACGTTGACGAGCACGGCGTCGGTAATGCCTTGGGGGAGGGCACCGTACAGCGCCGCCGGGCCGGTGTCGGCGACGAGCGCCGGCCCGCCGCCGGCGAGCTCGTCGGCGATTCCCGCCGCAGCGCGCAGCCTGGTGAAGTCGGGGGGCGTGTCCCGGGTGGCGTAGAAGAGCTCGCCGAGAGGGCGGCCCTCGTCTACGGCGGCCTTCCAGAAGGCGAAGCGGAAGACGCGGTTGGAGCCGCGCGGGCTGAAGCCGTGGTCCTGGACGGCCACCGCGGCGGCGTCGAAGCGCGGCTCAACGCCGAGCGTCTCGAGCGCGGCGCGCAGGCCGGCCACGTCGAGGTCGCCGGAGTCCACATGCGCGAACGAGCCGGACGGCAGGCGGGCCAGCAGCTCGGCCGTTGTGCTTTCGCCGACCACGCGGGCCCCCAGAGCGCGGACCTTGTCCACGTCGTCGGCGAAGGTCCGCGCCGCCTCCTCGGTGGCCACGAAGGCGTGACCGGCGGCGAGATGCGCCTTCATGGCGGCGCCGTCGGCGCCGCCGCCCATCGTCGGGCCCGTGAACACGACGGTCTGGGCGCGCGCGGTCGCTTGGGCGATCTGCGCGGCCACGACCTGCGTGCGTGACGGCACGACGAGCTTGACGGCGTTCTCGAGTGGCTGGCCGGGACGCGTGAGAAGTATGTCGGCCGTACCCGTGCCTACGTCGACGGCGAGGATGCGCATGCCGGGAGTCTGCGGGTCCGGGGCCGCGCCGGGGGCGCTTCCACGGCGGCCGGAGGGGGCGGCGCCGTCGGCGCCGCCGCTCACGCCGGCCGCCGGGCCGGCGCCTTGCCGAAGCGGAGCTTCCAGACGTTGGTCATGGCTTCGAGCACGATGTCGTTGCTCATCTTGCTCTCGCCCACTTTGCGGTCGACGAAGATGATGGGCAGCTCCACGACCTTGAAGCCGAGCTTGTACGCGCGGTAGGTCATCTCGATCTGGAAGCCGTAGCCAGCGGTGTCGATGCCGTCGAGATCGATGGTCTCGAGCACGCGGCGGCGGAAACACTTGAAGCCGCCCGTGAGATCGTGGAACGGCAGGCCGAGGATCGTCTGCGCATACAGGCAGCCGCCGCGGCTGATGATCTTGCGCGACAGCCCCCAGTTCTCGACGCCGCCGCCCTTGACGTAGCGCGACCCGAGCACGAGGTCGGCGCCCTGGTCGACGAGTCGCAGGAAGTGCGGCAGGTAGCTCGCGTCGTGGCTCAGGTCGGCGTCCATCTCGAAGATGTGTTCGGCGCCCATGGCGAGCGCCTCGCGAAAGCCGGCGACGTAAGCCTTGCCCAGGCCTTCCTTGCCGGCGCGGTGCATCACCGAGACGTCGGCGACCTCGAGGGCGAGCTCGTCGGCCAGCTCGCCCGTGCCATCTGGGGAGTTGTCGTCGACGATGAGCGTGTGCAGCTGCACACCGTGACCTTCGGCGACCTCGCGGATGCGGGCCAAGGCGTGCCGCAGGTTCTCGCGCTCGTTGTAGGTGGGGAGGACGATGACGTTCACCGTGCGGAGAGTATACCGTCGCCGGGGCCGCTGCGCCGCCCGGCTGAGGCCCCGCATCCTCGTCGGCGACCGTGTGTTCGCGTCCGTCCGGGATCTTTGCTACCCTTGCCGCCCGAAACGGAAGAGAACGTCAGTCTCAGGCCAAGTATCACCCTCAACATAAGACTGAGACTTTTCCGCCAGCGCAGGCGACAAATGCCGCCGAAGGATGGTTGTCAGGACCGTGGAATACACTATAGTGGTGTCCTCATTCGGCAGGGGCACTACATCTTGTGGTGAGGGGTCATCCGTGCATTGTCCTTTCTGCAGCAGCGACGAGAGCAAGGTCGTCGATTCCCGCGACTCGGAATCGGGCGACGCCATACGTCGGCGTCGTGAGTGTCTGGCCTGCGAGCGACGCTACACGACCTACGAACGGCTCGAAGAGGTGCCCCTGGTGGTCGTCAAGCGCAGCGGGAGCGAAGAGGTGTTCGCGCGCCAGAAGCTCCTCAACGGCCTCTTGCGCGCAACCGAGAAACGCGAGATCCCGATCGAGAGACTGGAGCGGGCCGTCGACGACATCGGGAACGAACTGCGCCGCGTCCCCGGGCAGCGGGTGACCACGCAGATGGTCGGGGAGCGTGCCCTGCGGCACCTCCGGGACATCGACAAGGTGGCCTACGTGCGCTTCGCCTCGGTCTACCGGCAGTTCGACGGCGTTGACGAGTTCCAGCAGGAGCTCGCCCGTCTCGAGCTCTCCGGCGCCGATCCGCTGCCGGGCGAGGAACCGCTGCCGGGCATCGAGGCCGAGATCGATGTGCTCACCACGACAACTTTTACCGAGCCGCCACAAGCGGTCGCGACCGGGGGGGACAAGGGGCATGACTGACACAGAGAAGGCAGTGATCGAGCTCTCCGCCAATGCGCTCAAGGTGCTGCAGCGCCGCTACCTCAAGAAGGGCGAGAACGGCGAGCAGCTCGAGACCCCCGAAGAGATGTTCCGGCGCGTCGCTCGCGCCATCGCGCAGGCTGAGCGTCTGTACAACCCCGCCGCCCCCGTCGAAGAGTGGGAGGCCACCTTCTACGAGCTCATGACCAGCCTCGAGTTCCTCCCCAACAGCCCCACTCTCATGAACGCCGGCCGCGAGCTGGGCCAGCTCTCGGCCTGCTTCGTGCTCCCGGTCGGCGACTCCATGGAGTCGATCTTCGAGGCCATCAAGAACACCGCCCTCATCCACAAGAGCGGCGGAGGCACCGGCTTCAGCTTCTCCCGCGTGCGACCTCACAATGACGTGGTGATGAGCACCAAGGGCGTCTCCAGCGGCCCTCTCTCCTTCATGAGCGTCTTCGACGCGGCCACCGAGACCATCAAGCAGGGGGGCACGCGGCGCGGCGCCAACATGGGCATCATGCGCGTCGATCACCCGGACATCCTCGACTTCATCAAGGCCAAAGAGGACGACGACCGCCTCAACAACTTCAACATCTCGGTGGCCGTCACCGACGCCTTCATGCGCGCCGTCGACGCCGACGAGGACTATCCGCTGGTCAATCCGCGCTCCGGCGATGTGGTGCAGACCTTGAACGCCCGCAAGGTGTTCAAGACCATGGTCGCGCTCGCCTGGAAGAACGGCGACCCGGGCCTCGTCTTCATCGACCGCATCAACGCCGACAACCCCACGCCGCACCTCGGCGAGATCGAGAGCACCAACCCGTGCGGCGAGCAGCCGCTGTTACCCTACGAGAGCTGCAACCTGGGCTCCATCAACCTTAGCAGGGTGGTGCCCGACGGCCACGTCGACTACGGCGCCCTGGGTCGCATCGTGCGCACCGCGGTGCGCTTCCTCGACGACGTCATCGACGTCAATCGCTATCCGCTGCCCGAGATCGAACGGATGACCAAGGGCAATCGCAAGATCGGTCTCGGCGTCATGGGCTTCGCCGACATGCTCCTGCGACTCGGGGTGCCCTACGACTCCGAAGACGCCTGCAAGATCGCCGGCGACGTCATGAGCTTCATCCACGACGAGGCCCGCGCGGCCAGCGAGGAGCTGGCCCGCGAGCGCGGCGTGTTCCCCAACTTCGAGGGCTCCATCTTCGACGGCCCCGCGGGCGCCCGCGTGCGCAACGCCACCGTCACCACGATCGCACCCACGGGTACCATCAGCATCATCGCCGGCTGCTCCAGTGGCATCGAGCCCCTGTTCGCGATCAGCTACGTGCGCGCCAATGTGCTCGACGACGACCGCATGGTCGAGGGCCACCCCTACTTCGAGCAGGTCGCGCGGCAGCGCGGCTTCCACAGCGACGATCTCATGAAGCAGATCGCCGAGGTGGGCTCGGTGCGGCATCTCGACGGCGTCCCTCCGGACGTGCAGCAGGTCTTCGCCACCGCGCACGACATCACCCCGGAGTGGCACGTCAAACTGCAGGCGGCCTTCCAGAAGAGCACCGACAACGCCGTCTCCAAGACGGTCAACTTCCCCAACGACGCCACCAGCGACGACGTCGAGAACGTCTACCTGCTGGCCTTCCGCAGCGGCTGCAAGGGCGTCACCATCTACCGCGACGGTAGTCGCGAGGAGCAGGTGCTCAACGTCGGTCGGAGCAAGAACAAGCGAGAACGTGACCCGGCAGCCGGAGGCATCGCCACCACGCGGCCTTCGCGACCGCAGCTGCTCAGCGGCGAGACACAGCGCATGGACACGGGCTGCGGCAAGCTGTTCGTAATCATGAACGACGACGAGTACGGGCCACGCGAGGTCTTCGCCAACATGGGCAAGGCCGGCGGCTGCGCTTCGAGCAACACCGAAGCGCTGGGCCGGCTCATCTCCCTTGCCCTCAAGAAGGGCGCCTCGGCCGGCGAGATCGTGGAACAGCTCAAGGGCATCCGCTGCCACGTGCCCTACGGCCTCGGCCCTAACGCCACGCTGAGCTGCGCCGACGCCATCGGCAAGGCGCTCGAGCGGCGCTACGTGGCCGGCGCCGCGGCGGCCGCGGCCGGCGAAGCGGAACCACAGCTGTCGTTCGCCCAGGTCGCGCAGGGCGCGTGCCCGGAGTGCGGCGGCGACATGCGGCACGAGGGCGGTTGCGCGGTGTGCAACGACCCCGGGTGCGCCTTCAGCAAGTGCAGCTGAGGCGGCCGCGCCGTCGGCCGCCACGCGCTCCTCGCCGCGTCTGCCGACACGTTTGACACGCCGCGCCCCGCGACGGGTACAGTAGGTATACAGAAGTCCCCGGCCGCGGCGTGCGGCCGTCGACGACCGACGAGGGGAGGAAGGCGATGACTGACACCTCTAAGCCCGAGGTGCCTGCGGCCACCAGCGGAGTGACGATCTCCGACAACGTGGTGGCCAAGGTGGCCTTCAAGGCGATCGCTGGCATCGATGGCGTCCAGGCCTTGGGCGGCGGCAGTTCCCGCGCCTTGGCCGGCCTGCGTGGCGACAAGGGTACGCCGGGCATCAGCGTCGACCTCCGCGACGGCAGCGTCGACATCGACATCACCATGAGCATCGTGTTCGGCTCGAGCGTGCCCACGATCGCCGAGGCCTGCCGCACGGCGGTCACCGAGCAGGTCGAGGGCACGACCGGCCTCAAGGTGCGCGCCGTCAACGTCCTCGTCACCGACGTCGTCTTCCCGGAGGAGCAGCCTGCCTCAGACGACTGACAGGCGGCCCCCGGCCGGGGTCGCGCCCGCGGCAGTCACGCGGGTGGCGTCGTTTGTGCTGCTCGTCGCCGCAGGCTTCGTGGCTTTGCTGTTCGCCGTGCGGCTTACGGCGGCTGCGCTTGGCTGGGCGTTCTCCCCCTTCCACTATCTTGGCATCACCGCCGACCATGCGTCGCGGGCGTGGCTGCTGGCGAGCGTCGTCATCGTGCTCGCCATGCTCGTGTGGCTCGTGCTGCGGCACGGCGAGGAGATGCTCTGGCTGCCCGGCGAGGCCGGGGGCGTCCTGGTGCCGGCCGCCGCCCTCGCGCGCCTTGCCGAAGAGGCCGCGTGCCGGCACCCCGAGGTCGTCCGCGCCGAGGTCGTCCTGGGCGTCCGTGAGGGCGCCCCCGGCGGCACCGTGCGCGTCTACGGCCGGCCCTTGGCCGACCCCGCGCGTCTCGCCGCCGAGGTCGAACACGCGGTGCGCGAGCGGCTGGCCCGGGTCGTCGGCGTCGCGCCGGGGCGCCTCGTGGTGCGGCCGCGCGTCCTCACGGTGCCGCAGCTCAAGAGGCACCTGCCGTGACGGCCACCGGACGTGTCGTCGCGGTGCTCGCGGGGCTCGTGGGGCTGTTGTTCGCGGCCGCGGACCTGATTCGCGAAGTGGCGCTGGCCAGCGAACACAGCGCCGCGTGGCCGTTCGCCGAGTGGTGGTCGCGGCTCGCTGCGGATCCTACGTGGGCGACGGTGGTCGCCGCAGCGGCAGCGGCCGTCGTGGGCGCGGCGTTGATCGCCCTTGCCGTGCGCCAGCTATGGCCGCAGGGCCGCGACCCCGAGCGGGTTGAGTTCGGCGATGCGGCAAGTCACGCGCAGCTCGACGTCCTTGCCGTGGAGCGCGCCCTGCGTCGCCGTCTCGAGACCGACCTCCCCGGAATGGAGACGCGCGAACTCAAGCTCACCAAACGTGGCGCCGGCTGGTGGATACGCGTCGAGGCCGACCTGCCAGCGCGCGACGTGCTCGGCGTGCTGGCGCGCGCCGGCGGGCTCTTGGCTACCGATCTCGCGCGCATGGGCGGTCTGCGACTGGACGGGCTCGACGTCGTCGTTGCGCGCCTCACGCGAGCGGCCGCGAGGCCGGTTCGAGCGAAAAAAGAAGACCTGGGAATGACCAGGTCTTCGTGAGAAGCCGCCCCGTGGGTGCTGGGGTCTGTGCTTCTCCTGTGAACGAGCATACACCCCCTGTGTACCCCGAGAGCAAGGGGCGGCAACCGTTGTCTCCGCGGCCGTTGACGATCGCGGAGGACAAGAGGAGAGGGGCCTGAGACCATGACGGCGCGGCCCTTTCGTCCAGATCTGGTGGCCTCCGATCTCGACGGCACGCTGCTGACCCCCGAGCTCGAGTTCTCCCCTGAGTTGCCGCGTGCGCTCGTGGCGCTCGAGGCCGCCGGGGTGCCCTTCCTGATCTGCACCGGACGCATGTTTCGCAGCGCCCGGCGCGTAGTGGCCCAGCTCGGCCTGTCACGTGGGCCTATCGTCTGCTACCAGGGGGCCATGGTCGCAGACCTGGGTACGGGCGAACGGCTGCTGCACCGGCCTATGGACGGAGACGTGGCGGCCGCGGTCGTGCGTCGCCTGCGCGACCTCGGCCGGCACGTCAACGCCTACATCGACGACCAGCTCTACGTGGAGCAGCTCGACGAGTGGGCGCGTCAGTACGCCGAGTACGCAGAGGTGGGCATCGAGCTCGTGGACGATCTCGCTGCAGAGGTCGCGGCGCGTCCGCCGACCAAGCTCGTGGTGCTCAGCGAGCCGGCGGATGTGGACGTGCTCCTGCCGCGCCTCCAGGAGGAGTGGCGCGATCGTCTCTTCGTCGCGCGTTCGCAAGCGTCGTACATCGAGTTCGCCGCTGCCGGCGTGAGCAAGAGCGGCGCTCTGCAGTGGCTGTGCGACCGCGAGGGCCTGCGGCGCGAGCGCACGGTTGTCTGCGGCGACGCCGAGAACGACCTCGACATGCTGCGCTGGGCCGGGCTGGGTGTGGCGATGGCCGAGGCCGCGCCGGACGTGCGGGCCGCCGCCGACCTCGTCGTGGCCCGCGCCGACTTGCCCGCGCTTCTCGGAAGACTTGCCGCCGCGGCGCCCGGATGAGCGGTCGCCAGCCTCGCGCGGGGGTGTTGTGGCCTGTCGCCGGCGGCAGAAAGCATGCGCGAAAGGCCGAAGGCGGCGCCTGGAGGGGAGACGCCGCCTTCGAGGGGCCCGGGCGCCTTGTGGAAAAGGCACCGCAATATCCCCTGACGGGACGCGCATTCAAGTCTTTAGAGTACGAATGCGCACTAAAAGAATACGGCCGCAAAGCCTCGCCGTCAAGTGCTCGGCGGACGCGACTGTCACGGGAGCCAGGCCGGCGTCGTGGAGGGTTCGACGGCGTCAGGCATCGCGGCGTCCGGCGCCGCTCAGACCGATGCGCTTCTTGACCTCGGCGTAGCGGTGGGAGAGGGCGCGTTCGTGCGCCTCCTCCTCTCGCAGGAGCTGCTCGAACATGCGGCAGGCCTCGGGGTCGGCGCAGCGCTCGAGGCCCTCACGGTACTTCTGCTGGGCGGCGCGCTCGTCGGCGATCGCCGCCTCCAGGATCGCCAGCAGACCGTCGTCGCCGATGAGGCCGCCGTCGGCGGGTTCGGCGAAGAGCGGCTCGGGAAGTGGCTCGTCGGGCATGGTCAGCCCTCCTTGGTCATCTTCAGCGAGAAGCTGAGGGGGAAGTCCTCGCGGTGGCCCTTGACGCGCAGCAGGCCGTCCTCGCCCACCTCGAGGAAGGGGAACGGCAGGCCCACGATCGTGTAGGGGAACTCGTGCAGGAACTCGAGGCGCAGGCCGTTTCGCAGCAGCGGATCGAGGATCTCGGCGAAGCCGTGGTTCCACTCAAAGGTGACGGTGTGCTGCATCGTGGCCCCGCGGTCGGCGTAATCGTCCGGCTCGTCGAAGCGCTGCGGCCGGCCGTACTGAAAGTAGGGATAGCCGATGCGCAGAGACTCAGGCGAAGCGTCGTCGGCGAGGAGATAGGCGTAGGGGTGGAACTCCGCGATGTAGAAGGTCCCGCCGGGCTTGAGGAAGTGGGCGATCACCTGCGCCCAGCGCTCGAGGTCACCGAGCCAGATGAGCGCTCCCCAGGAGATGAAGACGACGTCGAAGCTGGCCTGCAGTACGTCCGGTAGCGCGAGGACGTCGCTCTGTACGAAGGTGGCGCGCGCGGAGAGGCAGACTTCGTCGGCCAGGGCGCGCGCCGTCGCGATGCCCTCGCCCGAGAAGTCGACGCCGGTGACGACGGCGCCGCGGCGCGCCCAGCTGAGGGTGTCGAGGCCGAAATGGCACTGCAGGTGCAGCAGCGTCGTGCCCTCGTGAACGCAGGGTCCCAGCTCGCTGAGCTCGACGTCCGACAGCGAGCAGCGGCCCTTCTTGAAGCCCTCTACGTCGTACAGCTGCGAGCCGACGTGCAGGCCCACGGCCTCATCCCAGCTCGCGAGGTTCGCCTTGAGATAGTCCTCCAGCATCGCCCTCGTCCTGTCAGGTCGCGGGCTTGGTCGCCCTGATGGAGTAGCTGAACGGCAGGTCGCGGCGGAGCCCGCCTTCACCGTCCGGCAGCCACCACCAGCGCGCCTCGTCCTGGACCATCCAGTCCCAGAACGGCGCCGGGGAGGCGGCGAACTCGTGCAGGTGCTCCACGCGCAGGCCGGCGCCGGTGAGCGCGCCGAGGATCTCGGCGAGATCGTGCGTCCAGCCGTAGGCGACGAGGTCCTTCGTCTCGGCACTCCTGTCCGCATAGCGGCCCTGGACCGGGTCGATATCCGGGCGGTCGGGCGCCGGCAGCAGGCGGTACTTCACGCGCACGTCGTGTTCGCCGGCGACTTCTTCGAGGCCGTAGGCGAACGGATGGATCTCGGCCATGTAGAAGGTGCCGCCGGGCGCGAGATGGCGGGCGACGATACCGGCCCAACGCGTGAGGTCGGGCAGCCATTCGAGGGCGCCCCAGCTGACGAACACGATGTCGAAGGCGCGGCTGCCGAGATGGGCATCCGCGTCGTAGAGGTCGGCGCAGACGAACTCGGCGCGGCCGGACAGGCCGACTTCGTCGGCCAGCCTCCGCGCCAGCGCGATGGCTTCGTCGGAGATGTCCAGCCCGACCACGTCGGCGCCGAGGCGCGCCCAGCTGAGAGTGTCGAGGCCGAAATGGCACTGCAGGTGGAGCAGCGTCGTCCCCTCGTGAACGAGCGGGCCGAGCTCCTCGAGCTCGAGCGGCCACAGCGACGTGGCGCCCGCCTTGAAACCCTCCACGTCGTAGAACGCGCTCCCCTCGTGGATGCTGGTCCACGCGTTCCAGAGTCGCGGGTTTGCCGCGCGGGCCTGCGCCGGGATGGGGTCGGTCATGTCGGGGCGCCAGGCATTCGGCGGAACGGTAGCACAGGGGAGTCCGGGCCGCCGCCGCGCCGGACCTTGTCAGTCGTCGTCGACCTCGTACGCCACGGTGCGGATAAGGCCGATGGTCTCGCCGTTCTCGCCGGCCGTCGTCGTGTCGCTGACCGAATAGACCTTGGCGGCGCTCTCCTCGTTCAGGAGCTTCGTGACGTGGTCGTCGAGCTCCTGAAGCTCGCGCTGGGTGGCGAAGATCTTGATGGGCGTGGTGAAGGTCCTGACCTTGATCATGATGCTCCCTTCGGCGGTGTCGACGGGCCGGCGCCGGCAGCCAGAATGGGGCTGACGCACCGGTCCTTGCTGCATTCCCGCGAGCGCGGGGTTCCGTAACGCGGCCCGCGCGCGGGACCTCCTGGACAAGTCGACGAAGAGATTGGGTGCATTGTGACACACGTTAGCCTTTTCAGCGCACGCGCTGTGCGATAGAGTGACCACCATGGAGACCGCGTACGACAAAGATGGCAGGTATCTGGGCAAGCTCGCGGACGTCTTCGGCGACCCGACGCGTCGCAGCATCTACCGTCACCTCCGGGGTGCGGCTGAGCCGCTGACGGCGAGCGAGGTCGCCGGGGTGTTCGGCGTGCACCGCACCGTCGCCCGCGCTCACCTCGAGAAGCTCTCGGAGCTCTCTCTGGTGGAGTCCGGCACGCGCCGGCGAGCCGGCGGCGGCAGGCCGGCCAAGACCTACGTGCTCAGCACGGAGCGACTCGAGGTCATGCTTCCGCCGCGGCGCTACGAGCGGTTGTCACGTTTCCTGCTGATGCTGATCGACCGCACCGTCGAGTCCGGGGTCGCCGCCGACGCGGCCTTCGAAGTCGGGCGCGCGTTTGGTGCGGAGACCGCCACCGAGATCGCCGGCGACGCCGTGCAGCCGCCCGTCAAACTGGCCCCGCGCGCCGTGGTCGCCTGGATGGACGAGGCCGGCTACAGCGTCAGCCTCGAAGACGGCGCCAAGGGCGTCATGGCCGTCGAGGTCCACAACTGTGTGTATGGTGAGCTGGCCCAGGAGTTCCCCGACATCGTCTGCCCCTTCGATCGTGGCACGGTCTGCGGCATGCTCGGCGTCGAGCCTTCCGCACACACCCAGACGCACTCCATGAGCGCCGGCGACGACTTCTGCCGGCACGAGTTCCGGCTATAACCGGGGCGGCCGGCGGAGCCCCGCCGGCCTTCGTCTTCCCCTATCTCTCGGCCGCGGGCCGCCCCGTGAACTCGTCCATCGCCCCTGTGATTCCGAAGAAGTCGGCGAGGCCGTCGAAGGCCCACACCGGCAGCAGGCGCATGAGCGGCAAGGTGCGCACCATCCAGGGCATGTCGACCTGCGCGGTGTCACGCTGGATGGCGCGCAGGATGCGCTCCGTGACGTCGGCTTCCTTGAGGATGGGGAGCAGCAGCGGGAAGCGCGTGTTCACGCCCGCGAACATGCCGGTATCGATGTAGAACGGCCGCACCACGGTGGTCTTGACCCCGGGGGCGCTGCGCTGCAGCTCCAGGCGCAGCGCCTCGTTGAAGCCCACGGCAGCGAACTTGCTGGCCGCGTAGTCGGTCTCGCGCGGGGAGCCGATGAGGCCCGCGGCCGAAGCCACGTTGACGATATGCCCGCTGCCGCGCGCGATCATCGCGGGCAGGAAGGCCTTGGTCGTCCAGAACAGCGCCAGCGTGTTGACCCTGAAGGTGCGCTCGATGTGCTCGTCCGAGAGTTCCAGGAGCGGCCTGCCGCTGACTATCCCGGCGTTGTTCACGAGAATGTCGACCTGACCCTGAGCGGCGAGGACGTCGGCGGCGCAGGCGGCGACCTGCTTGTTGTCGCCGACATCGCAGACGAAGGCGCGGATCGGGCCGGCGCCGCGGGCCGCCGCCTCGTCGGCGGCCGCCTCGGCGCCGGCCTCGTCGACGTCCAGGATGGTCACGGCGGCGCCCATCTCCGCGCATCTCTGCACGAGGCGCCGGCCGAGGCCCGAGGCGCCGCCGGTGATGAGCACGTGCTTGTTATTGATCGTCGTCACGGTGTTCCTCTGTGCGTAGTCACTTGATGAGCGGCACGTGCTTGAGGAGCTTCACGGCGGCGCTCATGAGCGTCGCGTACTGCTGGTGGCTCAGGAACGGCGGCGTGTCGATGGCCAGCAGGCGCTCCACCGCCACCGTCTGAGCTTCCGTGAACTTGATGATGCCCTGACGGCCGTGGCGCCGCCCGAGACCGGACTCCTTGAATCCGCCCATGGGGCCGGCCGACGCCCAGGTGGCCGCGTAGGCATCGTTGATGTTGACGGTTCCCGTCTGCAGGCGCGCGGCCAGCTCGCGGCCGAAGCGCGTGTCGCGCGTCCAGATGCTCGCATTGAGGCCGTAGCTTGAGTCGTTGGCGCGCTCGACCATCTCCTGCACCGAGTCGCAGCGGTAGATGGCCGCAACGGGGCCGAACGTCTCGGCGCGGCACAGATCCATCTCGTCCGTGACCCCGGCCAGCAGCGTGGGCTCGAAGAAGTACGGGCCGAGGTCGGGCCGGGCCTTGCCGCCCGCCAGCACCTCGGCCCCTTTGCCGACGGCGTCGGCGACATGGCCCTCGATCTTCGAGAGCTGGTCGGCGCCGATCAGGGAACCCATGTCCTCGAGGAAGGTGAGGCTCGCGCCCAGCCTCACGGCGCGGAGCGACTCCGCGAGCCGCGCCGCGAACACGTCGTACACCGCGGCGTGTACGTACACACGCTCGATGCTGATGCAGAGCTGCCCGCCGCCCGAGGTGATACCGCACACCGCGCCCGGGACGGCCCGCCGAAGGCTGGCGTCGGGAAGCACCAGCAAGGCGTTCTTGCCGCCGAGCTCCATCGAGCTGTTCTTGAGGCGCTCGGCGCCCATGCCCGCGACCTTGCGGCCCGTCGCCGTCGACCCGGTGAACATGAGGTAGTCGGCGCCGTCCGCGAGCGGCTCGCCGAGCTCGGCGCCGCGCCCGGTGACCACCCGCAGAAGTCCCTGCGGGAGACCGGCCTCTTCAAGCAGACCCGCGGCCCACAGCGCCGAGAACGGCGTCAGGGCATCCGGCTTGACGACCACCCCATTGCCGGCCATGAGCGCCGCGAGCGCATCGCTCACCGCCAGCGTGAGCGGATAGTTCCAGGGTGTGATGACGCCGATCACGCCGCGCGGGTGGTGGTACTCCCAAGCCTTGGTGAGCAGGGGCAGCGCCCCCTGGCGCCGGCGGGGCTTCAGAAACGCCGCTGCCGTGTGCGCGTAGTAGCGCGCCTGGATGGCGACGTCCAGCACTTCTTCGAAGGCGTGGCGGCGCGCCTTGCCGGACTCGAGCTGGATGATGTCGAGGATCTCGGCGGCGTTGTCGATGACGAGGTCGTGAAAGCGCAGCATGACCGCAGCGCGCGCGGCGAACGAGTGCCGCGCCCACTCCTGCTGCGCCTCGCGCGCTTGCGCACACGCGGCCACCACGTCGGCGGGCGCGCCGTGCGGGACGTGCCCCAGCACCTCGCCTGTGAACGGCGCCTCGATAGCGATGGTCTTCTTGACCGCCGACACGGCGGCGCGCGCCGCGAGGCGTTCGAGCAGCGCCGCGCTCACGCGCGGCGACCATTGCCGCTCAATGGTCTCGGGCGACTCGGTCTGCTTGCTCCTGCGTGCCATGATCCCTCCCGTGCCGCGCGCCGCCGTCAGTCGCTCCTCGGCGCGCCTTTCGTTTCTTCGCCGCACCGGCCGGCGCGTTCGATGAGCCCCTGCAGCGTGGCAGCCTCGCCGGCAGGCCAGAACACGTGGCCCAGGCTGGCCTCCAGCTTGTACGGGCGTTGCCTCTTCGCGTTGCCGGTGGCGATGCGCCGACGGATGCGCTTGGCGAGGGCTTCCGCCGCCGCCGCATCGTCCTCGACGAGCACGACGAACTCGTCGCCGCCCGCGCGGGCGAGCAGGTCGGACTCGCGGATGCAGGCCGCGAGCACGCCGGCCAGGTCGCGCAGCGCCTGGTCACCATGGCGGTGGCCGAGGCGCTCGTTGATGGCGGCGAGTCCGTCGAGATCGAGGAAGACCACGCCCACGCCCGTCTTGTGCCGGTGGGCGCTGCGCATCATGTGCTCGCCGAGCGCGTAGAGGCCGCGCCGGTTGTAGAGGCCGGTGAGATCGTCGGTGAGGGACAGCATGCGCAGCTGCTTCTCCCGGCGCCGCAGCTCGGTCTCGGCGCGCTTTTGCGCGGTGATGTCGATGATGTAGCCCTCGTAGGCCGTCACAATCCCCTCGGGGTCGCGCACGGCATGCGTGTAGTCGCGGATCCAGCGCGTCTCGCCGGCCGCATCCACGAGCCGGTACTCCAGCGTCCACGTCTCGAGGCCGCTGCGGGCCTTCTCGTTATCCTCCTCGACTGCCCGGGCGAGGTCGTCCCGATGGACCATGCTGTCGTAGGTCCGGCGTCCGCTCACGAGCTCGTCGGCGCTGTAGCCGAAGGTCGACACGTTGGGGGACACGTACAGCACGGTTCGCTCGTCATCGACGTCCCAGCGGAAGGTGACCACCGGTCCGGCGACAAGCAGGTCGCGCTCGCGCTGGAGAGTCTCCTCGGCCGCCTGCCGCCGTTCAATCTCGGCCCTCAGGCGCTGCTCGCGTTCCGCGAGCTGCTGGACCATCGAGTTGAAGGCCTGCGAGAAATCGCCCATGAAGTCGGCGCGGTGGCTGTAGTCCCCGCGGGCGATCTCGCCCGCCTGCCAGGTGAGTCTGCTGAGGTGTCTGTGCAGCTCGACGAACGGCGCCGCCATGGCGTTGTCGGGGGACGGCAGGGGCGCTGAGAGATCGCCGTGCGCCAGGGGCAGCACGAACACGGCGAGCTCCTCCATGAACCCCACGAGCCGGTTGACCGCGTCCACCAAGGGTCGCGCTTCCGTAGGGCAGGAGGACGCGGCGATGCGCTTCGGGGTGCGCGCGGCCAGGAGGTCGTCGAGGACGCTCTTGATGGCGTCGAGACACTCAGCCCCTTCGGGCGCGTTCGCTCCGGTACCCATACCGCCCCCCGTGTTCGGACCTTCGGGCAGTCTACACCAGGTGCGGAGTCGCGGCGGGGGTATGCGCGGGCCCGTGGCGAACAGGAGAGGCGAGGCCGCGAGCGCGGGTACGACCGTCCGTGACGCGGCCCCGCCGCCCCACGTGACGAGGAGGCACGCTGATGAAGATACGCACGCTGGCGCTGCTGCTCCTGGCGGCCGCCGGTATCGCTGCGCTGCCGGCCGCCTGCGGCGTCAAGATCGCCGAGAAAGCGACGCCGACGGCGGCGCCGACGAAGGCCGCGCAGCCTTCGGCCGCGGCCTCGGCGTCGCCCTCCTCGAGCGGCGTCGCGACTCCCTCGCCCTCGGTCACTGTGACGCCCTCGCCGACGCCGTCGGCCGAGGCCGCTGCCGCGAGGCGGGCGGCCGCGACCGTCGCGGTCAAGGCGATCCTGCCGCAGTTCGACGCGCGGGCCCAGGACATCTTCACGAGCAGCAAAGTGCCCGGCGCCGCCGTCGCGGTGGTCGCCGGCGACGGCGCCGTCTACGTGCGCTGCTTCGGCATCCGCGAGGTGGGCCGGCCGGACAAGGTCGACAAGGACACCGTGTTCCAGCTCGCCTCCATCTCGAAAAGCTTCACCACGACCATGCTTGCCGCGCTCGTCAGCGGGCGCGAGATCGCTTGGGACGACCCCGTGGAGAAGTACTGGCCGGGGTTCGTGCTGTGGGATCCCTGGGTGAGCCGGCACATCACGTTCCGCGATCTCACGGCTCATCGCAGCGGGCTGCCCGAGTACGCCGGCGACGAGCTCCAGCAGTTCGGCTACGGCCGCAGGGAGATCCTGCGCCGGCTCCGGTACCTGCAGCCGGCCGCCGGCTTCCGCGCGGCCTACGCCTACCAGAACGCTCTGCCTACGGCCGCCGCCGAGGGTGCGGCGAAGGCCACGGGTGAGTCGTGGGAGAGACTCGTGCGCACGCGCGTGCTGGCGCCGCTCGGTATGGATGCGACCGTCCTCAGCTACCGCGACTACCTCGACGCGCCCGATCGCTCGGGGTCGCACACACTGGTGAATGGGACGATGCAGGGCGGGACACCAGCGGACGACGACGTCTTCGCCCCCGCGGGGGGCGTGAGTTCGTCGATCGCCGAGATGGTGCCGTACCTGCGCATGCAGCTGAACGGAGGGGCGCTGGCCGGTGTGCGCGTCGCGGCAGACAAGGCCTTGGCGGCGACCCACGCGGCGACCACGGTGATCGGTGACGACGAAGCCGGCCCCACCGCCTACGCACTGGGCTGGGAGACGAGCGACTACCTCGGGCGCCGCGTGGTCCAGCACGGCGGCGATTTCAGCTCCGGGGTGAGCACCATGATCAGCATGGTGCCGGCCGACGGCGTAGGCGTCGT
Organism: Thermoleophilia bacterium; assembly: GCA_017882325.1. Classification (GTDB taxonomy): domain Bacteria; phylum Actinomycetota; class Thermoleophilia; order UBA2241; family UBA2241; genus CAIXSE01. The sequence goes on from JADGPQ010000006.1 coordinate 20,597, forward strand.
CGTGCTCGCCAACGCGTTCCCTGAGGGTCACGCGCTCGCGGCCGCGCTGACGAAGACGCTGTACGACCTCTACATCGAAGGCCAGCCGCAAGAGGACTGGCTGACGAAGGAGCAGCAGCTGCTTCAGGACACGCTGAAGGGATCGATCCTCGACCCCTACGAGCACCTGTCCGAGGAGCCTCCCGCCGATGCGGCCTCACCGCGCGACAGGGCCGCCTACGAGGGCACCTTCACGAACGTCTACTACGGACGCGTGACGGTGCGCCGCGGCTCGGGCTCGGGACTCAGCGTCCGGCTCGGCCGCGGGGCGTCGCTGCGCTACGTGCCGTGGGACGGCGACACCTGGCGCCAGCCGCAGACCGACACAGCGGCCGTCTTCAGCGTGCGCGATGGCCGCGCGCGCAGCGTCAGGCTCATGGTCCTGGACTTCGCCGGTCGCAACGGGCTGTTCGTGCGTCGGCCGTAGGCTCTACTTCTTGCGCCGCTCCCTCCAGGAGCGGAGTGAGAGCCCCGTGAAGAGCCCGGCGAGGCCGGCGACGATCAGTAGGAGCGCCTTGCTCGCGCCGGTCATGGCGAGCAGCGCGAGCATGTCGACGTGCGCTCCGATCACCAGCCTGGGAGACTCTGCGCCCCCTCGAGGGCGCGCATATCGGTGACGTCGTGGTTCACTTCAAGGATCCCCTGGTAGACGCCGGCGTCGTCGCGCACCGCGCTGTAACGCGTGTACTTGAAGCGTTTGCCGTCCTGCTCCCAGCCTTCGGCCACATCCTTCGTGCCGGCCTTGAGCTCGCGCAGGATCTCCTCGAGGCACTCGAGCGAAGTCTCGGGGTGGCAGTCGCGCACGTCGCGGCCGATGTAGCGCGCGTCGCAGGTCTTGTAGGTCGTGCCACTCCAATACACCAGCACGTCGTTCTCGTCGGCGAAGCTGACGTCGATGGGCAGGTCGCGCAGGACCAGCCTGGCCTGTTCGGGAGTGAGCGTGCCGCGCTGGAAGTACATCGCCAAGTCACCTCATGTCGGTAGGGATGTGTCTGGCGACCATGCTACCAGTCGAGCAGCCGGCGCTGCCCCTCGAGGGCGCGGATGCCGGTGACATCCTGCGTGGTCTCGACGACGCCGCGGTAGGCGCCGTCCGCGTCGCGAACCGCGAAGTAGCGGATGTGCAGGAACTTGCCGCCGAGCTCGATCCAGAACTCGGCGGTGCTCTTGTCGCCGGCGCGGAAGGCGTCGATGATCTGCTGCACCTTGTGCACGCTCGCCGGCGGGTGGCAGTTCTGCACCTTGCGGCCGATCACGCCGGGGCTGCGCGGGAAGATGCGCTCGCCTTCGCTGTAGAAGCGCACCTGGTCGTGCTCGTCGACGAACTGGACGTCGACGGGGAGGACGGTGAGCATGAGGTTCAGCTGTTCGGCAGTGAGGCCGCCGGTGGTGAGCCGCAGGAGGCCGGCGGGCGAAGCCGGCCCGGCCGGAGCGCCTGCGGCGCCGGCCCCCACCGCCGCGTCCGCCGGCGGCCACGCCGGCACTCCGCTGATAAATGCGTAGCCGATCTCGCCTTCGCCGGCGCGGATCGCGGCCCACTCCTCGTCGCTCAACGTGTCGACGGCCATGGGGTGGAGCACCTTCTCCTCCTTGGCGGCCATGTCGTCGGCCATCTTCGCGAGCGCCAGGCAGGTGCTCACCGACAGGGCGGCATCGTCGGCGGCGATGGTCTCGCGAGCTTGCTTGATGAGGGCGCGGACGTCGTCGTGGATCGCCCACATCACCTTGCTGGGTCCTTCGACGCCGTGCTCTTCCAGGTAGGGGAAGAGTTGGTTCTCCTTGCGCAGGTAGTGCGCGTTGATCTCGGCGACGCGGTCCACGGTGCTGGCCAGCGCCGTCTTGAGCCGCCCCCAGGCGTCGGGCGCCGGTGGCTCGCCGATGGCCTCCGCGACCTTGCGCAGCGAAGCGGTGACCTGCAGCAGAGCCCGGTTCTCGCGCTGGAACGTGTCGAGGGGGTGACCCGCAGGCACGCTCACCGCCGCGTGGCCCTCCAGGGCGTCGGCGAATACCTGCACGTGCACGTCGCAGAGCCGCTTCACGTCATCCGCGGGCACACCGCCTTCGATGAGCTTCTGCTCCATGGCGGCGATCTCGGTGGCCTCCACGTCGGCGATGAGCTCTTCGAATCGCGGCTTGACCTCATCGGCGGTCTTGCCCGCGTGCAGTTCGCCGACGATGGCGGCGAGCTCTTCCAGACGCGCCGGGTCGACGGTGTCGACGCCGGGCGCGTCGGCGATGTCGGGGCGAGTGCCCGTCTTTGCCTCGATCTGAGCGGCTAGGTCGAGCATGAGCTGGTTCAGCGGCACGTTGCCTTGCTCGGCCACCGCGTCCAGGGTCGTCATGCGGCCAACGGTGCGGCGCAGCACGGGATTGGTCAGCTTCTTGAACTCTGGGTGGTAGCCTGCCAGGAAGTCCAGGAGGAACGGATACTCCTTGAGCAGCGTGTGTATGGTGGTCTTGGGCGTGATCGTCATACCCGACTCCAATGGTTGGGATTAGGCTCTGACGGCATGGTACCACCGGCCAACGGCGAGGCAACGTGACTTGCCTCAAGGGCGGGCTTCGAGTTGACGTCCCTGCGCGGGTCTCCGTGACCTGTGACGCCGGCTCCTGGCACTCGGGTGACCAGCAAGCCCGGGCAAGTCCGACTCCGAAGGGCACCCGCTAGCGCCTGCGATGAGGCACGCTTCGGTCGCTGACTCGGTGCGCTCGGCGAGACCGACGCAGTCCTCAGGGGGCTGAATGCCCTCCACTGAGGCCGCCCATCACAAGTGATCGGTCTCAAGGAACCCGCCACTCCCCAAGTCACTTGAGCCGTCTCGGTGAGTGGCCCAGCCGCTGCGCGCCATGCTGCGTCGGACGCTGATCGCGAGCCGCAGGGCGCGTGGCACGACCTACGTTGCCTGCAAGTCCCGCACGATGCCGACGAGTCCCGGCAACAGGCCGACGGCGATCGCCGGCTCCTCGCGCAGGAGCTTGAGGAAGGCGCTGCGCGCAATGCTCGCCGTGGTGAGCTCTCCCACCGCCGCGACCGTCGCGGCGCGGGGCGCGCCGTCGAGCAGCGCCAGCTCGCCGAAATAATCGCCCGGCTGGAGGGACATCGTGCTGCCGTCGGCCGTCAGCACCTCGGCGCTCCCGTCCAGAATGATGTGGAAAGCATCGCCGCGCGACCCGGCGCGGACGACGGGCTTGCTGCCGACGTACTGTCTCAGCTCGGCGAGCCGAGCCACGCGCTTCAGGTGACGTTTCGAAAGGCCGCGGAACAGGGGGATGTCCGTCTGCGCCAGAAGCCGCTGGAGATCCAAAGGCGAAGCCGCTGCCCGGTCCTTCTCCGGTGCTGCGTCCCAGCCTGCATCGTGAGTTTCCATGAAGGCCTCCTTCTCTTCGCCACCGGGCGTGCGCAGCTCCGAAACCGACATCTGCTGCAGTATACGTCTCTGGTGTCGATCGTGGACCTGCGCAGAGAAGTACGTGGAGTTGCTTCGTGTCCAGAGTGCTGTTGCTCGTGACGCCTGCCCTCGCGCCACGAGGCTCCTCTCGGGCGCCGGAGGACTTATGATAGGTAGCTCTCAGACAAACCTCGACGCAGGACAACGCCCATACTAGTGGACTCCCACCGAGGGAGAGAGGGCAGAGAGAATGCCTCCAGCCAGGAGCGCGAGCACGCCATGCGACTTCGTCTGATAAACCCATCCAACCCGCTTGTCAGCATCGTCAGGCTCAGCGAGAACCGCTGGAACCGTTACCGCGTGTGGAAACCGCTCGGCCTCATGGCTCTGGCGGGTCTGACCCCGCCGGGTTGGGAGATCTCGATCGTGGACGAGAACCTCGGCGCGCCGGACTATCCGGCCATGCCGCGGCCGGACCTGGTGGGCATCACCGCCTTCACATCGCAGGCGAACCGCGCCTACGAGGTGGCCGCCCACTTCCGGCATCTCGGCGTTCCCGTCGTCATGGGCGGCATTCACGCGACCACCTGCGTAGACGAAGTCATGGAGCGGGTCGATTCGGTGGTCACTGGGGAAGCCGAGACCGTCTGGCCGCAGGTCGTGGACGACGCCCGGCACGGCCACCTGAAACGCCGCTATGACGGCGTGCACGCCGAGCTGATCGATCTCCCGCCGGCACGTCATGACTTGCTGCCGACGGGGTACGTCTTCGGAGCCATTCAGACCACGCGCGGCTGTCCATTGAGCTGCAGCTTCTGCAGCGTGACGGCGATCAACGGAGCACAGTACCGGCAGCGACCCATTGCGGATGTCGTGCGGGAATTCGGCTTGATCCGTGAAAACGCCGTTCTCGTGGTGGACGACAATCTGATCGGCACGCGACCTGAACACGTCGCGCGCGCCAAGGACCTGTTCCGCGCCATGGCACAGGCGAAGCTGCGAAAAGAATGGATCGCCCAGGTCACCATCAACTTCGCCGATGACGAAGAACTCCTGACGTTGGCCGCAAGAGCCGGATGCAGAGGAGTCTTCATCGGCTTCGAATCCCCCACGGCGGAAGGGCTTGGCGAGCTCGGCAAGAAGTTCAACCTTCTGGGAGGCCGCGACTTCCGCGCCTCCGTGCGACGCATCCAGCGGCACAAGATCCTCGTCGTGGGCTCCTTTGTCGTCGGCCTTGACGTAGACGAACCGGGCGTCGGCAGGCGGGTCGCCGAGACAGCCAACCGTTACGGCGTGAACAATCTCAACGCGCTGTTTCTGACGCCCCTGCCCGGCACCCGCCTGTGGGACAAGATGAAGGCGGAGGACCGGATCACCCTCAACGAGTTCCCGGGAGACTGGAAACACTACACGCTGGGCTTCCCCGTGGCTCGGTACAAGCATCTGTCTGTGGACGAGAGCATCGACGAAGTGGACGCCTGCAATCGAGACTTCTATTCCATGCCGCGGATCGTTCGACGGGTCGCGGGCGACCTGTGGGGCCGCCGTCAGCCCCTGAGAAGTCTGGTGAGCAATCTTGCGTACCGAAACAACGCCCGGCTGAACTGCACGGCGCACGATGACTTCAAGCGTGAATGCGTCGACAGGGGCAACGGGGGAACGTCTCAGACGTGACGGACCTTCGACTCCACGTGTGGGACGGCGCTACGGGGGCAGCCAGGATCAAGCGCCGCTGATCGCGCGCGCATGGCCCACGGGCTCCCGCCGGTGCCTTCCGCCGCCGCGCAAGCTGCTATCCTGTCTGTCAGCGAAGAGTCCATCAGAGAACACTGCCGCTCGTTCGGCCTGCTCCTTGCAGAAAGTGACCCCATGGCCACCACAAACGCGACTCGTCCTTGGTGGGACAGGCTCACGCCCCGTGCCGGCGTCCGCGTCCAGATGTTCTCGGCGGCGGTGCTCTGGCTCGTGGCTGTGAGCTTCCTGATCGTGCGCGGCGTGCTGTTCATCGAAGCGCCGCCGGGCCCGCACTCTCACTTCAGCTACTGGATCGTGCCCATCGCGCTCGTGGCCATCGTGATCGGCATCATCAAGGCGCGCTTCATCCTGATCAGGTACGCGAACAAGGCCGTCGCTCGCATCCAGAAGCGCGGGCACGCCTGCTTCTTCGGCTTCTTCGCGCCCACGTCGTGGCTCTTCGTCATCGTGATGATGGGCGGCGGGATGATGCTGCGCCACTCGGCGCTCGTGGACTATGCGTGGGGCCGTGCGGCTCTCTCCACGCTCTACATCGCCGTGGGCACGGCCCTGGCCATCGCCGACCGCATCTTCTGGATCGCGGCGCTGCGTCCTCAGCCGGTTCCGAAGGAGAAGTCCGCCACCGAGTAGTCCGGCGCGCCGGTGCACCGCGACGGATCGTGCGCGCACGGCGAGCGTCGACTTACGTGGCGGGCGCCGCAGCGCCACATGCGGTCTACATCTGTGACGAAGAAAGTGGCAGGCGCACGCTGAAGGTGGCGCCGTCACCGGGCTGGGTGCGCAGTGCCACCGAGCCACCGTGCGCCTCGACGATCGCCGCGACGATGGCGAGGCCCAGGCCGGCTCCGCCGGACTGCCGCGCCCGCGACTTGTCGGCGCGGTAGAAGGGCTCGAACACCTGGGCCGCGACCTCGGGCGTGAGACCCGGGCCTTCGTCGGCCACCTCGAGGACGGCGTCGCCGGACTCGCTGAGCAGCCGCACGTGCACCGGACAGTCCGGCGGCGTGTGCTGGCGGGCGTTGCCGAGCAGGTTGGCGACCACCTGGCGGAGCTGATGCTCGTCGCCGGTGACGACGACTTCCGCCGGCGCCTCCAGCGAGATGTCGCGGACGCCGTCGGCGGCGCGCGCGTCGCCGACGGCGTCCGCCACGACGCGCGCCAGGTCGACGGGCTCCCGCTCGGGCACGCGGCCCTCGCCGAGTCGCGCCAGCAGCAGCAGCTCGTCGACCATCACGCCCATGCGCCTGCTCTCCTCTTCGATGCGGCGCATCGCCGTGGCGAGGTCTTCGGGGTCGTCCTTGGCGCCGCGCTCGAAAACCTCGGCGTAGCCGCGGATGCTGGTCAGCGGCGTGCGCAGCTCGTGCGAGGCGTCGGCGAGGAAGCGCCGCAGCTTCTCCTCCGTGGCGGCGCGTTCCGCGAAGGCCACTTCGATCTGCTCGAGCATCGCGTTGAGGCTGAGGCCGAGCCGGCCCACTTCCGTGCGCGGCTCGGCCGGCGTCACCCGCTGCGTGAGGTCGCCGGCGGCGATCTCACCGGCCGTGTCGGCCATCGCCTCGAGTGGGTGCAAGTCGTGCTTGATGAGCAGCCAGGCGGCCACGGCGAGGCCGGCCAGCACGAGCGCGAACACGAGGGTCTCGATGCCGAGCAGGCGGTCCATAGTCTGCGTGGTCTCGGTAAGCGGCTCCGCGACGATGAGGATGCGCTGCGCGTCCGGGAATGGCTGCACGAGGACGCGGAAGGCGGGACCGTGGCCGCCGGTGGCGCTCGTGTCGAACAGCGTCGTCACCCCGGCCTGGGCCGACGCGCCGGGCAGCGGGGAGGGCAGTCGCGGAGTGGGCTGCGTCTCGTTGCCATACGCGAACGAGATCTTGTTGAGCACGACGCCTTGTGAGTCGCGCACTTCGCCGTACGTGCCCGGCGGCAGGTTGGGGGGCCCCTGGCTGCCGCCGGGCTGGCCTGGGACCCCGGGTATCTGGGTGCTTGCCAGCGTCAAGGCGACCGGCCCCCGGGCCTCACGCAGCTGCTGATCGACCCGCTCCAGCAGAAACGAGCGCAGCGAGGAGTAGGTGACGATGCCCGCAACCAGAAGGCCCGCGGCGACGAGGCCCAGCAGCGCGACAAGCAGCCTCGTACGCAGGCTCACGGTCAGTCCCGCGGCGTGCGGATGGTATAGCCCACGCCGCGCACGGTCTGGATGAGCGGCGGACCGAGGCTGTCGATCTTGCGCCGCAGGTAGCTCACGTAGGTCTCGACGATGTTGGCGTTACCGCCGAAGTCGTAGTTCCACACGTGGTCGAGGATCTGGTCTTTGGAGAGCACGCGGCGCGCATTGAGCATGAGGTAGCGCAGGAGCTTGAACTCGGTGGCCGTGAGCTCGATGTCGTGGCCGGCGCGACGCACCTCGTGGGTGTCCTCGTCGAGCTGGAGGTCGGCGACGACCATGCGCCCCATCGCCGCCTCCGCGGGTTGCACGCGGCGCAGGATGGCGCGGATGCGAGCCACCAGCTCCTCGACGCTGAACGGCTTGGTCATGTAATCGTCGCCACCGAGAGTGAGGCCGCGCACCTTGTCGTCAGTCGCGTCGCGCGCCGTGAGGAAGAGCACCGAGAGGCTCGAGCCACCGTTGCGCAGGCGGCGAGCCACTTCGAAGCCGTCGATGCCCGGCATCATGATGTCGAGGACGACGAGGTCGGGGGAGAACGTCTCCACCATGTCGAGCGCCTCGCGGCCGCTGTGCGCCACCTGCACGGCGAAGTGTTCGTAGCGAAGCGCCATGGCGATGAGATCGGTGATGCTCTGTTCGTCGTCGACGACGAGGATGCGCGCCGTCGTCTCCGTTGCCGTGATCATGTGGGAACCCCTCCCGTGTGCGGCCGCTTGCTCTGCTGCTGCCCTCCTGCGACCGGATCATAGGTCTGTTTCCTGAGAGAACCCTGAGAAAACACTGAATGCCGCCTGTGGCCCCTTCGAGGCGGCCGATTCTCAGCATCTTCTCAGGTCGGGTTCAGGGTCCTCCAAGGCTCGTGGTCTAGAAGTGAGATTGCACACGACCGCGGCGCGTCGCCGCATGAGGAGGAGCCGATGTTCTTCACGTACATCTACCGGGAGCTGCGCCGCCGCCACCGGCAGGCGTTGCTCACCGCACTCGGGCTGGCCGTCGGCGTGGGCCTCGTGGTGGCCGTCACGGCCTATGCGGGTGGGGTCAGCGAGGCCCAGGACACGGTGCTGCACTCGCTGTACGGTGTGGGCACCGACATCACCGTGTCGCAGACGCAGAAGCTCGACCAGGCCGGGCCGCCGCGCTTCAACATGAACCCGGGCAGCAAGAGGCAGCAGGGCAAGGCGTTCTCGCGCGACGCCGTGCGGAGCGCGCCCGGTCAGCAGTCGTTCAGTGCGACCAAGGTGACTTCGGTCACGTCGCTCGACGGCGTTGCCCAGGCGGTCGGTGGGCTCACGTTGAGCTCCACGCACGTGTCGGGCAACTTCGCCAAGGCCTTCAGCCAGGCGAGCTCCCAGCCTCCGAGCAGCGGCAGCACGAGCGGCAGTGGCAGCTCGCAACCCGCGCCCTCGGCGTCGCAGGCGCCCATCAAGGTGTCTTCCTACTCGATCGCCGGCGTCGACGTCGGCAAGATGGGCCTCGGCCCGCTGAGCTCCACGGAGCTGGTCTCGGGCCGCACCTTCACGTCCTCGGAGACGACCACCAAGGTGGCCGTGCTCGACAAGGCGTACGCCAAGCAGAACACCTACGCGCTCGGCGACACCATCAAGATCGCCGGCGCGAAGTACACGGTGATCGGCCTTGTCACTTCCTCGGCCGGCAGCTCCTCCGGGTCCAACGTGTACATCCCGCTCACTCTGGCGCAGAAGATTAGCGACAACGTCGGCAAGGTGAACCAGATCTACGTGCGCGCCGCGAGCTCCAACGACATCGCCAAAGTGAAGACGGAGATCAAGACCGAGCTGCCCAAGGCCACCGTGACCACGGCTCAGGACCTCGCCAACCAGGTGAGCGGCTCGCTGAAGAGTGCCTCGCAGCTCGCCGACACCCTCGGCAAGTGGCTCGCCATCGCCGCGCTCGTCGCCGCGTTCGCCGTCGCGAGCCTGCTCACCGTATCCGCCGTCTCAAGGCGCGTCAGGGAGTTCGGCACGCTGAAGGCGCTGGGCTGGAAGAGCCGTCGCGTGGTCGGCCAGGTCATGGGCGAGTCGGTGGTGCAGGGCGTCCTCGGCGGCGTCATCGGCGTGATCATCGGCGTCGCCGGCGCCCGTCTGATCGCGCACTTCTCTCCGCTGCTCAAGGCTACCGTGGGCCAGACCACCGCTGCCGGCGGCCCCGGAGGCCTCGCGGCGCCGCCTGGCATGCAGGCTGCTTTGGGTCAGGCCGCGCAGACGGTGGCCGTGCACCTGACGGCTCCGGTGAGCATCCAGCTCGTGTTGCTCGCCGTGGGGCTCGCTCTGGCAGGCGGTGTGCTGGCCGGCGCTCTCGGCGGCTGGCGTGCCTCGCGGCTGCGGCCCGCCGACGCCCTGCGCCGGCTCGATTGACAGGAAGACGTCATGATCGTGACTACTCCGCGAACCCTGGAGGAGGACTCCATGCTCTACGACCTGACCGGCGTCACGAAGCGCTACACGCAGGGGCGCAAGACCGTCGACGCCCTCGCCGGTGTGGACCTGCGGATCGCCGAGGGCGAGTTCCTCGTCATCCAGGGCTCCACCGGCTCGGGCAAGACGACGCTGCTGCAGATGCTCGGCGCCCTCGACCGTCCCACCGGCGGTTCGCTGATCTACGAGGGACGAGACGTCGCCAAACTGGGAGAGGGCGACCTGGCGGAGCTCAGGAGCCACTCCTACGGTTTCGTCTTCCAATCCTTCAACCTCATTCCCACGCTGACCGCCCAGGAGAACGTGGAGACGGCGCTCGTGCCCTGGCACGTGCGCGCCGACGAGCGCCGGCGGCGCGCCGCCGAGGCTCTCGACGGGGTCGGCCTCGCCGACCGCGCCCGCCACATCCCCTCCGAGCTCAGCGGCGGCGAGCAGCAGCGCGTGGCCATCGCCCGGGCGCTGGTGCGCGAGCCCAGGGTGATCCTCGCCGACGAGCCCACGGGGAACCTCGACGAGAAGACGCGCGACGACATCATCGGCCTGCTCGAGGAGCTGTGGCGCGAGCGCGGCCAGACGCTGATCGTGGTCTCGCACGACACCTGGGTCGCAGGCCGTGCCTCGCGGCGCATTTGGCTCGATGCCGGCAAGCTTGAGGCGCCCCTGGTGGACGACCGTCCCGGCGTCGAAATGACTGCCGTGCCGGTCCCCGAACCGGCGCTGCAGGCGTAGCAGGCGGAAGGCGGCGGGGCTCAGTACAAGTCGACCGGCGGCGCGGCGAGGCACTCTTCGAGCGCTCGCCGCCCGTCCGCGAGCACGGCCGGCCCGTGGGTGGTGAGGACGCACTCGATGTCCTGCTCAGCCAGCGGGCGCAGGGTAGCCGCGAATACGTCACGGTACCAGTCCGCCCCGGTGCTCGAGCTCTGGTTCCAGAACCGCAAGCCGCCCTGCGCGCCGACGACGGCGTCGCCGAAGACGACGGCGCGCAGACCCGGGAAGTACAGCGGGTACTCGCTGCGTCGCGGCTTGCCGATGGTGTAGGCCAGGACGGCGCCGTCGGCGATCTCCGACGCCTCGCCGGCGGCGCTCTGCGGGATCACTTCGAACGGGGCCAGGCGGGTGAGCCGCTTCTTGACGCCGGGGTGCCCCCAAATGAGCGTCGGCACGGTGCGGGAGTAGCGTTCGTAGAATGTCTCGACGCTGCGCGCGTGGTAGGGGACAGTGACGAGCAGCTCGAGGCGCTGGGTCTCGCCGATCATCGCGTCGATGTCGGCGAGCAGCGGCGCCCGCCGGTCGTCGCCCTCGCACGGCAACAGTGGGTCGACGAAGGCGAGGATCTCGCCGGTCACGAGCGCGTAGCTCACGACCTCTTCGACGCTGGACCGCCATTCCGGGTGCGGCGCCGTCCAGCGATAGATCTGCGGGGCGATCTGCTCCAATCCGTCCTCCTCGCTCGTCGTCCCCTAGTCTATGCCATACGGCGACGGGCCGGGCCCCACAGGCTTCTCATCCGCCCCCGGTGGGTACTCAACGTTCGACATCGCCAAGAAACGTCGCGCCGCCGGGCGGCGCGTCCGGTCCCCGGAGGTCTCCGATGCCCGAGAGTCGTGTGTTCCTTGAAGGACCGTTCAAGGTCGACTTCAAGAAGGCTTGGTTGCCGGCGGCAGACCGGCGCGCCGCCGGCTTGGAGGCGCGAACACGCGTGAGCCCCCGGGCGCTCGGCGTTTGGGAGCCGGTGGACGAGGCGCGCGATCCCGTCGACGTGGTGATGGCCGTGGCGGCGCCGCGTCAGACTGGCCTGATCCCGCTGCGTACGGCCCGCATGGCGGTTTCGCCGTTCACATTCTACCGAGGCGCCGCGCAGCTCATGGCCAACGACCTGGGGACTCAACCGCACACCGGCATCTACGCCCAGCTCTGTGGGGACGCTCACCTCTCCAACTTCGGCATGTACGCCTCGCCGGAGCGCACCCCCGTGTTCGACATCAACGACTTCGACGAGACCAGCCAGGGGCCGTGGGACTGGGACCTCAAGCGCTTGACCACGAGCTTCGTCCTCGCGGCTCGCGACAACGGCCAGATGCGGCGCTCCGAGGAGGCTGTGCGCACGACGGCGAGCGCGTACATCGCGGCGCTCAACGAAATGGCCGGACTGGGATGGCTCGAGCGTCGCTACCGCATGATCCGCGCCGACGCGCCGGCGGCCGACGGGATCGTCTGGACCGGCAAGATGACGGCGCTTGTGAACCAGGTGGTCTCCAAGGCCGCCAGGCGCACGCAGGCCTGGACGGTGGGGAAGTACACGGAAGTAGTCGACGGCGTGCCGCGGCTGCGCACCGACCCGCCGGTGATCACCGCCGTAAGTCGCCGTACCGCGGCAGCGGTGACGGCGTCCCTGCACTCCTACCTCGAGGGGTTGTCGGTGGAGCGCCGCGCCTACCTGGCCGCGTACCACGTCGTCGATGTCGCGCACAAGGTCGTCGGCGTCGGCAGCGTGGGCACCTACGACTACATCGTGCTGCTCGTGGGCGACGGCCTGCACGACGAGCTCCTGCTGCAGGTCAAGGAGGCCGAGCCCTCGGCGGTCAAGACGGCACTCGGCGAGAAGCCGCTGCTGGCCAACGGCGAGCGCGTGGTGGTGGGAAGCTGGGTGATGCAGGGCGTCAGCGACCCCTTCCTCGGCTGGACGACGCTGCACGGGCGCAGCTTCTACGTGCGCCAGCTCAAGGACATGAAGGGTTCCATCGACCCGGCGATGCTCACGGGAAAGGCGCTGGTCGCCTACGCCAACCGTTGCGGCTACACCCTGGGTCTGGCCCACAGCCGGGCCGGTGACCCGGACGTGGTTCTCGGCTATGTCGGCAAAGGCGCCGCACTCGCGGACGCCATGTGGGAGTTCTCGGAGGCCTACGCCGACCAGACGGAGCGCGACTACGGGCGCTTCATCGAGGCGATCCACGAAGGCCGCATCGAGGCCGCCGAGCTGGAGCCGGCGGCCCCTGAGGCGACGGCGAAGGCGGCGAAGCCGAAGGTCAAGGCGAAGACGGCCAAGGCGAAGGCGGCGAAGACAAAGGCCACCGCCGCGAAGGGCAAGGCCGCCAAGGCGAAGGCCTCAGGCGGTGCAAAGCGGTGACGCAGCGACCGGCGGGCGGACGAAGGGGCCCGCCGTGAGCGAGCTCTTCCTCGGCGTGGACGTCGGGTCGTCGAGCACCAAAGCTGTGCTGGTGCGGCCCGACGGCCATGTGCTGGCCGAGGCCGTGCAGCCGCACGGCATCGCGCATCCGCGGCCGGGCTGGGCCGAGCAGGATCCCGAGCGCGACTGGTGGGACGGTTTCGTCGCCGCGTGCCGCGAGCTGCTGGCGCGAGGGCTCGGGGACGTGGCGGCGATCGGCGTCAGCGGCCTCGGCCCCTGCGTCGTGACCACCGACGTCGATGGGCGGCCGCTGCGCCCGGCGATCCTCTACGGTATCGACACGCGCGCCACGCGGGAGATCGTCGAGCTCACGGAGCGTTTCGGGGCCGGCGAGATCCTGGCTCGCTGCGGCTCGCCGCTCACGAGCCAGTCGGCCGGCCCCAAACTGGCGTGGCTGGCGCGGCACGAGCCGGCGGTCTGGGCGGCCTCGCGGCGCTTCTTCACCGCCGGCTCGTGGCTCGTCCATTGTCTCACCGGCGAGTACGTGCTCGACCATCACTCGGCCAGCCAGTGCGGACCGCTGTACGACGTGCGCGAGAACCGCTGGGCCGGCGACTGGGCGGCGGAAGTCGCTCCAGGCTTGCCGCTGCCGCGGCTGGCGTGGGCCCACGAATCCCTGGGCGTGGTGAGCGCGGACGCGGCGGCGGCGACCGGGCTGCCGAAGGGCATCCCGGTGGCCGCCGGCACGATCGACTCGTGGGCCGAGGTCGCCGCCTCGGGTCTCCGCGGCCCCGGCGAGGCTCTGCTGGTCTACGGCACGACGATGTTCATGATCGAGGTGGGGACGGGAGCCGCTCCCGACCCGCATCTGTGGAGCACGACCGCGTTCGCGCCGGGTGAGCGAAACCTGGCGGCGGGCCTGGCGACGGCGGGCGCGCTCGCCGTCTGGATGCGCGGCGTGGCCGGCGACGTCTCTTACGAGACCCTGTTCTTGGAGGCGGCCGGCGCCGGTTCCGGGGCCGGCGGCCTCCTCGCCTTGCCGTACTTCGACGGTGAGCGCACGCCGCTCTTCGACCCCGACGCTCGCGGCCTGCTGCTGGGCCTTACGACCTCGCACACGCGCGGCCACGTCACGCGCGCGCTGCTCGAGGGCGCGGCCCTTGCGGTGCGGCACAATCTTGACGTCATGCGGCAGGCGGGCGCTCACATCGGCGCCCTTCGGGCCAGCGGTGGGGGCGCCCGCGGCCGCCTCTGGCCGCAGATCGTGAGCGACGTGACGCAGCTGCCGCAGGAGAGCCTGGCCGAGACCGCGGGCGCCGCCTACGGCGACGCCCTCCTGGCGGCGATCGCGGCGGGGGCGGCAGGGTTGGACACGGTCTGGGCCGCCGCCGCGATGCGCTTCGCGCCCGACCCGACCTGCGCTGCGCTCTACGACGAGCTCTACGGCCTCTACCGTCAGCTGTACCCCGCCACGGCGAGCCAGGCGCACGCCCTCGCCTTGCTCCAGCGACGCGCGAACGGGCGTGAGCACGACGAGGCGGGGTAGAAGGGGCGCGATGCCAAGCGCAGGCTCAGACTGGAAGTACGAGGTCGCCGTGCCGCCGGAAGCGCAGCTCGGCGAGGGTCCGCGCTGGGACGCGGCGACGGGCACACTGCTCTGGGTCGACATCCTCGGGCAACGCGTGCACCGCTACGACCCGGCAACCGGCGTCGACGCCGCATGGGCAACGCCGGACCTCGTCAGTCTGGCTCTGCCGCGCCGGCGCGGCGGCAGCGTCGTCGTCGGCCTGCCCGACGGGTTGTACCTTCTGGACGACCTCGACGGAGTGCCCCTGGTCCCGCTGGAGGCCGACGTCATAGGGAACCGCACCAACGACGGCGCCTGCGACGCCCATGGACGCCTTTGGGTCGGCACCATGGCGCTGGACGAACGTTCGCCGAGCGCCGCGCTCTACAAGGTGGAGGCCGACCGGCGCGCGATCCGCGTGCTGGCCGGAACGACGATCTCGAACGGTCTGGGCTGGAGCCCCGACGGCGCACGCTTCTACTTCATCGACAGCCCGACACGGCGGGTCGACGTGTTCGCCTGCGACCCGGAGACCGGCGCTCTCGGCGAACGGCGACCGCTGGCGACCGTGGACGTCGACGGCGCCGTCCCCGACGGGATGGCCGTTGACGCGGAGGGCTGCCTCTGGGTGGCCCTCCACGGGGGCTGGGGTCTGAACCGCTACTCGGCGGAGGGGGAGCTGCTGACTACCGTGCGCCTG
Source organism: Thermoleophilia bacterium (assembly GCA_017882325.1). GTDB lineage: Bacteria > Actinomycetota > Thermoleophilia > UBA2241 > UBA2241 > CAIXSE01. Next base: position 35,776 of record JADGPQ010000006.1, read on the forward strand.
CCGGTGGCCAACGTGACCAGTTGCTGCTTCGGAGGACCGGAGCTGAGGGACCTGTACGTGACGACGCGCCGCGAGAGCCTCAGTGACGCCGAGCTGGCGCAGCAGCCCCTTGCGGGGGCGCTGCTGCGCCTCGACCCCGGCGTCGCCGGGCTGCCGACCTACGCGTTCGCGGGATGATCAGCGCCCCAGAGAGGACGAGACGATGAGACTGAGCGGCAAGAAAGCCCTGGTGACGGGGAGCTCGAGCGGAATTGGGGAGGCCATCGCCCTGCGCTTTGCGCGCGAGGGTGCCGACGTGGCCGTGCACTATCACCACGGCGGCGAAAGTGCCCGCGCGCTGGTCGCCGAGATCGAGAAGCTGGGCCGCGCCGGCGTCGCGTTCGGTGCCAACGTGGGCGTGGCGGCGGAGGCCGATGGCCTCGTGGCCGCCGCCGTCAAGGCCCTCGGCCACCTCGACATCCTGGTGAACAACGCCGGCGTCGAGTTCCGCGAGCCGTTCCTCGACGTCAGCGAGGAACACTACGACCTCGTTCTCGACGTGAACCTGAAGGGGGCGTTCTTCGCCGCGCAGGCGGTCGCCCGCCACATGGTGGAGCGCGGGGCGGGCGGCCGTATCGTCAACGTCTCCTCCATCCACGAGGACGTGGCCTTTCTGAACTACACCACGTATGCGGCCTCCAAGGGCGGCCTGCGCATGTTCACGCGCACGGTGTGTCAGGAGCTGGCGCCGCACGGGATCACCGTCAACGACATCGCTCCCGGGGCGATCGCGACGCCGATCAACCAGCGTACTCTGGGGGACGGCGAGCTGCTGCGCGAACTGCAGGCGGTGATCCCCGCCGGACGGCTCGGCGAGCCCGACGAAGTCGCGGGGCTCGCCGTCTTCCTCGCCTCCGACGAGGCCGGCTACGTCACCGGGAGCACATACTACGTGGACGGCGGCATGAGCCATTGGAACAGGGGGCTGTGACATGAGCGATCCCACCAAGCAGTTCTTCGACGAGCTGGCGGCGCGGGGCCACGTGCCGTTGCTCAAGAGCAGTTCGGGCACGCTGCGCTTCGACCTGGAGGGCGACGGACGCACCGCGCACTGGTACGTGACGATCAAGAAGGGTGACGTGAGCGTGTCCCACGACACCGCCGAGGCCGATTGCGTCGTGCGAACCGGCAAGGAGCTCTTCGACCGCATGGCGGCGGGCACGGCCAACGCGACCGCCGCCGCCCTCCGCGGGCTCGTCGCCAC
>JADGPQ010000042.1 GCA_017882325.1 Thermoleophilia bacterium
ATCCGGGTGACCGTTCGGTGACTTCCCCACGGCACGCCGGCAGAACGAGCGGAGGGATTCATGGCCGAGCAGACTACTTCAGGAGCGAAATTCGCGGCAGCTGCAGCGGCCGGCGCCGGCCTCATCCTCTTCACCCTCTCCGCCGGCCAGTTCCTCATGACCCTCGACACCTCGGTCATGAACGTCTCGATCGCCACCGTCGCGAAGGATGTGGGCACGACCGTCACCGGCGTGCAGACGGCCATCACCCTCTACACACTGGTGATGGCCAGCCTGATGGTCCTCGGCGGCAAGATCGGCAGCAGCATCGGCCGCAAGCGGGCGTTCAGCATCGGCTGCATCATCTACGGCTGCGGATCGATGACGACTGCGCTGGCACCCAACCTCACGGTGCTCATCATCGGCTGGTCGTTCCTCGAGGGCATCGGCGCCGTGCTCATCATGCCGGCCATCGTCGGGCTGGTGGCCGGCAACTTCCCGCCTGCGGCGCGGCCGAAAGCCTACGGGCTCATCGCCGCCGCGGCGGCCATCGCCGTGGCCGTCGGCCCCGTCATCGGCGGCTTCATGACCACGTACTTCTCGTGGCGCTACGTCTTCGCCGGCGAAGTCATCGTCGTCATCGCCATCCTCTTGCTGGCGCGGCGCGCCGCCGACTCGCCGGTCGAGCACCGCCCGCACCTCGACATGCTCGGCGTGCTGATCTCGTCGGCGGGGCTCGCGCTGTTCGTGCTCGGCGTGCTCAAGTCGTCGTCGTGGGGCTGGGTCCTGCCCAAGGCCGGCGCCACGTCTCTGTTCGGTCTCTCTCTGACCATCTGGTTCATGATCGGCGGCCTCTTCCTGCTGTGGCTGTTCTTCCGCTACCAGCGGCGCCTCGAGCGCGGCGGCAAGGAGCCGCTCATCGCGCCTTCGCTCCTGCAGAACCGGCAGCTCACCGGCGGACTGATCACCTTCCTGTTCCTGTTCCTGATCCAGGCGGGGATCTTCTTCATCGTGCCGCTCTTCCTCTCGGTGGTGCTCGGCATGTCGCCGATCGAGACAGGCGTGCGCTTGCTACCGCTCTCGCTTTCGCTGCTCCTCGCGGCCGCCGGCATTCCGCGCTTCCTCCCGCACGCTTCGCCGCGGCGCGTCGCGCGCGTCGGCGTGCTGGCGCTGATCGCCGGCGTCGTGGTGTTGATCGCAAGTCTCGAGGCCGGGGCCGACGCCTCGATAGTGTTCGTGCCCATGCTCATCGTCGGCTTCGGCATCGGCGCGCTGGCGTCGCAGCTCGGCGCCGTGACCGTTTCCGCGGTGCCGACCGAGAAGAGTTCCGAGGTCGGCGGGCTGCAGAACACCGCCACCCAGCTCGGCGCCTCGCTCGGCACGGCGCTCGCCGGCTCGATACTCATTGCCGCTCTCACGGCTTCATTCCTGACAGGGATCGAGCAGAACCCCAACATCCCGCAGCAGGCGAAGGACCAGGCCAACGTGAGCCTGGCCGCGGGTGCGCCCTTCATCTCCGACAAAGACGTGGAGACGCAAATGACCGAGGCCGGCTACTCGCAGAGCGAGATCGACGCGGCCGTCAAACAGAACGAGATTTCGCAGATCGACGGCCTGCGCGCGGCGCTCTCGGTGCTGGTCGTCATGGGCGTGATAGGCCTGTTCTTCACGGGGCGGATCCCCAAGCGGCAGCCGGGTTCTGAGCCGGCGCCGGCGTAGGACCGCCGAAGCCCTGCCTGTCGCGCGTCGGGAGGTTTGGCCCCGCCACGTCAGCGAGCAGAATGACAGGGTAACCCCGTGGTCACCGGCGTCGCCGTGCTGGCGTCGCCGCCTGACAGAGTGCCCGCAAACCGAAGGAGCAGCAATGGCAGACCAACCCGTCTTCCTCTTCTTGGGTGTCTACGGCGACTCCGCCGTCGCCCGCGACGACCTCGAGGTCGTCCGCGACCTGCACGCCACCGGGGTGATCGGCACCTACGACGCCGCGATCGCCGTCAAGGACGCCGACGGCTCCGTCCACATCGACAAGTGGGAGAAGCCGACCCAGCACGGCGCCTGGTGGGGCATCGGCGCCGGCGCGGTGGTCGGCATCCTCTTCCCGCCGTCGCTGCTCGCCGCGGCGGCCGTAGGCGGCGTGACGGGCGGCGTCATCGGCCATTTCCACGGCGGCATGTCCCGCAAGGACGTGCACGAGCTCGGTGAGATGCTCGATGCGGGCGAAGCCTGCCTCATCGTCATCGGCAAGGACAAGCTCGAGGAGACCCTGGCGAAGGCCGACCTGAAGGCACAGAAGACGGTCGAGAAGCAGCTTGACATCGACGGCAAGGATCTTGAGAAGGAGCTCGCCGACGCCCAAAAAGCGGCCGGCTGACACAGAGAGGAATCCCCATGAGTGACGACATCGAGAAGACGCTTGAAGACATCGAGGCCCTATTCGCGCAGACCGCCCGCGAGATGACCACCAAGGGCGACAAGGTGACCTTCCACGGCCTTTCGCCAGCGACCCTCTACTTCTCCGACCGGCCGCAGCGCGTGGTCGGGCACCTCACGACGAAGAAGTTCGTCGAGGAGTGGGACCTCGGCGAGAACAGCTTCGCCGTAGACCCGCCGAACGCCGTGATCTCCTTCGTGGAGAAGGGCGACGAGACCCCCGAGGACGCCATCGTCGTGCTCAAGGACCCGCAGCTCGAGGGCGACAAGCTCACCTACACGGTGGACATGCTCGAGGGCACCCTGCCCGCCAAGGGCGAGCTGGTCTCGGTGTTCATCGACCCCTTCGGGCGGCCGCTCTCACCGGTCTCGCTGGCCGGCATGAACCGCCGCTCGCGGCGGCGGGGACGCTGATCGCGCGACGCTCGGTCGGGCGAAACGCAGGCTACAGAGAAGCGCGGGGCGGTCAAGTGGCCGCCCCGCCGCGTTGCAGGCCGCCGATGAGCCCGGCAACGCTCACAAGATGCGATATCCTTCCGTGACCATCCGGTCCCGATACGACCGACATCCGCCCGCGTGCGAGCAATCGACTTGGGCAGCGAGAGAGTGAGGCAAGCATGCACTGGCTCGGCTTCGTCCCCTGGTGGCTGTGGGTGCCGTACCTGATCCTGTGGCTGTACGTCATGGCCACGCTCATCATGGAAGACCGCGAGCCGGCGGACACACTGGCCTGGGCGTTCGCGCTTCTGCTCGTGCCGGTCCTCGGCATGGTCTTCTACTTCATCGCCGGCCGCGACTGGGCGACCATCAGCGAGAAGAAGAAGTGGATGCAGGACTACCTCGCGGGGGTGCAGGCTGCCCTGCAGCCATTCTTCAAGCGCAACGCTGCCGCAGACCGGCGCTTCCGGCGGCTGTTCGGGGGCACCTTCGTCGAGCGGCTCAGCGACACCATGTCCCGCGAAGACGGCCTCGACGTGGTGACCGCCGACCGCGCCGAGATCTTCCCCACCGGGCAGGAGAAGTTCAGCCGCCTCAAGGCCGATCTGGTGGCGGCGCAGCGCTTCATCCACGTCCAGTACTTCATCTGGGAGGACGACGAGCTCACGGACGCGCTGACCGAGATCCTCAAGGAGCGCGCCCAGGCCGGCGTGCAGGTGCGCTTCCTCTACGACTACCTGGGCAGCAAGGCCTGGGACAAGAAGAAGCTCGAGGCGCTCGTGCCTCTGGGCGTGAAGGTGGCGAAGGACGTCGCCTCGCTAGCCCATCTGAACTACCGCGACCACCGCAAGATCGTCGTCATCGACGGCGAGATCGGCTACACCGGCGGCTACAACGTCGGCCAGGAGTACGTGGACGGCGGCGAGCGCTTCGCGCGCTGGCGCGACACGCACGTGCGCGTGACCGGGCAGGTCGTGGGCGAGCTGGAGGCGCTGTTCGCGGTACGCTGGTTCGACCAGACCAAGGAGGACGTCCTCACGGATGAGTACCTCCCGGCGGCGGCGCGTGACGACGGCGAGGCCGGCGTCCTGTGCCAGGTCGTGGCGCAGTCCGTGGAGGACCCTTGGCAGTCGTCGCGCCGCGCTCACATGCTGGCGATCGGCAACGCCGAGAAGCGGGTGTGGATCCAGTCGCCGTACTTCATCCCGGAGGTCGGCCTCTACGACACGATGATCAACGCGGCGCTCAGCGGCGTGGACGTGCGCTTCATGATGACCGGCGTGCCCGACAAGAAGGTGCCCTTCTGGGCGGCGTGGACGTACTTCCGCCGGCTGCTCAAGGCCGGCGTCCATGTCTATCTCTACGAGGCCGGCTTCCTGCACTCGAAGACGCTCACGGCCGACGGGCAGATCACCGCCATCGGCACCATGAACATGGACATCCGCAGCCTGCGACTCCACAAGGAGCTCATGCTGTGGATGTACGACGAGAAGCTCGCGTACCGGCAGGAACGGCTGTTCGAGGAGGACATCGCCAACTCGCACGAGGTCACCCTACAGGAGCTCGACCAGCTCAGCCTGACCACGCGCTTCCGGAACTCGTTCATGCGGCTGCTGTCCTACTTCATCTGAGATACTGGCGAGCATGATCCCGCGGGAGTCCACGTCGGCGAGCCAGCAGCGCCTGGTCGGCGAGGCCCGGTGGCCGATGGCGATCGCGGTCGTCGCCGTCATCGTCCTTACGCTGCTGCTTCCGCGCGGCCTCGTCCAGCGCCCGCGCTGGGGAGTGCCGCTCGTGGAAGCCTTGCTGCTCGTCGCCGTGATCATCGGCGACCCGGGCAAGATCGACCGGCTCTCCCGGCGCGTGCGAGCGCTGTCCGTGACGCTGATCGCTCTCCTGGTCGCCACGACGCTATGGTGTACGATCCAGCTCATCGTGGAGCTCATCAGAGGCGGCACGGACACCCAGTCGGCCTCAGCGCTGCTTGCCGCCGGCGGCATCGTGTGGCTGTCCAACTGCCTCGCCTTCGGCCTGCTGTACTGGGAGCTGGACAGCGGCGGGCCGGCAGCACGTGCTCACGGTCTGCCGGCCCACCCGGACTTCGCCTTCCCGCAGCAGCTGTCGCCGGAGCTGGCGCCGCAGGACTGGCGGCCGCGGTTCGTGGACTACATGTACCTCGGGTTCACCTCGGCGACGGCCTTCAGCCCGACCGACGCCATGCCGCTGCGCGCCTGGAACAAGCTCGCCATGATGGCCCAGTCGACGATCTCGCTCGTGCTCCTGGGCCTCGTGATCGCGCGCGCCGTCAACGTCCTGACCTAGGTCCGGCACGATGACGCGCGTGTGCGTCCCGGCCGGACAGGGTAACCATGCGGTAATGCCGTGGCCGCCGGGCCGCCGCAATTCCTTTCCAGATGGAGGGTTACCCATGACCAGCGACGAGAAGCACGTCAAGACGGTCGCCGAGCGCCGGAGTCTCGGCCGCGAGGCGCGCAAGGTGGCGCCCCGTACCGCGCACGGCGCGTGGAGCGCGGCCCCCGACCGCCCCGACCCGCTCGCCCTCCTGCGCGCGCAGGACGACGACCGCATGGCCGACCTCGTGCCGATCCGCTGGGGCCGCATGTCGGCCTCGCCGTTCGCCTTCTACCGCGGCTCGGCGGTCCTCATGGCCGCCGACCTCGCGCCGCTGCCGCGCACCGGCCTTACCGTGCAGCTCTGCGGCGACGCCCATCTCTCGAACTTCGGCCTCTACGGCTCGCCCGACCGGGCGCTGATGTTCGACGTCAACGATTTCGACGAGACGCTGCCGGGACCGTTTGAATGGGACCTCAAGCGGCTCGCCGCGAGCTTCGTGCTCGCGAGCCGCAACAACGGCCTCGGCGAGGACGTGGCTCGCACCACCGCGCTCGCCGCGGTGCGCTCCTATCGCGAGCACATGACCGCCTACGCCGAGATGCGCGAGCTCGAGGTGTGGTACTCGCGCATCGTCGCCGACGACCTGCTCGGTATGGTCCGTACAAGCCGCGCCGCCAAGGCGGCCTCCAAGTCCCAGATCAAAGCCGGGCTCAAGTCCACCGAAAAGGGCTTCGCCAAGGCGCGAGGCCGCACCAGCCTGCAGGCGGCCGCCAAGATGACCGAGGTCGTCGACGGCACGAGGCGGATCATCGACCAGCCGCCGCTCATCATGCACCTCGAGGAGATCCGGGAGGCGGAGAGCAGCTTTCACCTCTTCGACCAGTACAAATCCACCCTCGAGGACGACCGGCGCGAGCTGCTCGGCCGCTACGAGATCGCCGACGTGGCCCGCAAGGTCGTGGGCGTGGGCAGCGTCGGCACGCGCTGCATCATCGTGCTGCTGCTCGGCCGCGACTCAGACGACCCCCTCTTCCTGCAGGTCAAGGAGGCGGGGCCGTCGGTGCTCGAACCCTACCTGGGGAGGAGCAGGTTCACGCACGGCGGCCATCGCGTCGTGGCCGGACAGCGCCTCACGCAGGCGGCCAGCGACATCTTCCTCGGCTGGATGACCGGCAAGCCGGCGGGCCGCCCCTTCTACTGGCGCCAGCTGCGCGACATGAAGGGCTCGATCGAGACCGAGCTGCTCAAGGCTCCAGGCCTCGAGATCCTCGCCACGGTGTGCGGCTGGACGCTGGCCCGTGGCCACGCGCGCTCGGGGCAGCGCATCGCCATCGCCTCGTACCTCGGCGTGAGCGACCGCTTCGACCAGACGATCGCCGACTTCGCCACAGTGTATGCCGACCAGGCCGAGAAGGACTACGCCGCGCTGCTCAAGGCGATCAAGCAGGGCAAGATCCAGGCAGAGACCGGGGTCTGACCGCAAATCGCGACGAGGGCGGCGGGCGGCTCCTACGGCCGCCCGTCGCCCTCGCGTCGCCGTTGGCCCGCAGGTAACATGGGCGATGAATTCGTGGGCTCACCCGCTCCACTCTCTCGGACGCGTGGCCCGCGGCGTGTCAAGTGGTCCAGACAGACGTGCCTGCAGTAGAGCAAGGAGTGATGAGACATGAGCGAACCTTTCAAGGGTGTCATCAACGTCGACATCCGGGATTCGACCCCAGACTGGGCGCCGTTCGAACCGCCGAAGGCGCCTGACGGCGCCCCCAACGTCGTCTACATCGTGCTCGACGACGTCGGCTTCTCAGCGATGTCGTGCTACGGCGGTCCGATCCCGACACCCAACATCGACAAGATCGCGGCCGACGGCGTGCGCTACACGCAGTGGCACACCACGGCGCTGTGCTCGCCGACCCGCTCGTGCCTGCTCACCGGCCGCAACCACACGCGCAACAGCATGGCGTGCATCACCGAGGCGGCGATCGGCTTCCCGAACGCCAGCGGCACGATCCCGCCGGAGAATGGCATGCTCTCCGAGATCCTCGGCGACCTGGGCTGGAACACCTACATGGTCGGCAAGTGGCACCTCTGTCCGACCGACGAGATGAACCTCGCCGCCCCGCGCCGCAATTGGCCGTCTGGACGCGGTTTCGAGCGCTGGTACGGCTTCCTCGGCGCCGAGACCAACCAGTGGTATCCCGAGCTGGTCTACGACAACCACCCGGTCGACCCGCCGAAGTCGCCGGAAGAGGGCTACCACCTCACCGACGACATCACCGACAAGGCCATGGAGTTCATCAAGGACGCCAAGGCGATCGCGCCCGACAAGCCGTTCTTCCTCTATTACGCCCCCGGCGCCTGCCACGCGCCGCACCACGCGCCCAAGCAGTGGATCGACAAGTTCAAGGGCCAGTTCGACATGGGCTACGAGGCGATGCGCGAGCAGACGCTGGCTCGCCAGAAGAAGATGGGCCTCGTGCCGCCCGACACCGAGCTCCCGCCGATCAACCCCATCGGCACCCCTGAGACGCGCACGGGGCCAGAGGGCAAACCGTTCCCGATGATGGACGTGACCAAGCCGTGGGACGCGCTCTCCGACGGCGAGAAGCGGCTGTTCTCCCGTATGGCCGAGGTCTACGCGGGTTTCCTCGCCCACGCCGACTACCACATCGGCCGGCTGGTCGCCTACCTCGAGGAGAGCGGACAGCGCGAGAACACGCTCGTGCTGCTTGTGTCGGACAACGGCGCCAGCGGCGAGGGCGGCCCCAACGGCTCGGTCAACGAGAATAGGCTCTTCAACGGCATGCCCGACGACCTCGAGTCCGCCCTCGCCATGCTCGACGAGCTCGGTGGTCCCAAGACCTACAACCACTACGCGAACGGCTGGGCCATGGCCTTCAACACGCCGTTCAAGATGTGGAAGCGCTACGAGTTCAACGGCGGCACCGCCGACCCGTGCATCGTCTCGTGGCCGGCCGGCATGAAGGCGAAGGGCGAGATCAGAGAGCAGTACCATCACGCGATCGACCTCGTGCCGACCGTGCTCGATTGCCTCGGCGTCGAGGCGCCGGGGACCATCAAGGGCCACGTGCAGAGCAGCTTCGACGGCGTGAGCATGCGCTACAGCTTCGACGACGCCACGGCCGACGGGGCGCGCAAGACCCAGTTCTACTCGATGCTCGGCTCGCGGGGCATCTGGCACGAAGGCTGGAAGGCCGTGACCACCCATCCCACGATCGCCGGCTGGAGCCACTTCAACGACGACGAGTGGGAGCTCTACCACACCGACGTGGACCGGTCTGAGCTCCACGATCTTGCCAAGGAGAACTGGGGCAAGCTCAGAGAACTGCAGAGCCTGTGGTTCGCGGAGGCCGGCAGGAACGGTGCGTTCCCGCTCGACGACCGCTCTGCGCTCGAGATCATCTTGACGCCGCGGCCGCTGCTCGCGCCGCCGCGCGACCGCTACGTGTACTTCCCCGACACCGCCGACGTCCCGGAGCAGCAGGCCGTCAACGTCCGCAACCGCTCCTTCGCCATAGGAGGGCTGGTCGACATCCCCGCCGCCGGCGCGGAAGGGGTGCTCTTCGCCCACGGGGCGCGCTTCGGCGGTCATGCCCTCTACGTCAAGGACAGCCGGCTGCACTACGTCAACAGCTTCGCCGGCATGTTCGAGCAGAAGGTCGACGCCACCGAGGACGTCCCGACCGGCGAGGACCTCATCCTCTCCGCCTCGTTCGACAAAGACGGCGAGGACCCGCCCGGCGTGGCCACCGGCATCCTGTCTCTCTACTACGGCGACAAGAAGGTCGGCGAGGGCCGCATCAAGACCCAGCCGGGCTTCTTCTCACTGGCCGGGGAGGGCTTGTGCGTCGGTCGCGACAGCGGCGAGGCCGTCACTGACGACTACCCCGGCGAGTCGCCGCATGGCTTCACCGGCGGCACGATCAAGCGGGTAGCCGTGGACGTCAGCGGCGAGCCCTATCTCGACCTGGAGCGCCAGGCCGCGGCGATGCTCGCGCGGGAGTAGCCCCCGGCCAAGAACGACGACGGGCGGGGCGGCCGTGCGGCCGCCCCGCCCGTCTCTGGCGCAAAGAACACGCAAGGAGACAACACCATGACCGACCGACTCGCTTCGTGGAACGACGGCGCCGCCAAGGATGCCATCGTCGACTTCGTCTCGAGCGTGACCACATCCGGCGGCCCAGCGTTCGTGTCGCCCTCCGACCGCGTCGCCACCTTCGACAACGACGGCACGCTCTGGCTGGAAAAGCCCATGTACATCCAGCTCCAGCACGGGCTGCGCGCCATCGGGAAGATGGTGGCCGACAAGCCTGAGGTACGTGGTCGCCAGCCGTTCAAGGCCGTCTGCGAGAAGGACATGGCCTGGTTCGACCAAGTCGAGGACGAGTACCGCAAGGGGAATCCGAGCGGGATCTACACTCTTGCGTCCGGCGTCACCGAGGCGCTCGAAGGATTGACCGTCGAGGAGTTCGAGGCGGACGCCTTGGAGTTCCTAAGCACCACGCAGGACGCGCGCTTCAATAGGCCCTACAAGCAGTTGACGTACAGGCCGATGGTCGAGCTGGTCCATCACCTGCAGGACAACGGCTTTCAGGTCTATCTCACCTCGGGGGGCGGGCGCGATTTCATGCGCGCGGTCTGCGAGGAGATCTACGACATCCCGCGCGCCATGGCTATCGGGAGCAGCGTCACGTTCGAGTACGCCGAGGATGCGCACGGCGTGGCGCAGGTGATGCGCACCAAGGAGGTCGAGCAGCCCATCGACGACGGTCCCGGCAAGCCGCAGCACATCCATCGCGCCATCGGGCGCCGGCCGATCATGGCGGCGGGCAACTCCGACGGCGACATCCACATGCTCAAGTACGCGGGAGGCCACGCGGGCCCGACGCTTGGCCTACTCGTGCACCACGACGACGCCGAGCGCGAGTACGCCTACGACGGCGGCGCGGAGAGGGCTCTTCAGCTGGCACCAGATGAGGGCTGGATCATCGTCAGCATGCAGGACGACTGGAAGACGGTCTTTTCGGAGCGCTAAGGGACCGGCGGCTCGTTACCGTCCGGCGCGGCGCGCTTGGCGCCGCCTGTGCCGGCGCCACATCAGCGCGAACTGCCCGATCACGAAGGCCACGAGGGCGGTGATGACGAGCACGAGCCACAGCGGCGCGTTGAACGACCAGAACAGCCAGTCGAACGAGACCGATTCCCTGTTCTGGAGGATGAACGCCAGAAGTCCCGCTGCTAGCACGCCGCCGCCGATCAGCCACCCCGTGCCCGAACCTTGCGAACTGCCCTGCGACGTGTTGTTTGCCATGGCGTGTCTCCTCAAGAGTCCGGCCGCTGTGTTGGGCCGTCTTCCGTGACCGGCCTGGTTGCGGCCTATCTACCCGCAGCGGTGGAATGCATCACCCGATGCGGAGCGCGCTTACGGCTCGCCTTCGTCAGAGCCCCGTCCCTCCACGCGCCTGACGGCCTCCCGTCACCAGCACGTACACGCTGATGGCCGCCACCCACACGGCAAAGAGCAGGATGATCGGCTCGTAGAACGCAATGCTGAGGATGAGCACGGCCGCGGTCGCGAAGCCGCTCAATGACGTCCAGAACGGCCAGTGGGACCGCCGGATGATCGTTGACGTGGCGAGCGTGAACACGCCGGCAGCCTTGGCCGCGTAGACGAACAAGAAGGAGTACCCGACCGAGCGCGCGAAGCCGACGGTCGCCACGTCGGTCGGCGTGGCCGTCCCGAAGCGGTTGCCGGCGACGAGGCCGCCGATCACCGCGGCGCCGGCAAACAGCATGGCGACGAACAGGAGGCCGCTACCAAGGAACACGGTGGCGAAGAACTTGTCTTCGCGTTCGCCGATTCGGTCGCGGACGACGCCGATGAACCAGAGGAAGGCGATCCCGGCGAACGGCACTATGTAGAGACCGGCCAGCGCCAGGTTCGAGCCATGGCCGGTCAAGTCGCGCATCACCGTTTCCGTGTCGAGACTACGACCGAGAGATTGCCGCAGGAAGACGAGCGCAACCACGAAGAGGATGGAAAAGACGATCCCTGCCACTCCGGCGGCGCGCGGAGTGGTCAGGCCACGCTCGGCCGCGCTTTCAAACGTGGACGGTTCGCCGCTCCGTGATTCCATGGAGACTCCGCCTCCCATTTGCCCTGTATGCCCGCGCCACGCCTGAAGCTGACTCCACGCGGACGCGCGGAGCGTTAGAATACGTCGTCGTCTTGACCACCCGGTCACCCTACTACGGAACCCCACAGCGCGACAGGAGGGCACATGGGCGCAGCGATCGGAGAGATGCTTCCCCTGGCGATCGGCATCGCCATCAGCCCAGTGCCGATCATCGCCATCATCCTGATGCTGATCACGCCGAAGGCGCGCAGCAACGGCCTCGCGTTTCTCGGGGGCTGGCTGCTCGGTCTGGCGATCGTCGGCACCATCGTCCTCATCGTGGCCAACACCGCGGGTATCGCCACGTCGAGCGGACCGTCGCGGACGGTCAGCATCATCAAGCTCGTGCTTGGCCTTCTGCTGCTGTTCGCCGCCTGGCGCCAGTTCACGAAGCGCCCCAAAGCGGGCGAGGAGGCGCCCATGCCGAAGTGGATGAGGGCGCTGGACAGCTTCACTCCCACCCGGTCTCTGGCCATCGGAGCGCTGCTCTCCGGCGTGAACCCCAAGAACCTCATCCTCAACGCGACGGCCGCGGCGGGCATCGCGCAGACAGGTCTGAGCGGCTTCCAACAGGCGGTCGTCATGGTGGTGCTCATCATCGTCGGCAGCCTTGGCATCATCGCCCCTGTGGCCGTGTACTTCGCCATGGGCGACAAGGCGGCGAAGGTCCTGGATGGCTGGAAGACGTGGTTGGCGGCAAACAACGCCACCGTGATGATCGTGCTCTTCGTCGTGTTCGGCGTCAGCCTGATCGGCAAGGGCATCGGCGGGCTGTGATGAGATCGCCACGCGCGTGACCGTTCCCGCCCCGCCGCCCGCGTTCAGCCTGCTCGCCAAACCGACCGGCTCCGTGTGCAACCTCGACTGCGCCTACTGCTTCTTCCTCGAGAAGGAGAGGCTGTACCCGGGGGCGCGCTCGCGCATGAGCGACGAGCTGCTCGAGCGCTACATCCGGCAGCTCATCGAGGCGCACCGCGCGCCCGAAGTGTCGATTGCCTGGCAAGGCGGCGAGCCCATGCTCATGGGCCTCGAGTTCTTCCGCCGGGCGGTCGAACTGGCGCGCAAGTACGCCCGCCCGGGCATGACCGTGAGCCACTCGATCCAGACCAACGGCACCAAGATCAACGGTGACTGGGCGCGCTTCTTTAAGGAGAACGGCTTCCTCGTCGGCCTCAGCATCGACGGGCCTCGCGAGCTGCACGACGCCTACCGCCGCGACAAGGCCGGTAAGCCCACGTTCGACAAGGTGATGCGCGGCCTCGGGGCACTGCGCGAGCACGGCGTGGACTGGAACGCCCTGACCACGGTCCATGCTGCCAACGCCGCGCACCCCGGCGAGGTCTACCGTTTCCTGGTCGACGAGTGCGGCGCGCAGTTCATCCAGTTCATCCCCATCGTGGAGCGGCCTACCGAGGACGGGGTGCCGTATGGCGACACAGTCACGGATCGTTCCGTGACGGCCGACCAATGGGGCGCCTTCCTCATCGGCGTGTTCGAGGAGTGGGTGCGCCGCGACGTGGGCGAAGTCTACGTGCAGATGTTCGACGTCGCGCTCGCCAACTGGTACGGCGAGCCCGCGGGGCTCTGTGTGCACTCGCCCACCTGCGGCGCGGCGCTCGCCCTTGAGTTCAACGGCGACGTCTACGCCTGCGACCACTTCGTGGAGCCCGCCTACCTGCGCGGCAACATCAGCGAGCGTCACCTCGCGGAGCTCGTCGGCTCGCCCGACCAACAGCGCTTCGGGCAGGGTAAGCTCGACAGGCTGCCGCAGTTCTGCCTGGACTGCGACGTGCGCTTCGCCTGCCATGGCGGCTGCCCGAAGGACCGCTTCATCACGACGCCCGCCGAGGCGTCGCCGCCTTGCGAGCCGGGGCTCAACTACCTCTGCCCCGGCTTCAAGGCGTTCTTCCACCATATCGACGCGCCGATGCGGCGCATGTGCGAGCTTCTGCGCGAGAACCGCGCGCCGTCGGAGATCGTCGCGGAGTACGGCTCCGACCAAGCTGGCGAAGCGGCTCAGAAAGGACACCGACCATGACCCGACCGATAGTCGACGAAGACCTCTGCATCGGCTGCGGCAGTTGTGAGGAGATCTGCCCCGCCGTGTTCGAGGTGGGCGACGACGGCATCTCGCACGTCATCGACCCTGGGGGCTGCGAAGCCGCCGGCTGCTGCGAAGAGGCAGCCGAAGAGTGCCCTGTGGACGCGATCTCGCTCGAGTAGCGCCCGATCGTCAGCCGAGCCGCGCGGGGCAGCCCGGCCGCGCGGCCCGTGTAACTCCCCCGGCGACTGAGCACGGAACGCTGCGGGCGACTCGCTCCGGCACGCGCATCGCGGAGAAACGATACGCCGAGGGATAAGATACGCCCGCGTCCCGGACCTCAGCTGTAGGACAGGGGGGGAGTTGGTTCACGCGCGCGGAGAGATCGGACCACCGGCCAAGCGGCGCCGCTTCCCCGTGCCGGTCTTCGAGGGCATCCTGCCCATCGACAGGGCAGGCGTGCCCAAAGAAGTGATCGCCGGCCTCACGCTGGCTGCGCTGGCCATACCGGAAGTGCTGGGCTACACCAAGATCGCCGGGATGCCGGTCATCACGGGCCTGTACACGATCCTCGTGCCCGTCATCGTGTTCGCCATCCTCGGGTCGTCGCGCCATCTGGTCGTCGGCGCCGACTCGGCGACGGCGGCCATCATGTTCGCCGCCCTCACCCCGCTCGCCTCCGCCGGCTCGCCGCAGTACGTCGCGCTCGCCGGCATGCTGGCCCTCATGGCAGGCGTACTCCTGCTTCTCGCGCGCATCCTGCGCCTGGGCTTTCTCGCCGACTTCCTCTCCCGCACCGTGCTCATCGGCTTCCTCACCGGGGTCGGCGTGCAGGTGGCGTGCGGACAGCTTCCAGGCATGTTCGGCTACGCCAAGGTGGGTCGCGATTCCGCGACCGAGATCTACAACTGGGCCAAGGACCTGGGGCAGACGAGCCTGACCACGCTGGCCGTCTCGGCGGCGGTGCTGCTCGTCATCCTCGTCGGCGACCGATTCTTCGAGCGGGTGCCCTGGGCGCTGCTCGCGGTCATCGGCAGCATCGTGGCAAGCGCGGCGCTGGACCTGTCCGCCCACGGCGTGAGCACGTTGGGCGCCATCCCCAGCGGCCTGCCGCACTTCGTCTGGCCGGCCATCCCGGCCGGCGACTACGCGAATATCATCGGCACCGCCGTCTCGATCTTCGTCGTCATCCTCGCGCAGAGCGCCGCCACGTCTCGTGCCTACGCGACCAAGTACAACGAGGACTTCGACGAGAACACCGACCTCACGGGCCTCGGCCTGGCCAACATCGGCGCCGGGTTGACGGGGACCTTCGTCGTGAACGGGAGCCCGACCAAGACCGCGATGGTCGAAACGGGGGGCGGCCGCAGCCAGCTGGCCCAGCTCGTCACCGCGGCGATCGTCCTCATCGTGCTGCTCTTCTTCACCAGGCCGCTGAGCTATCTGCCCGAAGCTGTCTTGGCCGCCGTCGTGTTCCTCATCGCCGTGAAGCTCGTGGACGTCAGAGGCATGCGCAAGATCCTTCGCCGCCGGCCGTACGAGTTCGCCGTCGCCGCCGTCACCGCCGCCGTCGTGGTCTTCATCGGCGTCGAGCAGGGCATCATCGTCGCCATCGTCCTCTCGGTCGTCATCCATTTGCGGCACAGTTACCGGCCTTCAGACACGCTGCTCGTCCAGGGTCCAGCGGAGCGCTGGCTGGGCAAGCCGCTGGCAAGTGGGGCACAAGCCGCGCCGGGGCTCGCCATGTATCGCTTCGGGGCAAGCCTCTACTACGCCAACGCCAGCCGCTTCGCCGAGGAGACCCGTGCGATCAGGAAGAACGCGCAGCCGCCGCTTGAGTGACTGTGCCTCGTAGCCGAAGCCGTGATCGACGTGGATTACACGGGCTCGGCCATGCTGCGCGCGGGCATCGAGCGACTGCGGAAGCACGGCATCACCCTGGTGATCTGCGAGGTGCAGGACGAGGTCAAGGCCGAGCTCGACAAGGACGGCCTCACCGAGCTCATCGGCACCAGGAACTTCTACGGCGACATCGACGACGTGCTGGAGGCCTTCCGGCAGCGCAGCCAGGGCCCCGAGCGGACGAGTTGACTGGGTGGTCCCGGTTCGAGCGCTGGCCCGAAGCGGCCGCGCCGGCTGTAGGGGTCGTGCCAAAGAAGAACGAGGGGCGGCCCTCCGGGCCGCCCCTCGCGGAACGTACGCGTCTTGGATGGAGCGTCAGCCCTCGCCGTGCTTCTTCGCGCCGAAGGCGTGCTTGAGGTCCTTCTCCTGCTCGGCGGTGAGGTTGGAGCGCACCAGCTTGGCGTTGGTGCCCTT
>JADGPQ010000199.1 GCA_017882325.1 Thermoleophilia bacterium
TGGTTCTCCAGCTCGATCATCAGGTAGCCCTGCCGCACGTTGACCATCTCGTAGCGCCGGGTCATGGGTTCAGTGGTCATGCTTAGCGATCCTCTTTAGCGGACTGACGACGCGCTCCTGCAGAAAGGATCGGGTAAGCCGGAACCCGGTGCAATGAAACGTTCGCATCATGCGCTGAAAGTCAAGTCGGTCTACTGCCGTAATGGGCCGGCCCGCGGCCGGCCCAAACTTCACTCGCGCGCGTGTGGCCTCGTTCACTGAGACCACCCCGGACGGGATCCTCTATTTCTTCATCATCTGCTGCATGAACTCCGGTTCGCTGGTTGGAGGAACGATGTTCTTCATCCGCAGGTAGGTGATGAGATTGCCGTAGTGCTCAATGGTGTGGACGTTGTTGGTTGCCAGCGCGCCCAGTTTCGGCGTGTCGCCTCCATGGAGATTCACCATTTGAGCGGCTGACGCGTCGGTCATGCCGTCGTAAGCCTTGTCGCAGTAGGCGAACGCGTCTTTGAGCGCGGCGACGAGATCGGCTTTCGAGGTCTTGGTCTGCTCGATCTTCAGGGCGGGATTCTTCTCGCCGCGAACGACGGAACAGAAGATGTACTGCGCGTCGGCCACGTGTCCGACGATCTGGCCGAAGCTGCGGACCACGTCCGTGGGCTTGAAGCCGTAATTCTCCTCGGGCATCTTTTCGGCCGAGCGGAGCAGGATCGCCTTCACCCCTCCGTAGATCATCTTATTGTGTGTGCTGAGCGGATTAACCGGCGGCGCGGCGGCGGCTTTCGGCGGGTTCTCCTGTGCCGGGGCGACAGTGGCTTTCGATGGATTATCCTGGGCCAAGGCGACTGCGGCTGGCGCGAGAAGGCAGGTCACGAGCGTTCGAGAGAGTGTTCGCAGATGAGCGGGCAGAAGCGTTCGCATGTAGGCTCCTTTCACTTGGACTCGTTGACGACGATGATCACTTTCGCTCGCGCGTGTCCCGTTTCCAGGTACCGGATGGCCTCGGGGACCTGGCTCAGCGTGTAGGTCCTGTCGATGGCCGGCGTGACCTTTCCCGATTGAATGAGATCGCCCATGATGCCGAGGTCGTCTTTGTCCATTCTCGCCATGAACATGCCGATGTCCTGGCTGACGAACCACGAGTAGACCTTCGCCCGAAGCGCGCGATCGAGCGGGGCGAACCACCGGCCCTTCGGCCCGCTGATCATGACGTATCGCCCCTTGGGGGTCAGCGCGCGCCGGCACGCCGACAGCGGATGGTTCCCGACGTTGTCGAGGATCACGTCGTAGCGCTCTCCGGCCCTGGTGAAATCCTCCTTCGTGTAATCGATGACCCGGTCGGCGCCGAGGGACCGGACCATGGCCACGTTCCTCGTGCTGCAGACGCCGGTGACATGCGCACCGAACGACTTGGCGATCTGCACGGCGAACGTCCCCACGCCGCCGGAGGCGCCGTTGATCAGGACCCTCTGCCCGGGCTTGACCTTTCCCCTGTCGCGGAGGCCCTGCAGTGCGGTGACTCCCGCGATGGGGATGGAAGCCGCCTGCTCGAAGGTGAGATTGCCCGGCTTGATGACCAGCCGGTTCTCGGAAGCACACGCATACTCCGCGAAGGCGCCATGAGCCGCGCCGAAGACCTCGTCGCCCGGTTTGAAGCGGGTCACGTTCCTTCCGACGGCTTCCACGCGGCCCGCCGCGTCCACGCCGAGCCGTGTGTCCTTTGGTTTCCGCAGGCCCATTCCCATGGCGCGCCCGACGTAGGGCGTGCCCTCCATGAAGTGCCAGTCGAACGGGTTGACCGAGGCCGCGCGAACTCTGATCAAGACCTGGTCGTCATTGGGCACCGGCCTTGCGATGTCCTCGACCTTCAGAACGTCGGGTGAACCGTAGTCGCAATAGACGATGGCTTTCATCAGGTCGCCTCCGGCAGCGGCGTTTCGTCCACAGTCATTGCTCGAGGTCCAGTAGGCGATGAGGGCCGCCACGATAAGCGCGAGAAGAATCGCGCCCGCACTCCATGTCACGATCCGCCTTAGCTTCATCAGATCGGCTCCTTATGGCGGCGTAGCCGGACCGCTGCCGCGAGGAATGCCGCGGCGAGTGCCAGCCCGATCCACAGACCGGGCGTGCTCAGGAATCTCGCCGGATCGAGCTGCGACAGCTGATCGATGATCCCAACGGAACCATGCTGCGGCTTGACCACGAAAGCCTCCTCGATGGCGCCTTCCACGCGGTACCTCAGCAGGGAGGCGAAGTGCGTCGTGTTGAGGGCCAGCTTCTCGACAATGGCGACCCCGAGCAGCGGTAACGCGGCCCATAGCACAGGCGTGCGGCGTGCCCAGGCCGAGACGAGCAGCAACCAGCCGTAGATCGGCGCAAACCAGAGCACATGCACGGTCAAGCCGTAGAAGGTGACCAGAGGGTCCTGGAAGAAGCGAAACTCGGCCCACAACCTGGCGGGGCTCACGCCGTTTCCCAGCAGGACCGCCGTGCTCACCAGCAGCAGGATGTGCTGTACGACCAGACCGAGCGTGAAGCCGATCAGCGGCAGCACCACGAGCGGAATGCTCGCCTTCGAGAGCACGGTCGTGAGATCCGAAACCGGCAGCGACTTCCAGAAGAGGATGCTGCGATCGCGACGTTCGCCGTAGAGCGCGTCGAGCGAGTAGAAAATCCCGACGAGGAACGTGGTCAGGATGATCGGAGCCGGCGCCATGCAGTAAGGCGTGACCACCACAGCGTGCTGCCTCGCCGGGTCGAGCGTCGGGAGGGTCCGCATCTTCCTCGGCAGGCCGATCGTGCTGATCAAGACGCCAAACAGAACGAGCGCCGCGACGGCCAGCGGCGCGATCGTGATCGAACGGTTCTCCCACAGCTCGCGCCGGATCGACCAGTACATGGGGCGGGTCGCCGCCGTGTTGGGGGGCGCGACGACCGGAGGGCGAGAGTCGAGCGGGACGTTCGAAGGCGTGCTCATGCAGCCGCTCCTTTGGCCTCACCCGCTTCCCGGCCCATCACGGCGACGAACAGATCCGCGATGCCCGGCGTGCGCACGTCACCGAGTGCGGCGAGCTGCCGGCGATCGGCACCGTCGAACAGCAGGATGCTGCGGCCGAGCAACTGCCGCTCGTGGATCGGCCGGAGCGCCCGTGCCGCGCCGGCGTGCTCGGGGTTCACGATCACTTCCAGATAGCGCGCCTCGAAGGCCTCCATGCTGCACTCGAGGACGATGCGGCCGCGGTCGACGAACACGAAGTCGGTGAGGACATCCTGGATCTCGTCGATCTGATGGGTCGTCACGACGATCGTGCGTCTGCGATCGAAGTAGTCGTTCAGCAGCGAGTCGTAGAACCGTTTGCGGAACAGGATGTCGAGGCCGAGCGTCGGCTCGTCCAGTACCAGCAGTCTCGCGTCGACGGCCATGACGAGAGCGAGGTGCAGCTGCGTCACCATGCCCTTCGACAATTCCCTGACCTTGCTGGCGCGCCCGATTCCGGTCTTCGCGAGAAACCCCTCCGCCTTCCCGCGATCGAATCGCGGGTGCACGCCGGCGAGGTAGTCGAGCACCTCGGAAACCCGTATCCAGCGCGGCAGCACGGCGACGTCCGCGATGAAGGCGACGTCGCTCATGAGCTGATCGCGCTCGGTCCAGGGGTCGCGCCCGAGCACCTTCAGCTCTCCCTGATAGTGAATGAGGCCGAGAAAGGCGTGGAGCGCGGTGCTCTTGCCTGCGCCGTTGGGACCGATGATCCCGAGGATGCGTCCCTCTTCGACGCGCAGATCGACGCCGTCCAGCGCGACGGTCGTGCCGAAGGTCTTGCGGAGGCCGCGTGCTTCGATGCATGCCATGGCTTCAGCGCTCCTCCTCGGGGGCATTCGACGACGGCGCGCCGGAAGCGCCCGCATCCAGCAGTTCTTCCGCGGTCAGACCGAGCCGTCGAATGGTCGCGTGGATCCTCGGCCACTGATCCGTTAGAAACTTCTGGCGTTCGCCCCGCAGCAGCAGGTCGCGCGCGCCGGCATTGATGAACATGCCGAGGCCTCGCTTCGTCTCGACGAGCTTCTCGTCGACCAGCTGTTGATAGCCCTTCATGACCGTGATCGGATTGACCCGATATTCGGCCGCAACCGTGCGCACGGACGGCAGAGGATCGCCTTCGTTGAGGACGCCGTCGAGAATCATGGCGACGACACGGTCGCGAAGCTGGCGGTAGATCGGTTGACTGTCATTCCATTCACGATCCATCTGGTGATGTAGTTCACTACAACACTAGATCAGTACGCAAGCTTTTCTTTTTTGTTCTTGGTCGTCGCCCTCAACTTCTCCAGCTAGTGTGCGTTCGGAGTCAACAAGTCATTCTATATAAGTCAGTTAGACTGACATTGGCACGGTCGCCACGGCGCAGTTCGCGCCGCAGCTCGGAATTGCAACCTCAGGGTCTACCGTTTCTTCGCCGGCGGGCCACTCTGGGCCACCGCGGCCTTCACGAGCGCCTTGAACGCGCCCGCGTCGACCTTCTCCCCTTCGTGGATGTCGATCGCCCTTCGCGTGTTGCCTTCCAGGCTGGAATTGAAGAGGCGTGATGGGTCTGGGATCCTGGCCCCCCGGGCGAACGTGAGCTTCACGACCCTCGTGTACGCCTCCCCGGTGCAGACAATCCCGTAGTACGACCAGACCGGAGTGCTCCACTTCCACTCCTCGCTCATCTCGGGGTCGGCTTCCAGGATCAGCGCCCGCATGCGGGCCAGGGTCTCCCCGCGCCATCCCCCCAGGTCGCGGATCCGCTGGTCGATGAGCCGGGAAGCGGGTTCCCCCGTCGTGCCTGCCTTCGGCGGGGCGATCGCGGCCGCTGTCTTTTGCGCCGCCTCGGACCTGCGCTTTCCAGCTTTTGTTTTCGGAACTTTCATCCGGTCTCCCCTGAGTGCCGAATCACTGTACGGGCGCGAGTACCCCGAATCAACGGCGGTACGCTGAATCGTGATCTGGATGAAGGGAGACGAAGCGAAGGAAATTGCCATCTCGAAACGCGAGCGCGCGGACTTTCTGGCTTAGGCGTAGCGAATAGACGCCGGCGCCGCCTGGGGCCTTGAGGTGCTTTATCGCCTCCCACTGAAAGCCCGTGTGCCGGTATACCGCAGCCCAATCTAGCTCGCTCAGCCGGTGCAGGGACGCCACCACATGCTTTAGCTCAGCGGTCTCCAGGCGGAAGAAGACCTCCTGGAACGCTGGGCTGTTGAGGTCGAGCCGGACCCGATTAGCGCCG
>JADGPQ010000043.1 GCA_017882325.1 Thermoleophilia bacterium
TGGCCGTCCAGGACAAGGCGGCGCCCGACGAGCGCTTTCTCACGATCCTGGAGCTCGTCCGTCGCGAAGCCGGAGACGGCCGCAACTTCGTGAAGAAGGTCGTCAACTGGGCGCTGCGCAATATCGGCAAGCGCAACGCGGCGCTGCGTGTGGCGGCGATAGAGACGGCCGAGGCCATCCTGTCCTCGGCCGACACTCTCGCCGCCGTCGACCGCCGCGACCCGGCCGCACGCAGCGCCCGCTGGGTCGCCTGCGACGCCCTGCGCGAGCTGCGGTCGGACAAGGTGCTGCGCCGCTTCTGAGCGCAAAAGTAGCCCAGCCTCCCATTCCGGTAGTAATATGAATGATCTGCGCAGGCTCGGCCTGCGCTCACCGCCAGGGGGTCACGTGGCAGCCTCATCGACCACAGGCACCTACGGATCGGCCGAACGAAGGCACCCGCGTCTGGTGCGGCGCACCGCCTGGCTGCGACGGCATTCCGTCGCGGTCGGGGTGGTGGCCGTCGTCCTCATCGTTGTCATCTTCTTCCTCGATGCCACCGTGCACCCCGTGACCATGGCCGGGTTCTACCTCGTGCCGCTCACGCTGCTCGCCCTCGCGGAACATGAGCGGCTCGTGGCCGCGGTCGGCGTCGTCTGTGGCCTGCTCGCCGTCTTCGTCATGGTCGGGCAGGACACGCTGACGGCGAGCAACCTCTTCAATCTGCTCTACGGCGGCCTTGCCGGCCTGGTCCTCGTCATCCTCGCCTATCTCATCCGCCGGCTGTCGATCATGAGCGATGGCGCCACTTTGCGCGCCCAGCTCTCCGAGGCCGGCGCGGACATTCTCACGAGCGGCGGCACGCGTGACGACCTCGACGAGCTCCTCGAGTATGCGCTCGAGCGTCTCGGCGAACAGCTCGACGCCACTGCGGGCGTGCTGCTGCTCCTCGAAGATGGCAACTGGCAGGGACGCGCGGGGTTCGGCCTCGGCGTGGACGCCCGCGAGATCTCGGCAGAGTACGACGACATGGTGCTCTCGGCGGAGGCCATGCGCACGGAGACGACCGTGGCGCGCGACCTGACCGCCGGCGACCCTTCGCCTGGTCCGCTCGCCGCGCGCCTGCGTCTCGAGCGGGTGATCGTCGTCCCCATGCGGGCCCTCGACCGTGAGGTCGGCGTCCTCGTCTACAACCGCCCGCAGGCGAGCGGCGAGTTCGATCGCGAACAGGTGAGCCTGGCGGAGTCGGTGGCCCGCTACCTGGGCGTCACCGTTGACAACGTCCGTCTGATGCTCGAGCTCAGCGCCAAACGCCGCGACCTCGAGATGGTGCGCGACTCGAGCCTCGACTTCGCCCAGAGTCTCGACACGACCGAAGTGCTCGAGGCGGTCGTCACGCGGCTTCTCGACGCCCTCGACATGCACGCCTGCGACGTGTACGAGGTGGATGAGGACGACGGCATGCTGCGGGTCCTGGTCAGCTTCGACGATCTGGCGTTCGACGCCTCCGAATGGACGGGGCACGAAGTGCCGCTGGACTCCTTGGCCACGAGCGCCCTGGCCGTCGCCAGCCGCCGGCCCGTGCTCGTGACGTCGCTCGAAGATCCGCGCCTCAACGACGCCGAGCGCGAGCTCCTGGAGCGACTCGGTCACCAGACTCAGCTCAGCATCCCGCTGCGCATCGGCGATCGCGTGATCGCGCTGGTGGAGCTCTTCGACAGGGAATCGCGTGACCTCAGCGAGGACGAGATGGACCTGGCGCGCACCATCTGCCGGTTCGCGGCGCTCGCCGTGGACAAGGCGAGGCTGTACGACCGGCAGCGCGTCACCGCCGAGCGCAGTGACCGGCTGGCGCGGCGGCTTCAGCGCCTGCAGTCATTCGCCGTCGATCTCAACCGGCGCCTCGACCGTGCCGACCTCCAAGACGTGCTCGACGAGGTCGCCCACGCAGCGCTCGACCTGCTGCACGTGCGCGCGGCGGCCGTCCTCAGTGGGTCCGGCGAGTATCTCGCCACCCGATCGTTGGCCCTGGCGGGCGGGGCTTCGCCGGCTCTCTTCGCCGCCGCCGAGAGAGAGCTCCTGGAGCGCTGCCGCGAGGCATTTGCGGTGCCGCCCGACGACAGCATGAGCGGCGGCGAGCTCGTCACGGTCGCGGTGTCGCAGAGCGACGGTCTGCTGTTCGCACCCCTCGAGAGCGAGGCTCCGCAGCAAGCATCGACACTCGTGGTGGCCGATAAGCAGGGGGGAGAGTTCGATTACGAGGACAGTCTGCTCGTGGCGACGCTCGGCGCGCAGCTCAGCGCGAGTCTCCACAACGCCACCGCCTACCAGCGTGAGCACGCCATCGCCGAGACCTTCCAACAGGCTCTGCTCATGGATCCGCCGGCGATCCCGGGCATCGACGTCGGGGTGCGCTATCGGGCGGCGACCGACACTGCCCGCGTGGGCGGCGACTTCTACGATCTGGTGACGCTGGGTCCGGGCCGCCTGATGGTCATCGTGGGCGATGTGTGCGGCAAGAGCCTGGGCGCCGCGGCGCAGTCGGCCGTCGTGAGGTATATGCTGCGCGCCTATGCCGCCGAGGGGTCGCCGGGAGAAGCGCTTTCCCGGCTCAACTCGGCGGTCATCGCGCAGACCCCCGACCAGCCCTTCGTGACCCTGGTCGTGGCCTACATCGACGTGGCGCGGCACATGTTCGAGTACGCGGTGGCCGGCCACCCGCGGCCCATCGTCCTGGCCGGCCACGGCCAGTTCCCCATCCCCGGCGAGGGCAACGTTCCGGTGGGCATCTTCCGCGGGGCCGTGTACCCGACGAATCGCGCCATCCTGCCCGACGACACCTGCGTGGTGCTGTACACCGACGGCATCACGGACGCGCGTGTCGACGGGACGCTGTTCGGCGAAGCGCGCCTGAGCGAGACCGTGCTGCGGAACCTCGGCATGCCCGCCCAGGAACTGGCCGACAGCATCCTCGAGACCGTCAAGGAGTTCGCCGGCGGCGTGCTGGCCGACGACTGCGCGGTGGTGACGATCAGGCTGCCTTGAGACGGCTCTCGAGACGCTGTCGGTCGGCCTCGCGCATGCGCAGATAGCGGTCCACCGAGGTCGCGTCGACGAAGCCGAGCAGGCGACCCTTGCTGATGACCGCGACGCGGTCCGCGCGTTTCGTCTGCATCAGCCGCAGGACGTCCAGCGCCGGCTTGTCTGGCGCGACGACGGGGATGTCCCGCGCCGGGACCATCGCGTCGCGCACCCGGCGCACTGCCCACTTGGGCCGAGGCTCGAACGCCAGGTCGCGGGCACACATCAGGCCGTCGAACACCTGACCCTCCTCCTCCGCCTCCACGGCGAGGCAGCGGCTCTCGAAGTCGCGAAAACCTTGCTGTGCCGCCGAGCTCAGGGTCACAAACGGCCTGAGCCAGCCTGCCACTTTCGTCATGAGCCGAGACGCGGTCGCGTCGGCGAGGTCACGGCGCATGACCGACTGGGCGGCTCCGGCGCGCGAGCCTTGGATGATCACCCAGCCGATGAGTCCCAGCCAGACGCCGCCGAACGGCGATCCACCGAGGACCTGCAGAACGCCCAGGGCGATGAACAGGTAGCCGACGACCCTGCCGACGGCTGCGGCACCCCGTGTCGCCTGAACGCGGTCGTGCGAGCGCCACCAGAGAAGGGCGCTCAAGACCCGGCCACCGTCCATGGGCAGGGCGGGAAGCAGGTTGAAGACGGCCAGTGTCACGTTGGCCAAGCCCAGATAGAGCAGGACCGCCTGCACCTGCAGGGGCGCGCGAACGAAGTTCGCCGCTGCCCACGAGGCGAGGCCGATGACCAGGCTCACGAGCGGGCCGACGCCGGCCATGAGAGCCTCGCGACCGGGCGAGGTCGCCTCTTTCTCCATCGTCGACACACCGCCGAGAAGGAACAGCGTGATGTTCGTGACCGGGATGCCCTGCGCCCGTGCGACCAGCGAGTGGCCCAGCTCGTGAGCGAGCACGGACGCGAACAGCAGGAGTGTCGCCACTGCGGCCACGATCCAGGCCTCGGCTGGGCTCCAGGCGCTGTAGGCGCGGGGAAAGAACCCGGTCGCCAAGCTGAACGTGAACAAGCCGAGAATCACGAACCAACTCGGGTGAATGGCCACCTTGATGCCAAAGAGGCGGCCGATGCGGATGCCGTTCATCATGGTCTCCCGTTGCTTCACTTGGATGATTCCCGTTATGAAACGGGAGAACACTCGGTCGGGGCCCGCGAAGGCGCGCAGACCTGTGCAGCCGGCCGGCGATTCCCGCGGTGGACGCGGTCAGCGGCTCCGCACGACCGTGGCCATGGCATCGGCCACGGCGAGCACGCGGGCGCGGCGGCCGAGGCGCGCCTCTGCCGCGGCGACGGCCGCGTCGACGGAGTCGAACGCGGCCACCCCGAGCGGCTCGAGGAAGCCGGGGTCTACGGCGCCGACCACAGCCAGGCGAAAGCGCTCCAGGACGCGGGCGAGCACGAAGGCGCGCTGACCTCCGGGGCCGAGCGGTTCGCGCAGCCCTCGCGCGACGAGCTCGGCCGGTGTGCCGGCCGCGGCCAGCACTTTCGCGAAGTTTTGTTCACCAGGCCCGTCGCCGGCGCCGCCCGGCAGGTCGGCGCACAGGAGGAGGAGTCCGCCGTCCTCGAGGACCGGGCCGGCGACGAGGCCGATGTAGGTCGCCGCGCGGCTCGCCTGGTAGAAGTTGTGGCTCTTGGGTGCGTGCACGCCGGCGACGATCACGTCGAACGGTCCGTCGACGGCGCGCATCCACGCGTGCCTGTGCGCCTGCACCAGCGAGTCCTGCGCGGCCGTGGGGTCGCCGGCGGCGACCGCCGCCGCTTCACCGCGCTCGTTCATCACCACGTTGACGGCCCAGGCGAGGGGCGTGCGCGCGGCGATCTCGACGAGCGTGGTGCGAAAGGGGTTGCCGGTCAGTCTTCCCACGGCGACTCCCGGCGCGCTGATGAATGCCGGGCGGTGCGTCCAGGCGATCGTCTCGCGGCCGGCGCACCCGATCGCGACGCCCTTCACTCCGCCGGAGAAACCGGCGTAGAGGTGCGGCTCCACCACGCCGACGGTGACGGCCAGGTCGGCCTCCGCCACGCGGTGCGCGATCCGTACCGGTGCGCCGTGCGACGTATCCCCGAGATCCCGACACCTGGTCTCCAGGCCCTGGGCATCCTCCGAGCGGACGCGCCGGGCCACCGGCGCGCCGGCAAGCGCCTCCCGCTCGGCGGCCGAGGTGGTGCGGTGCAGGCCGCACCCGACGACCACGGTGATGCCATCGTCGGAGACGCCGGCGTCGTAGAGCTCGTCGAGGAGATGCTCGAGGATCGCGGGGCTGGGGCAGGGGCGCGATGCGTCGGGGATGGTCACGGCCACCGTGGCGGCGCCGCGCGCCAGCTGGCGCAGGCGCGGCGCCGCGACGGGATCGGCCAGGGCGCGTTCCACAGAGTCGTCGGGATCGGCGGCCGGCAAGAGGCGGGCCGGCGGCTCAAAGGCGTCGGCGCGGGGGACTGGCAGCCGCGCCGCGCCGCGGAAGACCCAGGGGCCGTCGCTCACGCCGGCGGCTCTCCGTTCTCCGACGCGCCGTCCGGCATGGCGGCCCCCGTGCGCCACCAAAGCCCGAACATGATGAGGACGCCGGCGAGCGGCACGAGGGCGGCAAAGAAGCCGATCACCAGCCAGTTGAGCAGGTCTCCGGCGGTCTTGCGCGCCGCGAAATACCCGAGCAGCATGCAGATCACCAGCTGCGGGCCGAGCGCGTAGAAGTACCACCCGCTCTTGTAGGCGATCCCGGCCAGGCTGGCGATGGTCATCATCGGTACACGGCCAGCAAGCGCCGGACCGTCGCGCGCAGATCGGCGACCGCCTCCGGCGGCGTCACCGGGCGCGCCTGGTCGGCGAAGCGCAGCAGGTGATGCGAGAGCCAATGTTCGTCCACGTAGGGCTGCTCGGCCAGGCACGAGCCGTCCGCCAGCGGCCGCACCGGCTGGCGTTCGGCGATCCAGCGGTGCACCGCCGGGCCGTACCAGATGGTGGCGGTCCTGGGCGCGTAGCTCCCCGAGGCGGGGATGCCCTCTCGCCGGTAGAGCTCCAGTTCCACGTCGAGTCGCGGCTCGAAGCGCTCGTCGAGGAGGCGTGCCGTCTTCGTGGTGGCCACGCGGAACACGCGTCTGCCGCCGGCGGTCCGGCACCAACACACGTAGTACCACTCGCCGCGGCTGTGAACCAGGAGATATGGCTCGACGGTGCGCCGGCTGAATCGCTCGGTGCCCTCGGTCCAGTACTCGATGTCCAGCAGGCGGCGCTCGACGATGGCCGTGTTGACTGCATCGAGCACCGCCTCCGCCGGCAGCAGCAGATCGCCGCTCCCGAGTGTCGCTGTCGTGCCCTCACGCGCGCCGCGCACCTTGGCGGCGGCGCTGGCCAGAGCGGCGCCCGAAGCCGTGGGCAGCTGACCGCCGACGAGCTCGACGGCCAGCAGGAGGGTGTCGGCCTGTAGCGGAGACAGGCGCGCCGGACGGGCGAAGGCGGGACCGGCGAGGTCACAGGAGACGCGCAGCTTGGTGCGGCCCTCGTACTCGGCGTAGAGGAGCGCGCCGTCGGCGCCGAAGTTGACGAGGTTGAGGAGGCGCACATCGGCGCGCAGCTGTTCGGCGGAGACGCCGAGCGCGGCGCGGATGGCGGCCACGTCGAGCAGCGCCTCGTCCTCGCCGCAGCTCTGCAGAAGGTAGGTGGTGAGGGTCGCGAGTCGCGTGAAACGGTCGACCTCGACGCGCCAGTCCTCGGCCGAGCGGTGCCGGCGGCGCCCGTCGACGGCCGCGTCGCGGCCGGCGGGCTTCGCGGGCGGAGCCTCCGGTGGTTCCGCGTCGAGCAGATCGTCAAGTCGGCGGAGCTGCGCCGCCACCTGCTCGCGCAGCTCGGCGGGCTCAAGGAGCTCCGCCGCGTCGGCCAAGCCGAGCAGCCAGCTCAGCAGCGGACGTGGGTCGGCGTACGGAGTCTCGTAGACGATGCCGCCGTCATCCTGCACGACGATGGTCCCGCAGTGGGACCAGTGCGCCTGGACCCACCAGGCCATGCCCGGCGCTACGCGGATGCGCGCCGTGCCCCGCGCCTCGGCTAGCTGCCACGCCGGGCGGTCGCGGTAGGCGCCGAGGTCGAAGCCCTCGGGCGCCGGGAAATCGTGCGGAGCCCTGGTCGCGTGCGTGACGCGCGAACGGATGCGGGAAAGGCGGAACGTCCTCCTCGCCAGGCGCAGGTGGCACCAGCCGATGAGGTACCACTCACCGGCGACCAGCTGGAGGCCGTACGGGTCGATGGTGCGCTCCAGTTCCTCATCGCGGCTGATCGCATAGTAGGCGAATCTGACCGTCTTGCGCTCGGCGATCGCCGCCTGCAGCTTGGGCAGCACCGCTGCGCCCGGGTCCGTCTCGGGGACCACCGTCAGCGGCGCCGCGTCGGCGTCGGCGAGCAGTTCGGGACGCCCCTGGGTCAAGCTGACGAGCGCCAGGCGCAGGGGCTGCGAGTAGGCGAAGCGGTCCTCGAGAACGGCAAGGCAGCCGGCGAGCGCCGCCAGCTCGTCCGGCGTCAGCTTCACGGGCGGCAGGTAGTAGGCGCTGGCGGGGAGGCTGTACGTCTCGCCCGCAACGGCCTGCGGATCGGCCTCGGAGACGATCCGTATGCCGAGCTCGGCGAGCTCGAAGCGGTCTTCGTAGAAGCGGCGCTTGAAGGCCTCCTCCGTCATCGTCGGATAGCCTTCGACGGTGCCGCGGATCTGAGCGACACTCACCGGCTGGCCGCGGCGACTGAGCAGCAACGCGACCAGGG
Organism: Thermoleophilia bacterium; assembly: GCA_017882325.1. Lineage (GTDB taxonomy): Bacteria > Actinomycetota > Thermoleophilia > UBA2241 > UBA2241 > CAIXSE01. Next base: position 7,826 of record JADGPQ010000043.1, read on the forward strand.
AAAGACGGCGCACGAGCTTGTCGGCGTCCTTGCTGAAGCCTTCCTCGCGCACCTTCTTGCTGCTCATCGGCGGCGCTCCAGACTGAAGTGGTGAGGCGCGGGCGGCTGCTGCGCCACCCGCGCCCCATGCTACCGCACGGGGCCCCGCGTGGGGGGAGGCAGAGGCCGCGCCGCCGCGCCCTCCCCCGTGACGCCGCTCGCGATCTACTTCGCGGCCGCCTGCTTCGCGGCCGCGACGATGATGGCGTCGAACTCGGCGCCGAGGTCGGCCGGGAACGGCGCGGGGTCGGCGGCGAGGATCTCGGCCACCCTCTCTCGCGCCTTCTCGGTCGTGCTCTTGGCGCCGGCGTTCTTCCAGCCGTCGAAGCTGCCGGTCTCGCCGAGCTTGGCCTGCCAGAGCTCGCGCACGTGCGCGCGGGTGTGGTCGTCGAAGAGGTAGTTGCCGTCGAAACCCATCTTCTTGATGAGGTCGACGGCCAGCGTCTCCTCGCTGATCTCGATGCCGCTGAGGATGCGCCTGACCATGCCGATGATCTCGTCGTCGACGACCATGTTCTCGAGGCAGAGGATGCGCGAGCCGTCGAGCAGGCCGGTGCCGAAGGTCACGTCGGCGCCGTTGCTGTACGCCATGAACATCGCGAGCGCGTTCTCGTAGGCGCTCTGGATCCCCGGTTCCTTGGCGGTAGTGGCGCCGGCGCCGTACCAGGCCGGCACGCCGTAGAAGTCGGCCATGTGGCCCTGGCAGCTTCTCAGCAGCAGGGCCTCCGGCGAATTGCTCGCGTAGGCCCCGGAGTCCATGTACATCGCCGTCGGGCCGCCGCCGTGGATCACCTTGGCGCCGGGGTGGGCGAGCTGGACCAGAGCGGCCCCGCTGACGAATTCGGCGTTGTTGACCACGGCCGAGCCGGCGATGGTCACGGGGCCGGTCGCTCCGAGGATCGGCATGGGGTAGAAGCTCACGGGGATGCCGGCCTCGGCGAGCACCAGGGCGAGGTCCATGCCGAAGCGCTCCTGATGCAGGGGGCTCACGGTGCAGATGATGGCCGTGAACATCGGCCGGCGCTTGAGCTCTTCCGCGCCGCCGGCCAGGGCCTCGGCCATCCTGATCAGGCTGCGGGCCTCCCAGTCCTCCTTGATCGAGACGACGATGTTGTGCTTCTCGCTGCTCCGTACGCAGGCGTCGAACTCGTGCAGCACGCGCGTCTCGGTGGGGCAGTCCTGGGCGCTGACCACGGCGCTCGTGGCGCTGACGTTGTCGAGTGCCTGCACGACCTTGGCGCAGTTCGCGAGGTCTTCCTTGCGCGACGAGCGCACGTCGCCGGTGGCCGGATCGCGGGTGAACACACCGCAGCCGTCCGAGCTGATGTAGATGTGCTCGCCGTCCAGGGGCAGGTCGTACTCGGGGTTGCGGGCGCCGAGCGTGAACTGGTGCGGCACGGTGCTCAGCGCTTTCTCGACGACGGCGCCCGGGATCTTCGCCACTGTCGTCTCGCGATCGACGGAGGCGCCGTTGGCCTCGAGGACGTCGAGAGCCTTCTGCGAGTGAAACTTGACGCCGACGCTCTCGATCACGTCGAGGGTGGCCTCGTGGATCTGCCTCACGTCCTGTTGCGACAGCAGTTCGAGCTTGACGCGCCTGCCGACGTAGCACTTGTCTGCGTATGCCATGGCGGGTCCTTTCAGAAGCGGCCGGATTCGGCCGCGGCGATGATCTCAGTGAATTCGCGGCCGAGCTCTTCGGGGAACCGGGGCGCCGGGGTGGCGAGGATGCCGTCGGCGACGGCCCGCGCCTTGTCTTCCAGGCGCGGGCTGCCCGCCGCCTTCCAGCCGTCGTAGGTGCCGGTCTCGCCGAGGCGCGCCTGCCAGAGCTCGCGCACGTGCGCCCGCGTGTGCTGGTCGAAGAGGTAGTCGCCCTTGAATCCCATCTTCTTGATGAGGTCGACGGCCAGGTGCTCCTTGTCGACGGTGACCCCGCGCAGGAGGCGCGTGACCATGCCGAACACCTCGTCGGCGATGACCAGCTCCTCCAGCGACAGCTGCTGCGCGCTGTCGAGGAGGCCGGCGCCGAAGAGGAAGTCCGCGCCGGCCGAGAGCTCGAGTACCATGCCGAGCGTGTTCTCGTAGGCGGATTGGGCCTCGGGCTGCTTGGCCTTGGTGCCGCCCCAGCCGAGGCCGGCGGGAAGGCCGTAGAACCGTGCCATCTGCGCCTGCGCGGCGCGAAGCATCAGAGCCTCGGGCACATTGGCGAAGTAGGCGCCCGTGCGCATGAAGAGCGCCGTCGGGCCTCCGGCGTGGACGATCTTGGCGCCCGGGCAGGCGAGCTGCACCGCCGTGATGGCGGCAAGGATCTCAGTGTTGTTGACGACGGCCGTGCCGGCCGGCGTGACCGGTGCGGTGGCTCCAAGGATCGGCATGGGGTAGAGCATCAGGGGGATGCCGGCCTCGGCGAGCTCGAAAGCCAGCTCCATGCCGAAGCGCTCCTGGTGGAGCGGGCTGACGGTGCAGAGGATCACGGAGAAGGTCGGCCGAGCTTTCAGCTCCGCTGAGCCGCCTGCCACCGCCTCAGCCATGCGGACGAGCGGCTTGGCCTCGGTCGCGTCCTTGATGCTCACGACGATGCTGTGCTTGCGCGAGGCGCGCATGCAGGCGTCGAACTCGTGCAGGACCCGGGATTCCTCAGGAGCGTCCTGGGCCGAGACGAGTGCCGACGTGGCCGACAGGTTAGGCAGGCCGTCGACGACGCGGGCCGCGTCGTAGACGTCCTGCTTGGCGCTCGGCCGTACCGTGCCGTCGGCGTCGCGGACGAAGGTGGCGCAGCCGTCGGAGGTGAGGTACACGTGCTCCCCGTCCAGGGGCAGATCGAACTCGGTGATGCGTCCGCCCAGGGTGAAGCCGGAGGGCAGAGTGCGAAGCGCTTCTTCGACGGCCGCCTGAGGGATGCGGGCGACCGTCGCCCTCCGGTCCACGATGGCGCCGTGGGCCTCGAGCACGTCGAGGGCACGCTGCGAGTGGAACATCACGCCGATGCCGGCGAGGACGTCGAGCGAGGCTTCGTGGATGCGCTCGACGTCTTGCGCCGCGAGCATCCGCAGCGGGCGGCGGGGGCCGACGAGCCGGCCGTCTGCGTGAGCGGTCATGAGTGTCCTTTCGAGACCCCGGACTCGAGCCCGCTGATGAACTCCTTCGTCACGAACGGTGAAGTGACGGCCCTCACCAGGGCGTCGTAGTCCACGGCGAAGGACACCGTGTCCCCGGGGCGGAGCGGTTCGGGCGTGATGAGCACACTCACGTCGCTGGTGGCGCCGGCGAGATACGAGCCCGGGAGCAGCGGCCGCAGGCCGCCGGGCTCGCAGTCGCGCCGGCCGAGGGAGAGAAGGGCGTAGTTCGCGTCGTCGTCCGGCAACTCCACCTCGGGCACGTGCCCGAAGGCATCGAAGCCGGTAGCTCCCGACAGAGCGGGCGGCTTGCGGTAGCACTCGAGCACGATGGCGGTGAGTACCGGGTCGGTGCGCTCGAGACCGGCGATGCCGGCGCCGCTGACGAAGTCGTAGCCGTAGATCGGCCCTCCGCCGGAGCGGATCTCGGTGCGAAAACGCGGATGGTAGCCGTCGAGGTGCTGGACGACGCAGGTGCCGCCGAGGCTGAGCAGCGGCTCGGCGGCGCAAGCGTCGGCAACCTCAGCGAGGACGTCCTCGGCCTGCCGGAACAAGTCCTGCGTGGGCAGCTGGCCGGACAGGCAGGCGAAGTTGACGCTGATACCAACGAGGCAGACTCCGGGCAGAGCCGCGATGGCCGCGGCAGCCGCGGACGCGGCGTCCGGCAGCACGCCTTCGCGGCGGTCGCCGAGGTCGACCGTGAGCAGAACGTCGACGGGCGACCCCGCAGCGTGCCGGCCGAGCTCGCCAGCCGCGCCCAAGTCGCTCAGCAGCACACGGTCTGCCACCCGCGCCACCGTCTCGATCTCGTCCGGCTGTGGCGCGCGGATCAGCGTGAGCGGTCCCAGGGAGGCGGCCGCGAGCCGCGCCAAAGAGGGCAGGCGTGAGTCGGCGAGGCCGGCGCAGCCGGCCTCGAGCATCGCCTGCCCGACGCGCGGCTCGCCGTCGACGCACTTGGTGACGCCGAGAAGGGTCAAGCCGTGGTCAAGCAGTCGCGCGGTCAGCAGCCGCGTGTTCTCGGCGACGGCGTCGAGGTCGATGGTGAGCCTGGGGTAGCCGATCATCGGCTCAGACGCTGAATGGCCGGCCGAGAGGGCTGTGCCTCTTCGTGCGAGGAGGTGTGCTCAAGATTGTCCGCCTGGTGTGGTCGTGACATGGGCGGCGAGCCGGCCGCGGGGCGATGGACGAATGGCCGTCGAACGGTCTGATCGCATCGCGCTCAGCCCGCCGTCGCCGGCGTGATCGCGCGGCGCGGAGGGAGGGGGCGGCTGCTAGAAGTCGTGGGATTTGCCGCCCGAGAAGGCGGCGCGGCGATGGTCCTGGGGCCTGGCGTCAGCCACTCGGTTCACGTGTCTCCCGTAGCCGGTGGGACGGAGCGTGGGCAGTATACTTCGGCCACATCCAACCGTACAAGCGGGGGTATCGGGTGCCGACCAACGACTCATGGCTGACCGTACGTGACGGCCATCTCTGTTTCGACGGCGCGGACATCGTCGAGGTCGCCGGCGGCGCCGAGACGCCCTTCTACCTCTTCAGTGAACGGCGCCTGCGCCACAACATCGCCGGGCTACAGGAGGCCTTCGGCCGCCGCTCTCCGCGCAGCGAGATCTTCTACGCCAGCAAGGCCTGCTCCAACCTGTGGTTCCTCAATGTGGTGCGCGATGCCGGCATCAACCTCGAAGTGAACTCCGGCGGCGAGCTCGAGAAAGCGCTGCGCGCGGGGTTCGAACCGCGCCAGGTCGTGTTCAACGGCGTCGCGAAGACGCGCGCCGAGATCGCCGCGGCGATCAGGGTCGGCGTCCGCGCCTTGCTTGTCGACTCGCTGCATGAGCTGGGCCGCATTGCCGCGGTGGCGGCGGAGGTGGGGAGGCCGGCTTTCGTCGCGCCGCGCATCGACGTGCACGTGCCCACAGCCACACACCCCGGCCTCGAGACCGCCCACGGCGGCAAGGCGGGCATCGACCGTGACGCCGCCGCGGAGGCCTTCCGCCGCGCGGCCGCCGACCCCGGGCTTGAGCCGGTCGGCCTGCACCTGCACATCGGCTCGCAGATCACGAGCGTGGACCCGTACCGGCAGGCCCTGAGCAACGCGCTCGACCTCGTCGACGAGGTCGAAGCTGCCGCCGGCGTGCGCCTGCAGTTCGTGGATTGCGGCGGCGGCTTCGCCGTCCCGTACCGCGAGTCGTCGCCGTCGGGCGCCGCCGCCGACTACTTCTGCTCCCGCGTGAGCCTGGACGAGTACGCGGCGACGATCTGCGGCGTGCTCGAGGCGCGGCGGCCTGACCTCGCGCTCTTCATCGAGCCGGGTCGCTCGATCGCGGCCACCAGCGGCGTGCTCGTGACGCGCGTGGAGAACGAGAAGACCAAGAGGACGCGTGACAGGGAGGGACGGGTGGTCGGCGAGGAAAGGTGGCTTACCATCGACGCCGGCTTCAACACGCTGCTCGAACACACCAACTACCGCTGGTACTTCCGCACCATCGTCGCCGCTCGGGCGGACGAGCCGGCCGACGCGGAGTTTCGGCTGGCGGGCCCGCTGTGCGACGGCGGCGACGTGTTCGCCGGCGACGACGACACGCCCTACCGGCGATTCCCCGCCGGCACGAGCGTCGGTGACCTGGTGGTGTTCCTCGACGCCGGCGGCTACACGCTCGAGATGATGAACGACTACAACGCGCGCCCGCGAGCAGGCGCGCGCGCCGTCACGCTCGCCGGGGACGTGGTGGAAGTGCGGCGCCGGGAGACGAGCTCCGACCTCTTCGCCTTCGACCTCACGCCGGGGTTCGAGCCCTGACGGCACGTAGAGGCGCGGGGGGCAGGCCGGAACCTGCCCCCCGCGGGGAGAACCTGCAGGTTCAGATGACCCACTGCGCCCGCACGCGCGCGTACTTGTAGTGCGTGGAGCTGTAGCCCATCTTCCAGTAGGCGTGGTAGTAGTCGGTGGTGTGCGCGTCGACGACCTTCTGCCCGGCGCTGTTGCTGCCGACCACCACGGCTACGTGGTCCCAGGCGCCGTCGCCGCTCCAATCGTAGTAGACGAAGTCGCCCCTGCCGAGCCCGCTGATGGACGTCACCCAGTCTGCGCGACGACCGTTCCAGTAGCTCATCTGCTTCGGGACGTTGATCCAGCTCAGGCTGTAGCGGTCGTCGGAGGTCGGCGAGGTGCCGTTCTTGTCGTACCACCAGCCGCTGCTGTAGTCGCCAGAGGTGACCGGCATGCTGCCGGCGCGAGCGCCTTGCGAGGCGAAGTTGGCGCAGTCGGCGCCGAAGCGGACGTAGCCGGGATTGTACGACAGCGCATACCGGTCGGCCGCGCCGGCGGCAGCCCCACGGTCGTAGGCGATGATGTCGTTGTAGCCGCGCAGGCGCCAGGTGCGCGACACCCACGTTCGAGCGCTGCCCGATACTGCGGCGGGCGGCAGTGTGGCTCGGCGCTCAAGGCGGCGCACCGCCCCCCGCACCACTGCGGGTGACGCTCCGGCGGCCTCGAGATACGAGGGCACCATCACGTCGAGATAGGAGTCGCCGACGACGTGCCACGTGCCACGGACGCGCTGCAGCGAGACGGTGTGGTCGACTCCGGACACCTCGGTGCTCCGCTCCATGTTGGCCGCGTGCCACACCACCTTGGTGATGACGTGAGCGGTCACCGTGGCAGTCTCGCGCCTCGCGCCGGTCACAGCGCCGAGGACGGTGGTCTCGCTGCCGACGGAGTCGATCCGGTGGCCGAGCCGGGCGGCGCGCAGGGCCATGCCTCGGGCGACGGCGCGCTCTGTAGCTGCCAGCGCGCCGGCCGGGGTCGTCCAGGTCGCGAGCCGGGCGCCCGGGTGGGCGGCGGTGACCGCCGCCGTTCGCGCCTGCAGATAGGCCGTGGCGGTGGCTGTCGGCCCGGGCGCCGCGACGGCGGGCGACGTCGCGGCGCCGCAGGCGGCCGCGGCGAGCGCGGCGACCGCAAGCCAGGGCCAATGTCGCTGTTTCATGAGGGACCCCTTTCGTAGGGTTATGGGCTCGTGGTCACGGCTGTGATCAGCCAGCCCCCGGCAGTGATCCCGACCCTCCCCAGGGTGAAAAACAGTCTGCTGTCGCCGTTGCGTACGGGGCTCCCTGACCCTCCGGAGGCACGCACCCGCGCGACCACGACGAGCGTGTGAAGGTCTGGCGCGACGTCGATGCGTGCCGAGCGGAAGTCGAGCCGCCGGACCGCACGCAGCTGGCGGCGCGTCCACGCGCGCGGCGGGGCGAACAGGCCGGCGGCGCGCCAGAGCCGCCGGCTGCCGACCAGGTCGCAGAACAGTTTGACGGTGCGCACCGCGTCCAGGCGTTGCGCGCCTTCGGACGCGCCTGGCAGCGCCACCGCCGGTGGACTGCCGCCGGCGCCGGTCGGCGCGGACGGTGCCGTCGCCGCCGCGCGGCCGCCGCCTTCGCGGCGCTCCGGCCGCGACGCAGCGGCGACGGCGAGCACGATGACGATGGCGACACAGAGTGCGATGATGGTACGGCGGAGGGTCATGTCCGCATGGTGCGCCGCCGCCCCGCAAGGCCTCAAGGGTGACGCCTCGCCCGGGCGGTGACGTTGCGACAGATCCCGGATGACGTTGTCTTCGGCGCGCCGTGCCCGGACATATCCCGGTGACGCCGGCGCGCTGGTCGTGCGAGAATCACGGGCGCATGGAACATGCCGGCGAAGACCCCACGACCGCGCCCCCCGCT
>JADGPQ010000200.1 GCA_017882325.1 Thermoleophilia bacterium
TGCGGATCACCGACGAACTGTTGGACAGCGGGGCCGACCCGCTCGCGATCGTCGCAGCCTGCAAGGATGCGATGGACGTCATCGGCGAACGCTTCGCCTGCGGCGAGGCGTTCATCCCCGAGCTGATCATGGCAGGCGAGATCATGCAGACGATCTCCGGCAAGCTGAAGCTCAGGCTCGTCGGCGAACCGAGCGAGAAGAAGCTCGGCGTCATCATTCTCGGTACGGTGGCCGGTGACATCCACGACATCGGCAAGGACATCGTGGCGACCATGCTCGACATCGCCGGTTTTGATGTCGTCGACCTCGGCGTCGACGTGCCCGTGGACAGGTTCATAGGGACCGCCAAGGAGCGTAATGCGCAGGTCATCGCCATGAGCTGCCTGCTGACCAACGCCATCGAGTCCATGAAGCTCACCGTGGCCGCGGCCGGCGAAGCCGGGCTGCGCGGCAAGGTCAAGCTGATGGTCGGTGGAGCGCCCATCACCGAGCACGTCATGGCCTATACGGGCGCCGACGGATGGGGAAAGGACGCGGTGGAAGCCGTTGAACTTGCCCGTACGTGGACGGGAGGTGCGTGAGATGTTCGCCGACAACTGGAACGAGCTCACGCCTGAGCAGCGCTTCGCGGCACGCATGCAGGCATGGAAGGAGCCCGGCAGCGAGTTCGCGTCCGCTGAGGTCAAGCAGGCCTACGAGGATCGCGTCCAGATGTTCTGGGACGCCATCGAGCTCAAGAAGCCGTCGCGCGTGCCCATCGCCCCATGGATCGGGCTGTTCCCCGCGCTGTGGGACGGCATGACGGCGCGGCAGGCTTACTACGACTTCGCGCGGCTCGACGTGGCGTGGCAGAAGTGGCATGCCGAGTTCAGGCAGGACGTGCTGGCCTTCTCCATCAACATCGCCCCGTGTGAGATCTTCGACGTACTCGACTATAAACTCTACGAATGGCCCGGCCACGGCGTGCCTGACACGGCAGGCTATCAGTACGTCGAGAAGGAGTGGATGAGAGCCGACGAGTACGACCTGCTCATCGCCGACCCGTCCAACTACTGGCAGCGCTTCTACCTGCCGCGGATCTTCGGCGCCATGGACCCTTGGGCGACGATGTCTCCGTTCACCGACCTCGTGGAGGCGCCGCTCACGGGCCCGTTTTTCATCCCGTTCGGGAAGCCGTCCGTCCAGAAGATGTTCAAGAAGATCCTCCAGGCAGGGCGGGTCGCGCTCGAGTGGGATCAGGCCTTCGGCACCATGGACGGCAAGGCCATGGCCACCTACGGCCTCCCGCGATTCGCCGGCGGCGCGACCAAGGCGCCCTACGACATCCTTGGCGACACGCTGCGCGGCACGCGCGGGCTCATGCTCGACAAGTTCCGCCGTCCCAACAAGGTCCTGCAGGCCTGCGAGCGGCTCGTGCCGCTGGCCGTCGACTGGGGCGTGCGCGCCTGCGACCAGAACAAGCACCCTCTGGTGTTCATGCCGCTGCACAAGGGCGCCGACGGCTTCCTCTCGGACGAGGACTTCCGCACGTTCTACTGGCCGACGCTCAAGAAGGTGCTGCTAGGCCTCATCGAGCAGGGCATCGTGCCGCTGTGCTTCGCCGAGGGCGCCTACAACGAGCGCCTTGAGGCCATCCACGACCCCGACATCCCGGCCGGCCGCATGATCTGGATGTTCGACGCCACCGACATGCGCGAGGCGCGCAGGTGTCTGGGCGGCTATCAGTGCTTCGGAGGCAATGTACCGGGAGCGATCCTCACCACCGGCACGGCGCAGGAAGTCGACGACTACGTGCGCCAACTCATCAAGGATGTGGCCGGCTCCGGCGGGTTCATCCTCGGCTCAGGCATCGTCATCGACGAGGCCAAGGCCGAATGCGTGAAGGCGATGATCGAGGCCGGCAGGCAATACGGCGCGCGGGCCTGACGATCCGCGTCCGTCGGCTCCGTGGCGAGAGCGGCGGCGAGGTCCGTCGGGGCCCCGTCGCCGCTCTCTTCTGACATGCTTCGGACGATGTAGGCTTGCGGGCACCTATCGAACCAACGAAGGAAAGGGCGACGATGGAGTTCGACAGCGTCATCCGCGGGCGGCGGAGCATCCGCGCCTACACCAACGAGGCCGTACCCGAAGGACTCATTCGCGAGATCCTGGACGCGGCGCGCTGGGCGCCGTCGTGGCGCAACACGCAAGCATGGAACGTCTGGGTGCTGACCGGCGAAGCGCTGCAGCGCTACCGGGACGAGTTTCGCGCCGCGGTCGAGCGCGACGACCCGGCGGCGCTCGACCTGCCGGCGACGGCCGAGTGGCCGCAGGCGTGCTCGGCGCGCACCGCCGCGCTCATGAAGAGCCGGGCGGCGACGCTCGACGCGGCGGGCGAGCCTACGGACCCCGCGGCTGCCCTGGCGCGCATGGCCGACCTCTTCGGCGCCCCGTGCCTGCTCGTGTTCGGCTTCGACGACTGCCTGGCGGAGGCCTACGCCAGCTTCGACAGCGGCTCGTTCGTGCAGAACGTCTGTCTCGCCGCCTACGATCGCGGCCTCGGCACCTGCATCGTCGCCACCGTGATCCGCTACCCGGATCTGCTGCGCCGGCTGCTGCCCGGCGCCGAGGGCAAGCGCTTTGTGGTCTCGGTCACGCTCGGATCTCCCGTGGCCGAATCTCCCGCCAACACCTTCGCGCGCTCGCGCGCCGATCTGGACGAGCTCGTCACCTGGGTGTCGTAGACTTGCCCAGCTAAACCGTGCCGCTGCTGAGCCGCATCACCGACGAGGACGCGCACCGGCGCCGCTGGGAGCTGCTCGCGCTGAGTTCTGTCGGCGCCTTCATGGGGCCGCTGGACGGCTCCATCGTCTCCGTCGCGTTGCCGGCCATGAGCCCGTCCCTGCACCTCAGCTTCGGCGCCGCGATGTGGGTGCAGGCTGCCTACCTGTTGGCCATGGCCGTCCTGCTCATTCCTCTCGGGCGACTGGCCGATCAACACGGCCGCGTGCGTTACTACCTCATCGGCACGGCCGTGTTCACCGCCGGCTCGCTGCTGGCCGCGCTGAGCATGAGCGGTGCCTGGCTCATCATGAGCCGTGTGATCCAGGGCGGGGGGGCGGCGCTGATGGTGGCCACATCGGCCGCCATCGTCACCGCGGTCTTTCCGCCTCAGGAGCGGGGCAAGGCCCTGGGCATCAACGTGATGGCCGTGTACATCGGCCTCACCATAGGCCCGCCCCTCGGCGGCATCCTCGTCGACACGCTGGGCTGGCGTTCCATCTTCCTCATCAACATCCCGATCGGCGTGATCGTCCTGGTGTGGGGTTGGCTCATGCTGCCGCGGTCAGAGCGCGTAGAGGGCGCGCCGCGCGTCGACTTCGCCGGTGCGACGCTGCTCGGTACGTTCCTCATCAGCCTGCTGGTGCCGCTCACGTTCGCCCCGGAATGGGGATGGGCGGCGCCGCTTACGATCGGGCTGCTCTTGCTGTCCGCGGCGGCGCTGGTCGGCTTCGTCGTCGTGGAGCGCCGCGTGAAATCCCCCGTGCTCGACCTCGACCTCCTCGTGCACAACCGCCTGTTCGCGGCCGCGAACCTGGCTGCTCTGCTCAACTACATGGCGCTGTTCGCCATCAGCGTGCTCACCGCCATCTTCCTCGAGATCGTGCAGGGCCGTTCCGCGTCATTGACCGGTCTGCTCATCCTGAGCCAGCCGCTGCTCATGGCCGTGCTCAGTCCCTTCAGCGGGACCCTGAGCGACAGGATCGGCTCACGCGTACTGGCCACGGGCGGCATGGTGGCCATCGCCTTGGGCATGGTCCTTCTGGCCGCCATGCCGACTACCGCGTCGGTGTGGCTGGTGGCGGCCAACATGGCTATCGTCGGTCTCGGCATGGCGGCCTTCAGCGCGCCCAACACGTCGGCCATCATGGGCAGCGTGCGGCGTGATCAGCTCAGTGTGGCGAGTGCGTTCATCGGGACCATGCGTACCACAGGGCAGGCGCTCAGCGTGGCTCTGCTGGGCGGTATCGCCGCCAGCCAGCTCGGTCGCCTGGGGAGCAGGCTGCTGTTCACGCACGGGCACTCCGCCGGAGCGGCGGATCTGGCGGCGCAGGCCGTGAGCGGCTTCGCCCAGGGCTACCGCTACGCGATGCTCGTCGGTGCCGTGCTGGCGCTCGTCGGCGCCGCCGTCTCGCTCACCCGCGGCGCCCACGAGACCCGGGCCTGACCGGGGGGTAGGGGGGTCGCACTACCAGGCCGCGCGCGTCTGAGGCGCTGCCCGCGACCGTGCCGGCGCGCCACTCAGGGTTTTCACTATGATCACAGGTTTATCACGCGACGCCCGGGGCAAGCTGCCCAGTATGCAGACGGGATCTGACCCATTACACGAGGACGGCGCGAGCCTTGCCGGGACGGCATGGCCAGCGTCCAGAGGTGACATCATGACAAGCACATCGCAGAGACGGCTCGCTGCCTCGAGCGGCGCGCTTCTGCTGACGCTGGCGGTGTTCGTACTGCTCGTCTCCATCGCTCAGGCAGCGCGGCCGACGTTGAGCCAGCTGCAACGCGCTCACGGCGGCCACGGCGGCACCAGCGTGGCGTACGCCCCGGCGCCGTCCACGCCCGTGGCCGGCACGGAAGGTAGGGGCGGCGTCGCTGCCGCAGCGCCCACATCGACGTCTGGGACGCCTGCCACGAGGAGCACCGCTGCCGTCAGGAGCGCGGTGGGCGCGCCGCTCGGCGGCAGGGGTGCGCTCGTCGGTCGCGGTCGTGTGCCGGTCGCGGCGGCGACGACAACGACGAATGGCGGCTGGATCGCCGGAGGCGTGGCGGTCGCCGCGTTCCTCATCGGCTTGCTCTTCTGGGGGCTGAGCCGAGGCGCCCGGCGTGCCGACGAAGTGGCGTCGGTGACGAGCATCGGAGAGGCATCCGCCCAGCGGGCGAGCTCGCCTTCGCAGCAGCAGTCGGAGCGTAAGGCGGCCTGAGGTCACGCGACCGTTGGTCGGCCCGAAACGGACGAGGGCGGCGGCGCCGAAAGGCGCCGCCGCCCTCGTGCTGTGAGGTCTCAGGCGTTCCGCCGACGCCGGGCCGTAGCCGCCGCTTCAGACTTCAGGCTTAGCGCCACGTCAGCCAGCGCGCCGGGTTCTGGGTCATGGGCCGGCGCAGTCCGTCGCCGTCGACGCCGCACTCCGCGAACAGCGGCGTAAGGTCGCGCGCCACGCGCGCGTGGCCGCTGCCGCCGTACTCCGCGAGTG
>JADGPQ010000044.1 GCA_017882325.1 Thermoleophilia bacterium
GTGCAGTTCCTCTGCCTGCTGCCGCTGAGCATTCCGGCCATCGTGCTGGTGGTCGGGCTCGTCCCCATCTACGCCTGGGTGACCTACTTCTTGGGAGAGTCCACGATCTGGCTGTGTTTTGCCTACGTCGTGCTGATCCTGCCCTTCGCCTACCGGGCTTTGGACGCCGGCCTGAGCGCGATCGACGTCAAGACGCTGTCGGAGGCGGCACGGTCTCTGGGCGCGAGCTGGTTCATGGTCTTCCGCAGGATCGTTGTGCCCAACATGCGCACCGCCATGCTGTCGGCAGCGTTCCTGTCGGTCGCCCTGGTCCTGGGGGAGTTCACGGTCGCCAACCTGCTCAGCCGCAACAACCTGCAGGTCGCCATCTTCCTGCTGGGAAAGAGCAACGCGTCGATGTCGATCGCAGTGGCCCTGAGCTCGTTGATCTTCGCGTTTGGCATCCTGTTCGTCATGTCGTTCGTGGGCAACGGTCGTCGTCGACCGGCTGACGGTCTTCCGTCCAAGCAGAGCTGATGCACCCAAACCTCACGGCCGTCGCATCTGTTTCTAACGTTGACCCGGGCGTTGGCGTGCTGCTCTCGGACCTGCGCCACAGCTACGGTCGGGTCCGCACACTGAACGGTATGATGACCCTGGAGCACAATCTGGTAGCGGCAGGGAGCAACGGCACCTCGCTGGAGGCGCTGATCAGACCAGCGGATCAGGCGCTGCGCATCGGCATGCCGGCCCACGACGCGATGTCGTTCACCGTCGGCCACCGAGTGGTCATCATCCCTCGCGGGGATTCAACCTTGGCGGGCAATTCCAACGCAGCACTGCAGGAAGAGGACGCAGCATGAAAACCAAAATCCTTCTCTTAGGGATCGACGGGCTGAACCTCAGCACCGCTCTGGACTCCGGGCGGGCGCCGACGCTGGAAGCACTGAAAAATGCGGGGTACTTCACGGCACTGACAATGGACGTTCCCACCCTCTCCGGCCCCGGCTGGTCAACCCTGCTCACCGGGTCCACTCACGCCCAGCATGCGGTCAAGGACAACCTCTTTGCAGGGCACAACCTGCTGAACCGCCCCGATCTCCTCAGCCGCGCCTTGTACCAGGACCAGTCAACCACTACCTTCGCGGCGGCCGGCTGGCCGGCGCTGGTTGATCCGGTCGGCGTCGGCCCCGTCATCCAGGAGCGCCGTGAACAGCAGCGCGCGGACCGCCACCGCGTCATCGCGCGCGACGGCGAGACCTACGGCTATCAGAGAGTCGACGCCGAGATTGCGGACGTCGCCGTGTACGCAGTGACAAAGTTCGGCCATGACGTCGGCTTCGTCCATTTCTGCGAGGCGGACGAGGCCGGGGACCTCTACGGGGCCCAGAGCGAGCACTATCTCGAAGCCATCAGCCGCATCGACGCTCACCTTGCTCGGCTGCACGCAGCAGTAGCGAAACGAGTGGAAAAGTACGAAGAAAAGTGGCTGATGGTGCTCATCACGGACCACGGGCAGCTAGACGAAGGCGGGCATGGCGGCGACAGTCCGCAGGAACGTGCTTCCTTTGTCATCGCCGACGGTATTGGCAGGGACAACCCGGACTGGCCGGACGGGTTTGCTCCAGAAGGCCTTGTCCCGCTGCTGCTGGCCGAGCGGGCATAACACCCCCCGGCTACCGGGAATGTTGAACTGTTGGGTTCTAGGCCGTCTTCATAAGTCGCGAGCGACGTCAAGCGCCGTGCGAAAGTCCCACACCCCGTGACCCCCGGAGCCAGGATCGGCACTTGCCTGGTTAGCGTCAACCATGAGTTCGACGGTGTCGCCGACCTTGGCACGGACCGCCTCGGCGACCGCGACGTCGTCGCTGGGGTCGGCCGTGTGGAAACGCAACCTGACAGCAGTGAGGCCGGCCGCGGCGAGCCGTCCCACGTCCTCGGCGCGGGCCTGTGCAGACCGCAACTCACCGGTGGAGCAGTAGGCACGAACGCGATTGGTGACGCTCCCCCACAAATGAAAGACCGGCAACCCAGCGGCCTTGCCAAGCAAGTCCCAAAGAGGAATCTCCATGCAATATGGCGGAGGCCCCATGATCTCGGCATCGCGAATGATCCCGGCCAGGCGCTCGATGTCCGTCGAGTCCTGCCCGATGAGATGCGGCGTCACCAAACGGTCCATGGCTACAGCGTTGGCGAGCCCCCGCTGGCTGCTCCCACGCCGACGAGACCGTCATCCGTGACCGCCTCGTATATCACCAGCTCGAGCGTCGACTGGACGCGACCACGACCCCACGCGGGGAGGAGCGACGCTTCGAGAGGGAACGCGACAACTCGACTACGAACGCCTTTAATGCGCATCTCTGGCTACGGCTCCCATGTCAACCACCGGTCTGAAATCCTCCACGGACACTCTCGGAGAGAACTGCGAACATCGAGCCGAGGCTCGCCCGCCCGATGGCACCGATGGCACCGCGCCGGACGACCTCGCGCCGGGTCAAACCTTGGTTCTCGGAGCCTGTGCCTGGAAACGGATCTTCGCTCATCAGTCGCCCTCCCGCGCCTAAGGCCTGCGTTACTGACGTACTTCCGGATCGCTGACATCCTGCGAACGGCTCGCGCATCCTCGCGGCTGACTCTTAGGACCAGATGAGCCGACTGTCCCTTGACGGTGAGCCAAGGGAGCGATTCTGCAAGCTTCCTATCACTTCGTCAGGCACGCAGCAAGGGTTCGCGTTGGCGCGCAGGCCGCTCGACACACTCGGCTCCGGGCGGAATCGCGCCCACCGGTCAGGCCCGGCGCTTGACGGCCGCGTCCGACAGCACGTCGGCTGCCTCGTTGAGCCGCAGACCCACGACGTCGAGCCTCCTCAGCAGCTCGCGGGACTTGAGGACCTCCATTGTGAGCTCGCCACGGAACAGGCGTCCCACCTCAGCGTCGTACAGGCGCCGGATCTCGTTGGCGGACTTCTTGGACACGAGGGCGGACTGACTCGTGTCTTTCGAATCGCTGGCGATCGTCCGCACCGCGAGGCGCAGGTCGTCGACCCCGCTCGCGATGGCGTCGAGAATCGCCAGGAACGAATTGTCGCCCTCGATCTCGTACAGGTCCCACTCGCGTACGAAGTCACGAAGATTGTCGAGCACGTCGTCGATCGAGCGCGACAGACGGAAGAGGTCCTCCCGATCGATGGGAGAGACCAGCACGCTAGCAAGTCTGGTCACAAGCTCGCCCCGCAGCACGTCGCCCCCGTGCTCTATCTCGGCCATCTGCTCGTGCGCTTCGCTCGGCACGGCGCTTCCCTCCGCTACGGCGCGCGCCAGTTTGCAGGCGACGATGGTCTCTTCGAGCTGGCGCTCGAGAATGGCTGTCAGGGGCGCGCTGGCCCCTCGCCCGAGATCGCGGATCGCCCTGCGAAACCGCGCTATCCTTGCCATATCAACCCCCTGCCAACGGGAGCGCAGCCCCGAGGCCCCGAGAGAAGCAGGGTGATGAGCCACGCCCAGGCGATCCGCGATACTTCGTTCCAGCGTAGGCGATGCGGTCAGGTCGCGACACCGCAGCCTACCATCACGGTTGCTACCGCCACGATAGGACAACCATCATACCGCTGGTCCCTCAGAACCGCCACGGGCCGAGTCTCCCCGAAGCCCTTCTTGGCCACCCAAGAGTGCCCTCTGCGCGTCGTTTGGCCGCAGCGGCGGGTGCATGCTAAATCAGGAGCCGACACGACACGTGGCGACTCAAAGCTGCAGGTGGCCCGACATCGCGAATCCGCTCTGGCACGCTCCGCCCGCATGATGTTCGACCGGGTGGCCGAGCTCGTTTCGCAACCTGGGCGACGAACGGGCGACGGGTGATCCGGTCTGGCCGGGGTCCACGTTCGAAGACTACGTGGCGCGGTCACTCACGCGAGCGGCCGCCATCGCACAATAGTGGGGAATGGACGAACGATCGGGGTCAGGGCCAGTGAGCGCCGCACACTCCGGAGCACGCGCACAGATCTCCCAGCCGGGCGGCGCCTCCAGCGTCGCACCGCGTGCGAGACTGCATCGATGGCTGCCGATCACTGCGTGGGCCAGCGACTACCACCGGCGGTGGTTGAGAGACGATGCCATCGCCGCCCTGACGGTAATCGGCCTGCTGGTGCCCGAGTGCATGGCGTATGCGCAGATCGCCGGCGTTTCGCCGGAGGCCGGCCTTTACGCGACCCTGGCCGGCCTGGTGATCTACGCGCTCTTCGGGACGTCGCGTCAGCTCGTCTGCTCGCCCACGTCGACCGCCGCCATCATGACCGCGGCAGTCGTGGCCGCCCACGGCGCCTCCAGCCCGACGCAGGCGGCCGTGCTGGTGGCCATGGTCGCCATCCTCGTCGGCCTGTTCAGCCTGGCCGCCGGCATCGCCCGACTGGGCTTCATCTCGGAGTTCCTCGCCCGTCCGGTGGTCAGCGGCTACGTCACCGGCCTGGCACTAACGATCATCGCCCGCCAGGTACCCAAGTTGCTTGGCCTGCACGTGCCGACGTCCGCCAACTTCTTGCGGCTTGTCTGGACGGACCTCACCCACCTCGGCGAGACGAGCCTCGTGACCGCCCTCGTGAGCGCCATCGCGCTCGTTCTTCTGTTCGGCGTGCGGCGCCGGCCCAGGATCCCGAAGGCGCTGATCGTCCTCATGCTCGGCATCGCCGCCGCCGCCGCCCTCCACCTCGGTGCCCACGGGGTCGCCATGGTCGGCACCATCCCGAGCGGCCTTCCGGCCCCTCGGCTGCCGAACGTCCATGCCGCCGACGTACTCAGCCTGTTCCTGAGCGCCGCCGGCATCGCCATCGTGGTCTACGCTGAGGCCTTCAGCGGCGCCCGGACCTTCGCCGTCCGCCACAGCTACGAGATCGACGGTAACCAGGAGCTGGTCGCCCTCGGTCTGGCCAACATCGGCTCCGGGGCCTTCGGCGGCATCGTGGTCAGCGGGGGCCTCTCGGGCTCGGCCCTCAGCGACTCGAGCGGCGCCAGGTCACAGGTGACCGGCCTGATCGGCGCCGCCGTCATGCTCGTGGCGGTGTTCTTCATCGCCCGCGTCGGGCACGATCTCCCCGAAGCGATCCTCGGAGCCGTCGTCGTGCGCGCTGTGTGGGGCCTGATCGACCTCAAGGAGCTGCGGTGGTTCTCGAGCGTCCGTGCCGCCGATGTCGCACCGGCGCTGGCCGCTCTCGTCGGAGTCCTGGCACTCGGCGTGCTGCCTGGCCTCGGCATCGCGGTGGGTCTCTCGCTCGCCATCCTGATCTATCGCGCAAGCCGGCCGCATGCTGCTGTGCTCGGCCGTGTGCCCAACGAGAAGACGTACAGCGATGTGGTCCGCCACCCGGAAAACGTGACCTTCCCCGGCCTGCTCATCTTCCGGCTGGACGGACAGCTCTTCTTCGCCAATGCCGGCTTCGCCGTCGACCGCCTCAACGAGCACCTGAGCGTCATGCGGCCCACGCCGCGCGTCGTGATCTGGAACCTGGAGTCGACCACCGACCTGGACGTGACCGCCGCAGAGGCGCTCATCCGGCTGGTGCATGACCTGCGCGACAGCGGACGCGACCTCGTCTTCGCCCGTGTGGGCTCCTCGGTGCTCGACGTGTTCAGGCGCAGCGGGCTGCTGGGGCTGCTTGGCGAAGACCACTTCTTCCTGACCGTGGACGGTGCAGTCCGTGACTGCCTGCACAGCCGGCTCGCCGTCATCGCCACGCTCGAGGCCCAGCTCACCGAGGCCGTCGCCGCGTGCCGGCTGGCCCGCTCGGTGGCAGAGGGGAGGGTCACCTCCGGTGACGCTCGCTTGCAGATCGCCGAGATCGAGCATCGCGGCGACACGATGAGAGCCGAGCTGGTGACCCGGCTCGTGGGGGTGCTCGTCGCGCCCATCGATCGCGAGGACCTCTTCCGCCTGTCGCGCTCGATCGACGACGTGCTCGACAACCTGCGCGACTTCGTGCGCGAGTGGGACCTGTACGGGTTCGAGGAGGCGGATGAGTTTGTCGGTCTTCTCGACGCTGTCGCGAGCGGAATCGGAGAGCTGCAGCTGGCGGTGCAGGCGATCGCGAAAGACCCGAAAGACATGAAGACCGCCCTGGCGACGAAGAAGTCGGCGAACGAGATCCGCCGCCTGTACGACGTCGAGCTGGGGCGGCTCTTCCGCGGTAAACCCACCATGGAGGTCGTCAAGTGCCGTGAGCTGTTGCGGCGGCTGGACGTCGTCGGCCTGCGCCTCAACGAGGCCGCCGACCGCCTGTCGGACGCGGCCATCAAGCGCTGGGCTTGAGACGTCGCCTTCTTGCAGGCGGCTCTTCGTGGCGGAGACGGCGCAAGGCCGCGCTGACCGAACGCCGCAGAAGCTACGGTCGACTGGCGCGCGCCACCGTGCCTCACCTTGGCGCGACGACGTTGTGCCGGGCGCTTGCCTCACGCCCGCCGGCCGGCTTCAGGCACTGCGGACCTGCAGCGCGACGGCGAGCGCGATAAGCGCCACCGCGACGAGCCATATGAAGATGGTGTTCGCCCACTGCAGCGTGATGATGGGCCCGCCGAGGTCGTCGACGATCGCCGGCGTGGCCACCGACAGGTTGGCGGTGGCGAACCAGACGATGGCCGTCGCCAGACAGACGCCCATCAGCGACCACCAGAACTGGGGGTTGGCGATGAGGGCCGTGCCCGAGGACGACGACGAGGCGGCGGCCGGGTGCTGGCCGCCGCCTTTGCCGCGTCGTCGTCAGGCGTGCGACTCACTTCTTCCCGGCCATCCCGGCGATGAAGAGCGCCTCGGCGAGCACGCAGCGTTCGACCTCCGCGAGGTCGACGCTCTCATTGGGCGCGTGGATCTTGCACTGCGGCTCCTCGCCGCCCCAGAGGATCATCTCGGCGGTGGGTTGCGCCTCGAGGAAGGCGGCCACCAGCGGTATGGAGCCGCCCTCGCCGTAGTGCACAACGTCCTTCTGGAAGGCCGCCGCCATGGCGCCGGTAGCGGCGACGTAGGCCGGCCCGTCGGTCTTGGCGAGGAAGCCCTGGCCGACCCCGCCGGGCGTGACCTTGACCTTCACGTGCCAAGGGGCGGCGGCCTCAAGATGCTTCGCGAGGACGCTCTGCGCCTCGGCCGGGTCCTGACCCGGCGCCAGGCGCACGCTCACGCGCGCCCGGGCCTTGGGGATCAGCGCGTTGGCGGCGCTGTCTACCACTGGGGCGTCCGTGCCGATCACGTTGATCGACGGCCGCCCGTACAGGCGGTCGGCGATGCTGCCGGCGCCGACGAGGTCCACGCCGGGCAGTACGCCGGTGTCCTTGCGGAAGGCGGTCTCGTCGTAGTCGGCGCCCTCGTACGCGACGACGTCGAGCCCCTTGACGGCGACCGTGCCGTTGGCGTCGTGCAGCGTCGCGATCATGCGCGTGAGAGCGATGAGCGCATCGGGCGCCGGGCCTCCGAACATGCCACTGTGCACGGCGCCTTCCAGCGTCTCGACCTCCACGTCGAGGGCGGCCATGCCGCGTAGCGACGTGGTCAGCGTGGGGACGCCGAGGCTGTAGTTGCCGACGTCCGAGACGACGATCACGTCGGCCTTGAGCAACTCGGCGTTCGCCTTCACGAACTCCTCGATGCCGCCCTGGCCGTTCTCCTCCTGGCCCTCGATGAGGACCTTGACCCCGACGGGGCAGTCGGCGCCGAGGGCGAGAAGCGCGCCGGCGTGCATGATGATGCCCGACTTGTCGTCGGCGGCGCCGCGGCCGTACAGGCGGCCGGCGCGTTCGGTGGGCTCGAAGGGCGGGCTCGTCCAGGACGAGTCCTCGCCCGCCGGCTGCACGTCGTAGTGCGCGTACAGCAAGGACGGTGGGCGCGCCGGGCTGCGCCGGCCGCGCCCCGAACACCGCCTGCGGCGCGCGCGCGACGTCCACGCGCCGCACCTCGGGCAGGCCGGCCTTCTTCATCAGCTCTGCCACGGCATCGCCGGTCTGCTTCACCGGCTCCTCGGGGAAGTCCTCGAAGCCCACCGACGGCAGGCGCACAAGGCTCTCCAGGTCGGCGCAGGCCCGGCATGAGGCCGGCGACGGTCTGGCGTAGCGCATCCGCGTTCATGCGATCTCCATTGTCACTGCGTCTCTCCGAACTTGAGGCCGCTCAGGAACTCCTGGTACGCGGCAGTGCCTCCGCCGATGGCGATGTGCCGCACCTGGTTCTGCGCCACCAGCGCCGCGACGACGGCCTCGGTCCTGCCCGGTTCGGCGAAGGCGCGGAGGAGGAACAGCGGCTTAGCGTCTCACGTCGAAGAACTCGCGCAGGAGCGCCACCGATTCGTCGGCGAGCACGCCACTCGTGATCTCGAGGCAGTGGTTGAGGCGCTCGTCCTGGCAGACGTTGTAAAGCGTGCCGGCGGCGCCGGCCTTCTCGTCGGGCGCGCCGTAGACGAGATGCGGGATGCGCGCCTGCACGATGGCGCCGGCGCACATGGGGCAGGGCTCCATGGTGACATAGAGCACGGTGTTGAGCAGCCGCCAGCTGTCCATGTGTCTGGCGGCCTCCTCGATGGCGATCATCTCGGCGTGCGCGAGCGGGCTCTTGCGGAGCTCGCGCTCGTTGGCGCCCGTGGCGATCACCTCACCGTCGAGCACGACGACGGCGCCGACGGGCACGTCGCCGTGCTTGGCGGCGCGCTGTGCCTCGCGCAGCGCCAAGCGCATGTAGTACTCGTGCCGGGGGAAGTGCAGCTCGCCCATGCCGGCATCATGCCCAAAACCGGGGGGAAACGGAACAAGGGCCGGGCGGCGAGGAGCGCCGGGCGCGCCGCCCGGCTCGCCCGCCGCTCGCCCGTCGCCATTTGCGGCTCTTGTGTGAGAACTGGCGGAGCCGGGGATAAGACGGTGAAGATATTTGCAAACGCAAGTAAATGAGGCCGGCGAGCGAAGCAGACCCGGCCCGAAAGAGGAGGAGACCATGTCGGAGGCAGTCGCAACGGGCGGAGCGTCCCGCACCTGGAACGGCGTCCAGTTCCCCAACGCGGGCACGTGGGTGCTCGACCCCACGCACACCACGGTCGAGTTCGAGGCCC
The DNA here is from genome assembly GCA_017882325.1 of Thermoleophilia bacterium. Lineage (GTDB taxonomy): Bacteria > Actinomycetota > Thermoleophilia > UBA2241 > UBA2241 > CAIXSE01. The sequence continues at coordinate 9,051 of JADGPQ010000044.1, forward strand.
GGCACCTGATGGTAGCCAAGGTCAAGGGCCGCTTCGGCGAGTTCGAAGGCGCGCTGCAGATCGCCGATGACCCGACGCAGTCTAGCGCGGGCGTGACCATCAAGGCTGCCAGCATCGACACGCGTACACAGGAGCGCGACGATCATCTGCGCAGCCCCGATTTCCTCGAAGTCGACACGTATCCGGAGCTGACGTTCACGAGCACGGGTGTGGAGCACGACGACGGCGACGACTGGAAGATCGACGGCGATCTCACCATCCATGGAGTCACCAGGCCGGTAACGCTGAAGATGGAATACAACGGGCAGACAGGCGACCCGTGGGGCGGTCAGCGTGCGTTCTTCTCGGCCGAGACCAAGATCAACCGCGAGGACTGGGGCCTCACCTGGAACGCGGCGCTCGAGACCGGAGGCTGGATGGTCGGCAAGGACCTCAAGATCAGCATCGAGATCGAGTCTGTGCTTCAGACCGACTGACCACGGGCGGCAGGCTGCCCGCTCTAGCCTGCTGCTGTCCGTGCCGACCGCGAGAACCGGCGCTCAGGCGGCCGGCGTGTAGTCGGGTCGACGCGCGGGGCACCTCAGGTGCATCGCGCACTGGCTCAGGGCTGCGCCACGAAATCGGGCGTGATCTCGGCCGCGAGCTCCGGCCGCCGGTCCACTACGACGACGCTGACTGCTTTGCGCGGCACCGGGCTGCCGTCGGCGTAACTCAGACCGCCCGTGACCCCGGCGAAACCGCGCGTCTCCCGCAGTGCATCGCGCACCTTCCTTGGGTCCGCGGATCTCGCCCGCTGGATCGCGTTGGCGACCAGGTTGACCGCGTCGAAGCCGAGGCCGGCGAACGCGTTCTCGGGGGGGCGGCCATAGGCCGAGCGGTACAAGGTGGTGAACTTGCGCATGGCGAGGGTGCTGTGCGCCAGACCGAAGGCAGCGTGGGTGGTGAAGTACACGCCGCCGCCCGTCTCCTTGGCCGCCTTGATGAGCACCCGGTTGTCGTAGCTGTCGCCGCCCATGATGGGCTGGCGATAGCCGGCCGCGCGCAGCTTGCGCACCAGCGGCCCGGCGTCGGCGGGGCCCGCGGCGACGAAGAGGAGCTGAGCCCTCGCGGGCCGAGCACCCTCGCCGTCGTCGCTCTCGCCACCGTTGTGGCCGCGGAGCGGAGCCAGGAGCTGGGCGATGTCGTGGCCCCCCGTATGGAACCCGGCCCGCACGACGACCGTGCCGCCCTGGGCGCTGAAGCTCTGCCCGAAGTAGCGCTGCAGCAGGCGCGTGTAGTCCATGTCCTTGTCGAAGAGGATGGCGGCGGTGCGGGCGCCGAGCCAGTCGGCGGCGTACTCGGCGCCGGCCGCCGCCTGAACGTTATCGCCGAAGCAGGCGAGGAACAGCCAGTCGGGGACCCGGGCGGGCAGCAGGGGAGAGGTGGCGCCGCTGGTGACGAAGGGGATGCCGGCGCGCGCCGCCACCGGTGCAGCCGCCAGCACCTGATCGGTGTCGCTGAGGCCGATGATCGCCGTCACCTTGAGAGCGACCAGGTTCTCCGCGTCGTAACGAACGAGCGCGGGGTCGGTCTGGCCGTCTCGCTCCAGTAACTCCACGCGGCGGCCGAGAAGGCCGCCGGTGGCGTTGATGCGGTCGACGGCCAGGCGCGCCCCGTCCAGCGACGGCCCGTCCAGCGGCGCCTGCGAGCCCGTGACGTTGTAGATCGCGCCGATGCGGATCGGCTCCGGGCTCTTCTGTTGCGCCACGACCTGAGCCCCGCTACAGGCCGCGAGACCGGCGGCAAGAACCGCCGCGACCGTCGCGGCTGCCGCTGCGCGGAAGCTGATCGTGCGTCTCACGCGGGTCCTTTGCCCTACAACCAAGCTCCACCATGGTAGTCGAGAGTCGCGGCCGCTTCATCCCGGGCCCCGCGAGCCGACCTGGGCGCGCGCTGAGCGCGCGCCGCGGGCTCGCGGCGACGAGACGGCTGGCGAAGCAGAGGGAGGAGGATGGCGCGCACGGCAGGACTCGAACCTGCGACCTTCGGTTCCGTAGTTCTCGAAATGCCATCCAGCGCTGCCTCGCTGGGATATGACCCTGCAAGCCACGTCGTGCGGGCAGATCCGTGGGCAACGGCGCCGGGCCGCAGAAGAGGCCCGCTGCCCTCACGGGTGGCGGGCCTCGGGGACGACGGCCGCTACCTGTGGAGCGAGTCCATGCGCGCCGGCGACCCGCCGGTGCTCTTCGGGCGTCCCATCGTCACCGATCCGCACATCGCCGACCAGGGCACCGCAACCGCTCGGTGCTGTTCGGCGACCTCTCCGCCTTCTCCATCAGGGAAGCCGGGGCGCTGCGCTTCGAGTCCAGCAGGGACGCAGGCTTCTCCACCGACACCACGGTGTTCCGCGCGATTTTGCGCACGGATTCGGGCCTCGCCGACAACACAGCCGTGAAGTGCGGCATCCACCCGTGACACTAGCCTAGAGCTTGCCCCGGCCGCCGTTCCGCTCGGCGGCGGCCGCCGGGGCTGCCATGCGCCTCGTGGCACCAGGCAGACCGCGAGCGCTTCTGGGCCACACGTCCTCAGGTGCGGTAGATGCTCTCCCCCCAAGGGACCCGCGCACCCCGCCGGGCCTCCTGCGGCCGCTCCCACTCGGGCGCTTGCTCGAGCTTCACGGCCCGTTCGGTCGCGACGTCGGGCTCGAGGTCACTGCTCGGGAACACCTGGCTGGGGCTTTCGACGAAGCAGGGATACCGCCGGCTGGCGACGGCAAAGGGCAGTGCGTAACTCATGGCTCCCTCCAAGGCTCGCATGCGGTTCCCGGCTATCAACGGAGGCTACAGGCGACCTGCGGCGGGAGCATCACCCGATTTGGGTGATTTTGCGTCCGCAGACGTGGTGTACGAAGTACGAAGAGAACCAGAGTGGTCGCCTTGAAGAAGAGGTGACCACTGCTCCATCTGAGCGGAGCGCCACCCACAGTGATGCGTGACCGGACGTTCTGTGCGTGTGGGCGAAGTCCCCGAAACGGTGGCCGGTCGCATGGAGGGTGAACTGGAGGGTGAACTTTCCGTGAACTTCGGGGGCCTTGCGGGTCGGGAGGCCAAGCACGCCAAAGGCGGAAAGTGGCGTTTTGCAGGTAAAAGGATGGCGCGCACGGCAGGACTCGAACCTGCGACCTTCGGTTCCGTAGACCGACGCTCTAATCCAACTGAGCTACGTGCGCAACGGGGTGGAAGTATACCCGAAAACGAGGCTCTTCGAGAACCCGGCGTTCAGCGGTCGGTGGGTGGAATAGACTGGCGGAGAAGCCGGGATTCGAACCCGGGAAGGAGTTTGACACCCCTTAACCGCTTAGCAGGCGGTTGCCTTCAGCCACTCGGCCACTTCTCCGCGCAGGGCGGGCGCCTTGGGCGCCGCGGTCACATAGTGTAACGCATGAGGGCGGGCGCCGGAACCGCCGACTGCGGCTCTCGCCGTCGGCTATCATTGCCGCGGGCACGCATCAGCATCGTGGATGAACAGGGGAGGGGCGTGTGGACATCGCCGGTCTTGATCCAGCAGTCGTGGCGGAGGTCGAGCGGGAGACGAGCGAGCTGCTCAGCCGGCTCATCCAGATCGACACGAGCAACCCGCCCGGCAACGAGACGGCGGTGGCCGAGTTCATGGACCGCTGGTTCCGCGAGGCGGGCCTGCAGGGCGAGATCGTCGGGGAGCCGGCCGACCGGCGCAGCTTCGTGCTGCGCCTCCAAGGCCGGCAGCCGGGCCCCTCGCTCCTGCTCCTGGCGCACGAAGACGTGGTACCCGCCAACGCCGCCGAGTGGCAGGTGCCGCCCTTCTCCGGCCTCATCAGGGATGGCTACGTCTGGGGCCGCGGTGCCGTGGACGTCAAGAACCTCGTGGCGGCCCATGCGGTGGCAGTCAAGCGTCTCGCCGCCGCGGGGGCGCCGTTCGCCGGCTCGGTGACCTATGCCTGCACGGCCGACGAGGAAGAGGGCGCGGTAGGCGGCGCGCGTTGGCTCGTGAAGCACCGGCCAGATCTCGTGCGCCGCGACTACGTGATCAACGAGGGCGGCGGCCACTTCCTCGAACACGCCGCGGGGCGCGTGTATCTGCTCGAGAGCGGCGAGAAGGGCACGGCGCAGTTCCGCATCGTCGTGCACGGGGAAGCCGGGCACGCCTCGGTGCCCCTGCGCCGCGGCAACGCGGTTGTCGCCGCCGCGCAGGTCGTGGAGGCCCTGGTCGCCCGCGCGCTGCCGGTAGTCGTCGACGAGTCGTCGCGGGAGCTCGTCGAGCTCCTCGTGAGCGACCTCGATCTGCGTGCCCGGCTGCGCGACCCGGCCGCCGCGCGCGGCGCCCTCGCCGAGCTCGCCGCGCGCGACTCAAAGCTCGCCGACATGATCGAACCGCTGTACGGCTTCGCCTTCTCGCCGACCATCGTGCAGTCCAACAGCGTCGCCGTGAACGTGTATCCGACCAGGGTCGAGCTCAGCGTCGACTGCCGCATGCTGGCGGGTCACGACGAGGACGAAGTCGAGGCCGAGGTGCGCGCCGCCCTAGCCGGCGTCGAGGCAGAGTGGGACCTGGAGTGGATCGGCGTGATCCGCGGCAACGCGTCGCCGTATCCCAGTGCGCTGTCGGACGCCGTGCGCACCGTCTTGCAGCGGCACGTGCCGGACGCCGAACTAGCCAACGGCCACTCGGTGGGCTTCACCGACTCCAACTGGTTCCGCTCTGCCTATCCCGAGACGGTGGCGTACAACTTCGCTCCGCACCTCGTCGAGAGCTACGACGAAGTAACGCCGCGTTACCACAACATCGACGAGCGCATCCTCGTGAGCGACCTGGGCTTCCAGACGCTGTTCGCGGAGCGCGTCACGCTGGAACTTCTCAAGGAGACGTGACCCGCGGCCACCAGGGAGCCGGTCACGCCTCCCGCACGGGATGACGCACGACCGTCTTGAGCCGCTCCGGGGCGGTGCGCCGCGGGTCTCCGAGGTAGATCTCGTGATGGCGGCCGCGGAGTTCGTACCCCTGTTCCTCGACGAACGCGTGCAGGGTGGCGATGGTCGGCGCCTCCTCCGCATAGGGTCCGACGTGCATGATCTGCGCGGCGAGGCCCTCGGCAAAGCGCTCGAGGCGGGTGTGGCCGGCCGCGGGGAGCGGCCGCCGCCGCGCGGCTGCCTCCGCGGCGGCGGCGACCTCGGTGCCGGTCACCGCGTCCGGCACGGCGATCATCATCGTCCAGTTCCACGCGTCCTTGTCCGCCTGTAGTTCGTCCATGCTTGGCCGCTCCGCGTCGGCCCACCACAGACCTTCGAGTGGCGCGACCTTGAAATCGCGTTCCGGCTCCGCCTTCTTCAGGGTGAACTTGAGCGTGTAGGCGATGCCGTACAGCGCGCCGATGGCGTCCTGGTAGGCTTCCGAGCTGTTCGGGTCACCGCGTCCATCGATCATGAGAAAGGTGAGCTGGGGGACCTCGACGATCGCGGGGTGCCGCGGCGACGGCGCGTAGAGCGGCTTCAACTGTCTGACGATGTCGAACGGGCTCATCTCGCTTCCTCCGGCTTGCGGTTCAGGCGATGGTCCAGTCCGCCTCGGTGAGGTAGACCTCGCGCGTCGGCGCGCCGGGCTGCTTGCCGTTGGCCGTCACTTCGCAGTCCTCGGTCTCTCCCCGACGTCCTGGCGAGATCGCTTGCGCGCATCCCGGCCACTCTAACAAAGGGCTTCTTGTCGGGGCAGGTTGCGGTCCGTTACGAGACTGACGAACAAGGAGCCGGAATGCGCCGGCCCGATCCATCGCGGCTCGTCTGCGGGTGGATTGGCGCGGTCCGGCCGCGTTCACCGCGGCCGGGCGGCGAGTACGACCGCGACGCTCGCCGCCATGAACACCAGCTGGACACCGATGCCCCAGAGGCGGCCAGAGCGCCCGTGCGGGAATCTCTTCCAGTGGCTCGGAAACCAGTGCACGTCCGGGTGCCCGCGCAGCTCCGCGAAGAGGACGTCCCAGTCAGGCGCCCCGCTCACCGGACCCATGAACGCCAGCCAGAACGGCATCCCCAGGACGAGCCAGGCGACCAGCCAGAGCGTGAGCCCGGCGAGGAAGTCGCAGCAGCCGTAGATTACCCCGTGGCGCGACCGCGTGTAGTCCCAGTGAGGGATCAAGTCCATGAGCACGTGGGCGAGGATCACCGCCACGAGGACGAGCCACCACGGGCCGCCCAGAGCGGCGGCGATGGCGAGACCGGCAAGGACGTGCGTCGTGACCCACATGGCGGCCTGAGCCTACGGTAGGGGCCGGCACCGCGCCAGGCCGGTGAGCGCGTGCGGGCGGCAAGCGTGCGGGCGAGCATAAAGACGTCCGCACAGGGTAAGATGCTCACAGCGAACCGGAGGAGGGCACGGATGAAGAAGCTCGCGTTCCTTGTGTTGATCGTCCTTGCAGGCGTCGGCGCCTACTACGCCTGGAAGATGCTGAAGGGTGACGGCGGCTGCTGCGGCTGGGGCGGCGACAAGACCGATCCCTGGAGCAGCTACACGCCGCCGGCGGACGACGTCGCCACCGACGCCACCGCCGCCGATGCAGCCGACGCCGGCGCGGCAGTCTGACCGCTCCAACAAGTGCGTACG
>JADGPQ010000201.1 GCA_017882325.1 Thermoleophilia bacterium
TAGGCGGCCCTGCGGGCCGCCCAGAGGCGCTCCCGCGCCTCGTCGTCCGCGGCGCGCTCGACCCGCCCGTCGTGCTCGCGGCAGACGCGCTCCACGAAGGCGGCCTCGCGGGCGACGGCTTCGGGAGGGCCGTCGACCTCGACGAGCAGCATCGCCGCCACGTCGAGCGGCAGGCCGGCATGTGTGTACTCCTCGACGAGCCGCAGCGTCGTCGCGTCGATGAACTCGAGCGTGGCCGGGATCACTCTGCCCGCCATGATCGCGGCGACGGTGCGCGAGGCGTCGCCGCTCCGCGCGAACACCGCGGTCATGGTGGCGCGCGCCTCCGGCGCCGGCACCAGACGGACGGTCGCCTCAGTGATGACACCCAGCGTGCCCTCGGAGCCGACGAGGAGACCGACCAGGTCATAACCGGTCACATTCTTCGTCGACTTGCCGCCGAGGCGGACCACCTGGCCGTCGGCGAGGACGACCTCCAGGCCCGTGACGTAATGCTTGGTCACCCCGTACTTCAGGCCGCGGAGACCGCCGGCGCACTCGGCGATGCTCCCACCCATGGTGGCAACCGCCACCGAACCTGGGTCGGGCGGGTACATGAGGCCGTGCTCTGCCGCCATGTCGTTGAGACGCTGGATGACGACCCCAGGCTGGACGACCGCGCACTGATTCGCGACATCGAGCTCGAGCACGGCGTCCATCGTGGCGGTACTGAGGACGATGCCCCCGTGCGCGGGGATCGCCCCGCCGCTCAGGCTCGTGCCGGCGCCGCGCGGGTAGACCGGCGCCCCGGTGTCACGGGCGACGCGCGCGACGCGCACGACCTCGTTGGTCGAGGCGGGAAGCACGACGACGTCGGGGACCCGCCCCGCATCATCGGCCGTGGCGTCGTAGGCGTAGCAAAGCAGCTCCGAGGCCTTCGTCAGGACGCGGTCCCTCCCGAGGGCGCCTCTAAGCGCCCGGATGAGGTCGTTGCTCACGTCGTCTCCTCGTGCGGAGTCAGCGTCGGCGGACGCCCCAGACGCCTGCTCAACCGGATTCCCGCTCTCGCCAGGCGCTCTCGACCAGCTTGTCGAGCTGCCTCAGGGCGTCCGGCTCGAGCCGGTAGGCGCGATCGCTCCCGCGCAGTTCCCCGGTCTTCTGCGCGGTGCGTTCCAGCAGTGTGGACCCGCCGGCGGCGGCCCAGGCGTCGTACTGGTCCTGCGAGATGAGCCGCGGCATGAGGTAGTCGCGCACGTGCTTCCGCGTGTACTTGCGCGCCAGGTGCGTGCCGCCCGGGCCGACCGCGGCGATCTCCTCGACGGCGAGCGTCGCGGCGTCGATGGTCACACCGTCGAGGTAGGCCTTCACCCAGCCGACCAGCTCGTCCATCACGACCACAGATTCGTAGGAGCTCGCCGTGCCGGAAGCGAGGTAGCCGATGTCATGGAGCAGGGTGACGCCCGCCTGGGCGGCGGTCAGCAGGGTCATGCCCGCCTCGAAGGCCCATTGGTCGTCGAGCATCAGGGAGTCGGAACAGCCGCCGTAGCCGAAGGTGGGCAGGCCGTAGTACCTGGCCAAGTCGGCGCTGGCCTGCTGCACGGCCATCGCCTCGGGATTGCTGTAGAGCACGTGCGCCGTGCGCGGGTTCATCGAACCCTGGGCGACCCCGTAGACGTATGGCGCGCCGGGCTTCGCGAGCTCCGCGATCACGAGCCCGCTCAGCATCTCGGCGTTGGTGAGCACGAGGCAGCCGGCCCTGGAGGCAGGGGCGGTAGCCCCTTGCAGCAGGGCCGTGGCGTAGACCATGGGGACGCCGAGCTCCGCGCAGCGCACGAGCCTGGCGGCCGAGTGCTCGCCGTGCACCAGCGGCGGCGTCGGCATGGCGTAGACGGCCCAGCTGTCGGCGGCACCGCAGACCGCGGCCATCTCGTTGAAGAGATCGAGATCGGCGGCCAGCTCGGGCACCATGATCAGCGGCTTGCCGGTCCCGCGCAGCATGGCCGCGAACTGGGCGACCGGCGCGAACAAGGCGGGGAGCTCGTGCGGGTGCGCCATGCTCATCACGAAGTCGATGTTGGGCAGCTTCTCCTGGACTGCCGCTAGGCCCTCGACGTCGGCCAGCGAGACCGGACGTCGGTCCTTGGCGCCCGGGCCGAGCAGGTAGAGACAGTCCGAGCCGGTGCCGTAGTAGACGGGGCCGGCCTCCAGGGTCAGCCCGCCGGCCCCCGAACGGGACGTCAGCAGGACGCTACGGGGCGCCGCCTGCAGCGCTTCCTCCAGCAGACCGGCCGGGATCCGCACGCGCGTCCCGTCTACCTGCGCGCCCGCCTTCTCGAGCAGCGCGAGGGCGCCGTCGTGCTGCACCTCCACGCCGGTCTTCTCAAGGACGTCGATTGTGGCGGCGTGCACCTTGGCGCACCCCGCCTCGTCGAGAGCGCTGGTTCGAAGCCGGTACTGGGTCATCGGGGTCCTCCTTGGCGTTGCGTACCGGCCACGCCGCACCAGCGCATCGCCATCACGGCGACGGCGGCCGTGAAGTCGAGGAGGCTCTGGACGCTCACGCGCTCGTTGGCGGCGTGAGCGGTCTCGATGCCATCGGGTCCGAAGCTGAGGGTGGGTGTGCCGCCCGCGGTGAAGCTGGCCGCGTCGTGCCAGCTGTCGAGGCCGGCGGGCTTGCCGCTCCGATCGACAAGCGCGGCGCACTCCACAGCGGTCACGGCCGGCGGGTGATCGGGCGGCATCTCGGCCGGCACGACGTCCTCCGTCCAGCGGAAACGCGGAGGGCGTTCGGCGAACCACGGGCCGCCGGCCACAGCTGCGGTCAGGCGGTCGACCACTTCGGCCTCGACCGCCCTGCCGGCACCCTCCGCGTCGGCATGGCCGGGCAGGTAGGTGATGTCGCAGGCGACGAGCTCGGTGACAAGCCCGACGACCTTGCCGCGCGCCCCAAGGGCCGCCTCGACGACCTTCTCCTCCAGCGCGGAACGCGGCTCGCTCAAGACGCACTCTCCTCGGTGACGGCGACAACGGGTCCGCGCCATTGTACGCTCGCCTCAGACGACCGGCACCGGCCCACGTGAGGAGGACTCATGAGCGAGAAGCGCTCCGTCAAGATCCGCGTCATCAAGCCCGAAGACGTGATCTGGGAACAGGCTCTACACAGCTCGGACGAGACAGAGGCGCCCGGTCAGGAATTCACCGCGGCGCACTCAGTCGACGAGAAGTTCAGCTTCGGCCTCTGGCGTCGCGACGAGCAGAGTCGGCACTTCGAACGCCCGTACCACGAGATCGCCTACATCATCGAGGGCCAGGTCGAGATCACCGACGACGACGGCGAGCTGCTGATCGCCGGCCCCGGCGACATCCTCATCACCCCGCTGGGCAGCAAGGGCTACTGGAAGAACCTCAGCCCGGTGAAGAAGGTGTGGGGGATCTACGAAGAGGTCGGCGCCGACCTCGACGCGTACATCGGCCCCGGAGCGTTCTGAGGGCGCGCCCGGCGAAGCTGGCGGCGCGCCCGGCGCTTCAGCGCACCGTCACTGTGAAGCGCGCCGTGCCGCGGCCGCCGTCGTCGTCGCGCACCGTCACGACGACCGTGTACCTGCGGCCGCGGGCGCGGGGGAAGCGGTGCGCCAGCCTGAAGGTCTTGTCGGCGCGCAAGTGCAGCGCCGTGCGCGCCGACCCATCGCCCCAGGCCACGGCGCCCTTCCACGAATCGGCGCCGGGGTCGGCGAACGAGCCGCGGCGCGTGAGCAGCACGCCTGCGACCACGCTCGCCTTCCCCCCGGCGCGTACCCGAGGTGCCACGTTGACCACGTGGACAGCGACGCGTGCCTCAGCCGTGCGGGCCACGTCACTGGTCACGACGACCGGCACTCGGCGCGTCCCGTCATCGAGCCACGTGTGCGCCAGCACGAAGGTATTGTCTGGAGCTAAGCTGAGCGGCCCCGGGCCGGCGCCATATGCTACGGTCGCCGTCCACGCCGAGCCGCTGTCGTCGACGAACGAGCCGCCGGTCGTCCACACCTGGCCCTCGCGCACAACGGCGGTCTGCGGCAGCGAGACCACGAACGCTTCCGGTGCCAGGAAACGCGAGTCGACGACCTCGAAGTCGCTGCCCTTGACCGCGCGGATGGCGCTGAGCGCCTCGTCGTCCCAGCGCGGATCCGGCGCCCCGCTGACGTACCAGTCAGAGCCGTTGTCCGCGACCATCATCCCGTAGGTCTTCAGCGCCTGGAGCACGACGCGCGGCTCGCGGGGAAAGCCGCTGATGTCGTAGCTCGCCTTGAGCCGCACGCGCAGCCCCATCGGCGGCAGGTCCGGGTCCGTCTCCGCGCTGGCGAAGTGCGCCGCCGGATAGACGTAGGCGCGCTGCGTCGTCTCGACCGTGAAACGCAACGCGTGGTCGATGAAGCCTTGCTCCACGGCCTCGTCGTACCGCACCAGACCCGGCAGGATCGGCAGGCCCGCGGCGTCGGCTGACGTCCATCCGTCTGGGCGCAGGCCGTTACTGGTCAGATCGAAGATCGCGCCCGACCCCGCGTGCCAGCCGTCGCCGTCCTTGTGCGCGGCGTAGAGTTCGTAGAGCAGCTGGTCGTCGGCGTCGAGCACCAGCACGTGGCGATCGCCGTCCTCGAAGGGTCCGCCCATGCCCTCGATCGGCGCATCCGGCGGGATGGGGTACGGACCGGGGTCACTCTCGTCGGCGTAATAGAAGTCGATGGGCACCTTGGGCTGGTCGCCCGGCACCACCACATACGGGATCCCGACCGGGGCGCCTTCCCACAGGGTGCCGAAATCGGGGTGCAGCCCGGTGCCGGGCGCCATGTGGGCGATGTAGTCGGCGGAGTTCGGGTCGAGCGGCAATGCGTCGACGCGCGTGTTCCACGGGTTGTCGGGCGGGAGCAACAGGAAGGGGATGGGCGCGTTGGCGCCGTAGCCGGACGCACTCGCGGGCGCCGAAGCCAGCATCAGCGCCACGAGCAGTAGCGCCGGCAGAGCACCGGCGAGAAGGGCAAGCAGCGGCCGCCGAGGAAGAGTGTCCACACTCCCGATATCGGCCGGCCACTGCGCCCGCTGAGCGTCTTCCGTCGCCCGGGCGGGCCACAGGCGGCGACCGCGGCCGGCGAGGAGTCCTTCGCCTTCGCCTCTTTCGATCTCGTGCTGAACCGAACCGCACGCGCCGAAGGCCTCACCGTTCTGGAGCCGCTCGACTGATAGCATCGGGCGATGGA
>JADGPQ010000202.1 GCA_017882325.1 Thermoleophilia bacterium
GTCGCCGCTGGCGTAGAAGGCCGTGAAGTCTCGCGCCGCCGGATCCCCGACCATGACGACCTCCTCCCAGCCCTGACCGGCGCCCGCGTAGCCGAGCTCGAGGTCGAAGTGCTGCGTCCAGAAGAACGGGACGCCGGCGAACCGCCGCCCCCTGCCGGCCATGTCGGCGGCCGCGGCACGACCGTGCTGCTCGGCGAGGCGCCAGTGCTCGATGCGCACATCGCTACCGGTGTGCGGCTCGCGGTAGCGAGCCACATCTCCGGCCGCCCACACGCCCGGGGAGACGCTGAGATTCTCATCCACAGGGAGACCGCCGTCGGAGTCCAACTCGACCCCACGCACGAAGTCCGTCGCAGGCTCGACCCCGATGCCGACGACGACCACATCGGCGTGCAGCGTCGTGCCGTCGTCCAGTTCCACGGCCTGCACGGCCGTGTCACCCACGAAGCTCTTGACTTCGCGCCCCAGGGCGAAGCGCGTGCCGTGCTCTGCGTGACAGGCCTGGACTACGCGGCCCACGACCTCGCCGAGGACGCTTGCGAACGGCGTCGACCCCGGCCCGACGACGGTCACGTCGAGGCCGCGTCGCACGAGACTGGCCGCGGCCTCCATGCCGATGAAGCTCGCCCCGACGACGACGGCGCGCTTGGCCTTCCCGGCGGCGCTGGTCAGCGCCTCGCCGTCCTCGAGCGAGCGCAGGGTGAAGATGCCCGGCAGCTCGGCGCCGGGCACGGCGAGACGGCGTGGCCGGGCGCCGCTGGCGACGAGGGCAGCGTCGGGCGTCAGCGTGCTACCGTCCTCGAGCGTGATCGTGCGCGTCGTGACATCGAGCTCCACCACACGCCCGACGATGCGCTCGATAGCGTGTTCCTCGTAGAACTCCGGCGAGCGCAGGGGCAGCAACGTGGCCTCTAGCTCGCCGGCCAGGAAGTCCTTGCTCAGGTTGGGACGGTCGTAGGGCCAGCCGTCCTCGGGGCTGATCATCAGGATGCGGCCCACGAAGCACTCATGGCGCAGCTCTTCGACGGCCGCGGCGGCGGCGGCGCCGCCGCCGATGATCACGACGAGGCGCGGTTCTTCCGAGCGGTCCACGTACACGTCATCGCCATCGACGCGCACGCGGAACGCAACGATGCCGTCGAGCGCCGGCGGCTCGAGCAGGTCGCCGCTTCGTACGTCAAACGTGGCTTTGTGCCACGGGCAGAGTAGTCGCGGCCCGCAGAGCGTGCCCTCGGGCAGGGGCCCGCCCCAGTGCGGGCAGCGGTCAGAGGTGGCGTAAAACTGGCCGTCGACCCTGGCAAGCAAGACCTTCTCGCCGCCGACCAGCACGGTCATCATCTGGCCGTCGGTCAGGTCCTTCGTGCTTGCGACGCGCTCCTCCATGACGCCCTCCCGAATCGCAGACCAGGATGAGCCCCACGGCCTCATCACCCATCAGCCGCTAGGGTATCCGATTTCGAGCGGTCCTCTTCCGTTGAAGGAGAACCACCGCCTGCCGTCGGGTGCGCCCGCCGCCGAGCCGTTCAGCAGCGCCGGCATCGGGCTCGCGATAGGGGCCGGGCTCAGGTGGAGGGCGGAGAGCCCTCCGCATCGTCGCGCTCGTCCGGAAGCACGAGCGGCGCACCCAGTGCGGTGACGTGACGGTGGATCTCCTCGAGCAGATCAGTGTTCTTCTTGACCTGCAGGGTCAGGGCGGTGTTCTCCTGCATGAGCGCCTTGAGGTCCTCGGTGTTCTTCTCGGTGTGTATGGCGACTTCGGAGGCTATCGCATCGGCCCGCTTGGCGGCGATCAGAAGAGCCGCCGCCTGGACGCCGGCCAACACGAAGAGAAACAGGTTCAGCATCATGAGGAAGCCGTGGTCGCCCGTGGTGTCTGGTGTGCAAAGGTGCTGCACAGTCCAAGGTTCTGCGTCGTTCTCATGTTGAGCCGTGCTCAGCGGTGCTGGGCCATGACGAGGCGTCTCGTCGGCAGGATGTCGACAGCGGTGGCACTGGCCTTCGCCATGGCGGCCGACCTCGACGTCTACGTCACCGGAGCCAGGCATGAGCTTCTTCGTGCGCTTGTCTCGCGCCTTCTGGACTTCACTTGCGATGGAGAGAGAGTACTCACATCAAAAGCTGTGCGTCGACGCGGCGCCGGCCGACGCGGAGCGCCACCTGCATCGCCCGATTACCGCCGCAGCCGCAGCGAGTTGAGCACCACGACCAGGCTGCTGACCGACATGGTCACGGCCGCGAATGCGGGGGTGAGCAGGCCGAGCGCGGCCACCGGCACGGCGACGGCGTTGTAAGCAAAGGCCCACCAGAGGTTCTCGCGCACGATGCCGCGGACCTTGCGTGAGAGTTCGATGAAGCGCGGCACCAGTGTGAGGTCGCGGCGTAGCAGCACGATGTCCGAGGTCTCAGCCGCGATGTCCGTGCCGCCCGCCGCGGTGAAGCTCACGTCGGCCTGGGCGAGGGCGGGCCCGTCATTGGCACCGTCGCCGACCATGGCGACCCGGTCGCCGCGGGCCTGCCGATCGAGGATGCGCGCCGCCTTCGCCTCCGGGGCGACGCCGCCTTCGCTCTCGTCGAGGCCGATCGCTCGGGCGACGGCGGTGGTGGTGGCGGGGTCGTCTCCGGAGAGCAGGGTGGCCGTGATGCCGAGGGCCCCAAGGGCGGCGACGGCCGCCGCGGCCGTCGGATTGGGCTGGTCGCGCAGCGTGATGAAGCCCAGCTCGCGCTCGCCCTCCGCCACCCAAACGACCGTCTCGCCCTCGGCGAGGTGCTGTACGGTCTCGCCGACGAGCGGGGAGTCGTCGGCGACGCCGGCGAAGCCGGCCGACCCGACGAGGACGCGCTCACCGCGACGCTCGAGCCGGGCGCTGACGCCGAGTCCCCGGAGGCCTCTCTGCTCGGACGCGGCGAGCTCCGGACGTGGGCAGGCGGCGGCGATCGCTCGCGCCACGGGGTGCGCGGAGCGCACTTCCACGGCGCTCGCGAGGCAGAGGAGCTGCTGCCGGTCCAGCCCGGAACCTGCGGCGACAACGGCGCCCACCACAGACATGGCTCCCTCGGTGATCGTGCCGGTCTTGTCGAAGGCGACGCGCGTGATGCGCGCGGCGGTCTCGAGCGCGGCGGCGTTGCGCACGAGGATGCCGGCGCGGGTGGCGCGGCCCAGGGCGACCGACAGGGCGAGCGGTGTCGCCAGACCGAGGGCGCAGGGGCAGGCGACGACCAGGATGGCGACGGCGGTCAGGAGCGCCTTGCCGGGGGAGCCGCTGGCCAACCACCAGCTCACGAAGCACACCGCGGCCGCGATCACGATCGTCACGGCGAGGAGCGCCGAGACGCGGTCTGCCAGGCGCTGCGCAGGGGCTCGGGTGGCGAGCGTGCGCTGTACGAGTTCGGCGACCTGGGCGAGCCGCGAGGAGCGCGGTATGTGCGTCACGCGGTACACGAGGCCGTTATCGGCCACCAGCGAGCCGCCGAAGACGAGCGAGCCCGCCCCCTTCTCCACCGGTGCCGATTCGCCCGTGAGCAGCGACTCGTCCACGGCCGCGGCGCCTTCGACGACTTCGCCATCCGCGGCGATGCGTTCGCCCGGCCGCGCGAGGACGACGTCCCCCACGGCGAGATCGTCGGCGCGCCCGTCGACCCAGGCGCCGCCGACACGGCGTGACGCACGATCGGGCTGCAGGTTGAGCAGCAGGCGGACGTCCTTGCGCGCCCGGGCGCCGCCCACGACCTCGAGGTAGCGGCCCAGCATGATGATCGCGGTGATCATGCCGACCGAGTCGAAGTACGTGGCCTCGCCACCGCGCAGCGTCGCCCAGACGCTGTAGACGTAGGCGCTCAGGGTACCCAGCGCGACGAGGGTGTCCATGGTCGCGGTGTGCGCCACGAGCGCCTGCCAGGCGCCGCGCAGGAAGGAGAAGCCGCCGTAGAACAGCACCGGCGTGGTCAGGGCCCACGCGGCGTACTCGAAGGCGTCCACCTCGGGCAGGTCGAAGGCGCCGCGCGAATACAGCGGGTAGAGGCGGAGCACGTAGATCAGCATCACCTGCATGCCGAGCGCCACGGAGACGACGAGATGCAGGAGGGTGCGCTCCTCGAGCCTTTCGCGCTCGCGCCTGCCGGGCTCCGTCAGCAGGCGCGCGTCGTAGCCCATGCGGCCGAGCACGCCGAGGGCGGCCGGGGGCTCGACGACCCTCGGGTCGTACTGGATGCGGCCGCGCTCGGCCGCGAAGCTGACGTCCGCACTCTTGACGCCGGGCTGCCGGCCGAGCGCGCGCTCGGCCGCGACGGCGCACCCCGAACACCACATCCCCGAGACCGAGAAATAGGCGGTCTCGCCCCGCCCAAGAACGACGTCGAGCGACGGCGCCTGAGGGCGGCGTCCCGGTAGCACGTCGTCGAGCATGCCGCTCCGTGCGGCCACGTCGTACACGCGCCGGCACCCTTCGCAGCAGAACCGTTTGTCGGTGCCGTCGAAGGCTGCGGTGAGTGGCGGGACGGGTAGTGGCAGGCCGCAGAGGTCGCAGCTGTCGGCAGGTCTCACCACAGCATCAGGCCGCCGAGCTGCAGGTGCGGGAGAAGGCTCAGCTCGGCGGCGCCACGCAATGCGAGCTGGGCTCCCACGAGGACGATGAGGGCGCCGGCGACCCGGGTCAGTACCGCCCGAGGGCGGGCGCCCAGGCGCGAGGCGCCCAGGCCGACGGTGATCAGCACGGGTATCGTGGCGGCACCGAAGACGATCATGGCCGCCGCGCCGCCAAGCGGGCTGCCCCCGGCTGCCACGGCCAGCAGGGCGCTGTACACGAGACCACAGGGCAACAGACCGTTCAACGCGCCCAGAGCCATGACGCCGGAGACCCCACCGCGCTTCACGGCGTGGCTCATGGCGCCGGTGAGCGCCTCACCACCCCACAGTGCTCGGCCTGCCCAGCCGGTCCCTGCGACGAACGTGACGCCGAGCACCATCACCATGGCCCCGAGGACGAGGCTGAGGAGGCCTGCCGCGGTGCTCAGACCGCTGCCGAGACGGACGAAAGAGCCCACCGCTCCCGCCGCCAGGCCGAGGAGTGCGTACACGCTCACGCGACTGGCGTGGTACAGCACGTGGTCGCCCAGGTGAAGCCGTGAGCCGTCGCGGCGGGCGGTGACGCCGAGGATGGTGACCAGCGGACCGCACATCCCCATGCAGTGCCCGAAGCTT
>JADGPQ010000203.1 GCA_017882325.1 Thermoleophilia bacterium
CAGGTCAGTCTGGCGCCAACCGACGTCTATTTCTCAAGACTAATTAGTCTGGTAAACTATCGCCGTGACCAAGACTCCGAACATTGAGACCAAGCTCACAGGTACCAGTGCCGCGCGCTCACCAGTGGCCCCCGAGCTTGCGGCTCGCCTGCGCCTAGTTCTCAACCGTCTGGCGCGACGCCTGCGCGGTCAGGCGGCGGGGGACTTGAGTCCCTCGCTCATCTCGGCTCTCGTGAGCATCGAGCTCCTCGGCCCGATCACCCTCGGGGAGCTCGCCGTGCGTGAGCTCGTCAGGCCGCCGAGCGTGACGCGCATGGTGGCCGCCCTTGAGGAACGTGGTCTCGTGCGACGCGAGACGGACCCCGCCGATCGGCGTATCGCTCGCGTGAGCCTGACCGGCGAAGGCCGACGCACGCTGCGCCGCACGCGCACCCGCAAGACCGCCTATCTGGCCAAGCGCCTGCGTCAGCTCGACGAAGCGCAGCTTGCCGTCCTGGTGGACGCCCTGCCGGTCCTCGAGCGCTTGCTCGAGGACGAACGGTGAGCTACCTTCCTGCGAAAGGCGGCGGGCGCCGCGGGCCGGCTTTCCTTGAACGCATGTTCCGCTCGCTGCGCACGCGCAACTATCGTCTCTGGTTCTTCGGCCAGACCGTCTCGCAGAGTGGCAGCTGGATGCAGGCCGTAGCCCAGAGTGCTCTCGTCCTGTTTCAGCTCCACGGCAGCGCCGTCGACCTCGGTATCACAGCCGCGCTCCAGTTCGGTCCTGTGCTCGTGCTGGGTGCCATCGGCGGTCTGGTGGCCGACCGCTTTGACAAGCGCAAAGTGCTCCTGGCCACGCAGGCCGCGTTCACGGCGCAGGCCCTCGTGCTCGGCGTCCTCGTGGCGAGCGGCGCGGTTCAGCTGTGGATGGTGTGGGTGCTGGCCTTTGTCATGGGCGCCATCAATTCGGTCGACAATCCCGCGCGGCAGAGCTTCGTCGTGGAGATGGTGGGTCCCGAGGACCTCGCTAACGCCGTGGGCCTGAACAGCGTCATCGTCAACGCGTCCCGCG
Source organism: Thermoleophilia bacterium (assembly GCA_017882325.1). Lineage (GTDB taxonomy): Bacteria > Actinomycetota > Thermoleophilia > UBA2241 > UBA2241 > CAIXSE01. The sequence continues at coordinate 1,052 of JADGPQ010000203.1, forward strand.
TCGTGGGGCCGGCGATTGCCGGCATCCTCATCGTCACGACCGGGATGTCGTGGACCTTCATGCTCAACGCGGCCTCGTTCTTCGCGGTGCTCGTGGCGCTGTACGCCATGCGTCCGGGCGAGCTGCACCGCCTGCCGCCTGTGGCCGGCGCCAAGGGCCAGATCCGCGCCGGGCTTCGCTACGCCTGGGCGACCTGGGAGCTGCGCGTGCCGCTCATCATGATGGCCGTGATCGGCACGCTCGCCTACAACTTCAGCGTCGTCCTGCCGCTCTTCGCGCACCTCTTCCACCGTGGCGCCGGCACTTACAGCGCCCTGACCACCGCCATGGGCGTCGGCGCCCTGATCGGTGGGCTGATCGCCGCCTCCCGTCGCCGGCCCAGCTATCGGCTGCTCGTGGTGGTCACATTCGCGTTCGGGGTGTTGCTCGCCGCCGTCGCTGTGGCTTCCTCGCTGGCGCTCATGCTGCTGTTCCTGGTGCCCATGGGCGCCGCCAGCGTACTCTTCATCGCCACGGCCAACTCGCTGCTGCAACTCCATTCGAGCGGAGCGATGCGCGGCCGCGTGATGGCATTATGGGCGATGGTCTTCCTCGGCTCCACGCCGATCGGCGCGCCGCTGACCGGCTTGTGTGCCGCGCACTTCGGCGTGCGCTTTACACTCGCGCTCGGCGGCGTGGCCACCGTGCTGACGGCGGGCGTGGCCGCCCTGGCGCTGCGCCGAATCCGTGACGAACGAAGGTTGGCGGCCGCGATCGCGCGGGAGAATCGTGGCGTGACACGCCGTCCAGAAGTCGCAGCCGGGGTCTAGATCGCCCGCGTCGACGCCGACGCCCGCGCTCGGCGGGCGGCGACGCCCGGCGAAGGTCCGCAGACCCGGCGTCCTTCGCGGTCGTTCATCGACGCTTGAGGGGGTCCGGAATTTGCTGTCAATGGTGCTGGTAGCCGCTCGCTGCCCAGCCGTCGGTGTGACTCTCGCTGACGTCGAAGCGGCCTCTGACATCTTCACTCTCAACGCTCTTGAATGGCCGGGCCTGAGGTAAGCGTGGGTCTGCGCGATGGATCGAGGGGCGGATCGGCTGGACTGAGGCCGGAGTGGGGTTGACCTCGACGCAGGGCGCAAAGCCGCGATCCATCGCCTCGATGAACACGGCTGTATCCAACTGCGCCCTGTGCATCAAGTTGCCTGCACATCAGATCGCCAACTTCCTCCTGACGGCGAAGATGGGGTCGGGCCGGCGCCGAAGCTCACTCTGCACGTCCAGGGACGGATTGAAGCGTGAGGCGGAGCCTCGGCAAGTTTCTGGACCGCGTCCACAAGATTCGCGGTCGCCCCCTCGTTAACACTGTAGAAGGCGCGGATCCACGAAGCGTCCGAGTCGTGTCCACAATGCTCTGGGAGGTAACCGAATGAAGAAGAAGCTGTTCGCACTCGCGATCGCCGCGGCGATCGCCCTCGTCGTCGTACCTGTTGCTCTCGCCGCCGGTCCGAGGGCGCCCAGGGCGAGAGGGGCTCCGCGAGCGGATCCACAGCGAGCGCCGCCGAACGTCCCCGCGGCTCCTCGTCGATGAGGAAGCCAGTCGATCCGGGCACAGCCACGGCTCACAGCGCTCATGCCTGCGGCGACAAGTCTGAGCACACCTGAGAGTCTCCCCGGCGCCTCAGCAGAAGCGTCGCGGCCCGATCTCGAGCCGGCTCAAGGCAAGACCTGCTTCCTCCTGGCGGCCGAGCACCACTCTCTCAGTCTGGACTGCTTCGCGGGATTCAGGCTACGTCTGCCCGTTCTCGTCGCGCTCACTGAGCGCTGCCATGATCGCGAAGGCTTCGCCGCAGACGTCGCACGTGAGCTCGGAGATGGGCACGGTCACGGGCTGCCAGGCCTGGGCTGGGCCACCTGTGCCCCGGCCCACGGTCAGTATTTGTCGGGCCGCGGCGATGAGAAGTCCGCCGTGTACTTCTGCTCGACCTCGTGGCTGCCGCACTTGGGGCACACCGCTTTCGCGTCGCGCTCCTCGATGTGGCACGTCACCGCGAACTTCCGCTTGCACTTCTTGCACCTGAACTCGTAGACGGCCATCACCGTCACCCCCCGCCCTCGCTCGCCCTAGTCTGCACCCCTGGACTACCCAGCGAGCCGGCCTCCCTATCCCTATCACAGAGTCGCCTTGCCCGAGGGCCGGTCCACCGGGCACTGCTCGCCGGTCTGCGGCGCCGGGAGGACGCGCGGCATCTCGTCGGTGTTGCGAGCGCCGTCGTCGTCGTGCACGCAGGCGGAGCGCAAGACGCCGTCGCGATCGATGATGAAGGTGCCGCGCAACGCGGGGCCCTTCTCCTCGAGCGGCACGCACCACTCGCGCGAATCAGGCTACTTCTTCGTCAGGTAGACGAGCCCGCCAATCGTCTTGACCTCAACTTTGTCGCCGACGCCGAGGTTCTTCACGGCGTTACGCAGACTGGTGGCACCGTTCTTCGGGGCGTTCTCGATCTCCGCGTGCGCGTCCTTGCTCTTCAGGAAGTCCTGTACGAGGAGCGTGTACGCGCTCGTCCTGTGCCGTTTCGGCAGTTCGACGACGGGCTTCAATCTCAGCTTCGGCTTCGCCATGTTCCAGCTCTCCTTCACCTTCGGTGGGAGCAGACACCAACGAAGCTTGCCATAGTTACCGGGTCAGACGCCATGGCGGTGATCCGTTTGGCGTGACGCAAGACTCGCGATTCCGCGGTCCAAAGACCACAACCTCAGGGTGGACCGATATCAGGGGTGCAGGGCAGGTCATTGCCGGAGATTTCCGAGCGCTTGATACGTTACGAACAGCTGTGCCGCGAACCGTGGTGGTAGCGGGCAGCGCCGAGGGAGCGGCCGGCGCGTCTACGCCGACTGAGGCGTTGCGCGGTGTTTATGCTCGTACATGAAGGCATCGGCCTGCTGCAGCAGGTCATCCAGAGAGAGAGCATGCGGAGGCTTGGAGTGGGCGAACCCGAGCGTCAGCGAAACGGAGACCCGTAAGTCCGAAGCTGACGTCTGGCGGTCGAGCTCCTGCTCGAGGCGCATCGTCACAGTACTGATGGAGGGCGCATCCGCTTCCTCGAGTACGACGAACTCGTCGCCTCCGATGCGAGCCACGATGTCGGACTCGCGAAACGTCGCCTCCAGCGCCCGAGCGCAGAGACCGATGGCGATGTCGCCGGCGTCGTGACCGAAGCCGTCGTTGATGGACTTCAAGCGGTCGACGTCCGCGTAGACGATCGTCAGGGTCGACCCGGATCGTCGGCTCTCCTTTAGCCGCTGCTCGGCCAGCAGCGCAAAGCCGCGGCGGTTGTAGAGCCCCGTCATGTCGTCGCGCAGTGACATCGCTCGCAGCTCGTCCTCGAGGGCGCGGCGCTCGGAGATGTCGGACGCCGTGACGATGACCTGGCTCAGCGTCCCGCCGGCATCGCGCAGCGGCGTCAGTGAGCCGGCGACGAGCAGCCGCTCCCCAACATTCGTCACCCAATGGCTCTCGAACGCGTACACGCCTGCACCCTCGCCGAGGCGCCGCAGGCCGTCGCCTAGCCCGGCGGCAGCTTCGCGGATCGGGAGCGCGGAGATGAACTCGCGACCGAGCAGATCGTCATCGCCGTAGCCGGTCGCGAGCTTCACGGCGCGATTGACTCCCAGGATACGTCCGGCGCTGTCGAGCGCGAGAATGAGTGCGTCGGCCGACTCCAGCACAGCGGCGAAGAAATCGCGCTCCGTCGCAAGCGCCTTCTCGCTGCGCACGTGCTCGCGCACGTTCTCTTCGAGGCGCGATTTCTCGCCCTCCAGACGGCTTGTTTGCTCTTGAGCTTCTGCGTCAACCATTTTCGAGCGCCTTCTCGGTCCGCACGTGCTCGCGCGCCTTCTCTTCGGCCTTCGCCCCCACAGAGGAAGTACCGTAGCGGCAGTATGCCCGTTCCCCTATGTATGGCATCAATCGTTTGGGACACTCATCCGCGAAACCGGTGTGGACCTACGCGGCGCACGACGAGCGGTCGCTCCTGCCCGAAGCGGGCGCTGTCAGTCTCGTAGCGCCCCCGCAAAACAGATAGACTGGCGACGACCGCCGAGCAGCCGCTGCCCTCCAGCCGGCGCGTCCCGTGCGGAGCGCGCCGCGTCATGTGCCCCAG
>JADGPQ010000045.1 GCA_017882325.1 Thermoleophilia bacterium
ACCCGGGTTGGTCGACCTTCCTGTCTCCGTAGTAGCGGATATGTCCGGTGTCTGGACTGAAATGGTCTTGCCAGGGCGTGACGATAGATCCGGCCCTGTGAGGATTGCCTCGGATGAGAATGGCGGGTCGCCTAGTCCCGTCAACTGCAGACACGGGGGCGATGGGACTGATGCCCCGATCGAGTTTCGGAAGTGGCGAGCCTGGCAGCCAGACCTGGTTGAAGAAGTTGGGGAAACCATCGACCTCAGCGGTCGAAGGGTCCGGCGTGTACGGATACCTAAGGATGTCGCCGATGCGCACGACCTGAGTCTACGGCACTGTGTCGGGACACACAACGGAGCCCAGATGTGCCAGGCTGGCAACGACGGCGAATTTAGGAGGCAAGCGTGCTGGATCCCAACACTCCGATCACTGGGCGCACAACGCTATTTGTCGAGATCGAAGTCCGGGACCACGAGGTGGGCACCTGGAGCGCATGGAGTTCGACCGATCAGTCCCACGACTTGGACGTGAATGCCTTGCTGCAGCAGGCGATCGATGCCGGCTTTGACGATGTCCGCGCCAGCGTGCACAACACCGGGTCTCTGGATGAGTAGAGATTCTGTTGGCGGGTGGTCCGCATGTATGCGCGGGTGCGGCCTGCCTGCTCTCGACGATCCTAATTTGATCGTGGCATAGTCCTCCTGTCGGCCGACGTCCGCGCCCCAAGGAGGTCCCCATGCCCGAGCCCTTCGCCCCGACCTGCGACTCCTGCGGCGAGCCGCTGCTCCCCAACTTGAGCCAGGCGGACGCGGACGGCTGCCTGTGGATCTGCATCAACCCGGACTGCCCGGAGCTGTGCGCCGGGGAGCTCGAGACCGAGGATCTGGTGGAGGGCGGCGTGCCGCAGGCGCTCGCCGCCCGTCTCGCGCGGCTCATCGACTACTACGAAGACACCATCGAGGAGCTGCGTGAGGAAGGCGGCGGCGCAGCCTCTCCGCCGCTGACGGGCTCGCGCGAGCGGGCGCAGGCCGATCTCGCGTCGCTCCGCCGTCAGGTGCGCGAGCTGCGGCGGCGCTCCGCCCTGGCCGCCGCCGCGGCCGACCAGCTCGGCCTCGAGCTCGTCGTCTCCGACCACACCAACGAGTTCGCCGAGGCCCAGGACGCCCAGCGCCTCCTCGCCGCCGCGGCGGCGCTCTGCGGCGCCGCCAACCACGCCGCCGCCGACGCCGAGGAGTGCCTCGCCGGCATCGACCCCGAGCTGCCTGGACTGCTCACCACGAGCGAGCTGTGAATGCCCGTTCTACGACGGCCACGTACGCGTGCCGGCCTTTGCGGAAGGTCGACATTTGCAGCGACTTCTTGACGTGTTCGGGATGGCGTGAGACACTTTCATCATTCTCCCCCACGGGTATATCCCGTGGCCCCCCCGGGGTTGCGACCCCGGGGTTTTTCCTTTTCTGGAGGTAATCGTCAACCGCTGCGTCTTCCTTGTCGACGGCTTGAACCTGTACCACTCTGCTCTCGACGCGGAGCGTGTCACCCGGCGCTTGCTCCGCGGTCTCGACGTCTCCGCCCTTTGTCGCTCCTACCTCCATGCCCTTCCGGGTCGCAGCGCCGTGACCTCCGTCATGTACTTCTCGGCCGTTGCTCACCATCGCGAGTCACGACGTCCCGGCACGGTCACGCGTCAGGTGGCGTACTTCAAGGCTCTCGAAGCGACCGGTGTGCAGCTCCATCTCGGCCACTTCAAGGCCAAGAATCAGCTGTGTCCCCTGTGCGGCGGCGGGTTCGTCGGATGGGAGGAGAAGGAGACGGACGTCGCTATCGGCGCCAGGCTCCTTGAGCTCATCTGCAAAGACATGTGCGACACGGCGGTCTTGGTGACCGGCGACACGGATCTGGTACCGGCCATACGAGCGGCTCGGCGCCTCGACCCGACGAAGGACATTGTGGCGCTGCAGCCCTATCGGCGAGTCAACCGCGAGCTCAGTCGCTGTGCCGACCGGGCGCTGACCATCCGGGTCGCAAGCTACGCACGGCATCAGCTCCCGGAGGTATGAACGCCGCCGACGCCGAGGAGTGCCTCGCCGGCATCGACCATCCGAACGACTGGCCAAGGCGAGCCGCCCAGGAGAAGGGCATCGACGTGGCGCTGGCCGTCGACTTCGTGGTGATGGTCGCCAACCGCGCCTGCGACGTCGGCATCCTCTTCTCCAGCGACACAGACCTGGTGCCGGCGCTGGAAGCCGTGCTCGCGTTGCGGCCTCAGGACCCGCCAGCGTGCGAAGTTGCGGCTTGGGCTGCACCCGGCGGACGCCCACGGTCGCTTTCGGTGCGCGAAGCGCGTCTCCGTCGTCACCTGCTCACAGAAGGCGAGTACCGATCAGTTGCAGATCTTACGGATGTCTCGCGCGTGCTCCACGTACGCGGGGCCGTCCGCATCGAAGTACTCGCCCTGCACGTCGATGACAAGCAGGGCGACCTGCCGGTGCCGAAGGTCGCAGATCACGTCAGTTCCCGGCCTGACGCCCACCCGGATGGCACTTGATGCAGTCCGTCAACTGGGCGAGAGACTGCCCCTCGTGGCCGGACTGCACGCTTGCCTGCGTGTGTGCGTGGCACCCGAGGCAGGTGTAGGTCGAGGTGCCGCTGGGATGGCACGTCTGGCACGTCGAGGCCTGCTGGTTCGTCCCGTGGTTCACCGGGAAGATGTTGTGGCTGAAGTTGGCGCCGGCCCAGCTCGAGGTGCCGTGGCACGAGCCGCATTGCGTCCCGAACGCGCCCTTGTGGGTATCGTTCTTGGCGTGGCACGAGTTGCAGTCCGTGGGCGCGTTCTGGAAGCTGGCGCCGGTGTGGCAGGTGCCGCACGGCAGCGTGGCGTGCTTGCCCGTGAGCGTGAAGCCGGTCATGGAGTGCGGGAAGCTCGCCTCGTTGAGCGAAGTGAGCACGCCGTTCGGCCCGTTGTGGTCGGGGTGGCAGCCGCCGCAAGGTGCCGAACGCATCGCCGCGAGTGTGCCGTGCAGCCCGGTCTTGCCGCGGATCTGCGTGCCGACGTCGGTGTGGCAGCCGACGCACTTGTCGGCCATGGCCCGGGCGCTCCAGGGCGCCGTGTGACAGGCGCCGCAGTGGTTGCCGAGCTGGGCGTGGTTCGTGATGCCACCCAGGGGAGCGGCCTTCGCCTGCGAGTTCAGCGATCCGGGGCTGAACAGGAACGGGCTGGCGATGAGCGTGACGGCGACGACCACCGCCACGAGCACCAAGGCCACCGTGATGCCGATGGGTGAGAAGAAGCCCGGTCGCCTGCTCATCGCCGTGTCACCTGCCTCGCGCTACCGCTGCAGCGTCGCATAGTAGAGCGCCGCCACCACGTGGATGAAGGCGGCGGCGAAGAGCGCCCACGTGAGCGGTATGTGCATTGTATGCCAGGTCGCTAGCGCCCTTCTGCGCTTCGCGATCCGCTCGCGATCCTCGTCCCGGGCGCCCGCGGCGGCCTCGTCGTCGATCGTCCGCGGCACCCTCGTGTAGATGTAGCGCCCGACGAGGCCGCTGATGACCACCACCACGGTCAGGAGCATCGCCAGCCCGGCGAGGCCGTTGAACTTCATCGCCGAGTGCAGCAGCACCATGTACGGCCCCACGAGGCCCATGACCATATGGCTCTTCAGCCAGACGGCAGTGCTTCCCCAGCGCGCGTCACTGCGCAGCTTGCGCAGCGAGTAGAGGGTCACCGTCGCCAGCATGAGGATGAAGCCGACGATCCCGATACCGTGGCCGATGAGGCTCGAGGCCCGGGGAAGTGCGCTGGCCTGCACGTAGGCGAACGCGTACAGCGCCGTCACCGCGACGATCGCGATGAGCGCGTACCAGAGCTCGGGTGAGCGCCCGAACAGCTTTCGCGAGCGACCGGCGGGAGCCGTGAGCGATCCCTCCGCGAGTTCGGGCGACTGCCTAGGCAAGCTGCTCCCTCCACTCTCGCCAGCGGCCCTCGACGAGCTCGGCGATCGAGGCCCCAGCCGCCTTCAGGTCGGCCGCGATGCTGCCCACGTCGGCGCGCGCCTGGATGAGGTCCTGCAGCGGGAACGACAGAGACTGGTCGCCCATGACGACCGCGCCGGCCAAGGCGCGCTCTCCCACGGCGAGCCGCACGCGGGCGCCGTGGGTCTGCGCCTCGATGGCCACGGCGTCACCAAGTTCGGACCAGGTCTGGCTGTCGCCGCGCTGCAGGCCTTCGAGATCGGCGTCCCTGCCGCCGCTCCCGACGCTGCCGATGATCGTCGTCTTGAGGCCGGCCAGTCTCGTGACGTTGAGGGGTATGCCCGTCTCGTAGGCCCTGACCGGCTCGGTGGCCATGTTCAGGCCGGCTGTGCGGCCCTTGCGCACCGCCGAGTTCCACAGGACCTCCATCGTGCGAAGGCCGGTGCCGTGGTCGACGGGCTCGGCCACGTCGCCGGCCGCATAGACGTCCTCATCGCTCGAACGGAGGTACTCGTCGACCAGGATCCCCCGTCCGCACGCCAGTCCTGCCGCCCGAGCCAGCTCGATGCGGGCGTGGACGCCGATCGCGACCGCAACGAGGTCGCAGGGGATCCGCTTGCCGTCGCCGGTCGCGACGGCAGCCACGCGGCCGTCGCGGCCGAGGATGCCGGCGAGCTCCGTGTAATTGTGGACGCGCACGCCTCGGCCGCCCAGTTCCTGCTCCACGACGTGAGACTCGGTCTCGGACAGCACGTTCTTCCAGTAGCGGTCCTGGCGCATGAAGTAGTCAACGTGCACGCCGTGCGCGTGCAGGCCCTCGACGATCTCGAGAGCGGTGATGCCCCCTCCGACGACCACCGCTCCCTTGGCGCCGGCGCTTCTGCGGATGATGTCGTTCGCGTCGTCGAGGTCGTCCAGCTTGACCACGCCGTCCAGCTCCGCGCCCGGCACCTTGGCGGGGATAGCCGTGGATCCGGTGGCGATCAGCAGGCGGTCGTAGACGAGCTCCCGGCCGCTCTCGAGCATCACCCGGTGCGCCTTGGTGTCGATGCCGTCGGCGCGCTCGTTGACGATGGTGAGGTCAAGGCCGGCGAGGCCCTCGGCCGAGAGCGGGTGCAGCCACTTCTCGGGAATCTCTTTGGCCAGGTAGTAGGCGAGGCCGGGGCGGGAGTAGTAGCCGTGCCGATCGGCGCCGACGACCACGATCTCGGCGCCGGCGTCGGCGCTACGGATCGCTTCGGCCGCGGCGATGGCCCCCGGCCCCATGCCGATGAGCACGTGGCGCCGGCCCATGTCAGCGCCCTCCCCGGGCGCGACCGCCGTGAGTGGCGGCGATGGGCTCGAAGCGCAACAGGCCGCGGGGGCAGCGCTTGATGCACTCTCCGCAGGTCAGGCAGCGGCTGTCCTTCACGGGCTCGCCGAGCCACACGTGGCGCCTGACGTCGATCTCGATGGGGCAGTTGAACGAGCAGACGCCGCACTGGACGCAGCGACTGGGCTCCGGCAAGACCCACGCCGTTGCGAGTGCGGCATACTTCTCTCTATCCGACTTGAACCAGCTCACAGTGCTCCCGGTGCCTGCATTCGGCTCGACCGGCCATGCTGCGCTATCGACCGTCAAGCAAGAGAGCCTATTCACATTATCGCACAGTGGGCGGCCTGGTACTTAACGTCGGCCGCGAAGACAACTGCCTAGTCGCCGCCGTGCGCGTCCGGCTCCGCCAGATAGACTGGAGCTGCGCGATCGATCGAGCGGCCCGAACGGCATCCTCACGACAGGAGGCACGACATGCCGGACCTGAGGGCGAAGCAGATCGCCGAGCTCATCACGCCGTTCCGTGTGGAGCCCGGCTCCAAGGTGGTCCTGTCCAGGGACTTCGACCCCGCCTTCAAGGCCGCAGTGAAGAAGAAGAAGGATGGTGTGGAGCTGTTGCGGCAGGGCGTCGAGCTGCTCGCGGAGTATCAGGACCGCCTGGCCGCCCAGGACACGTATGGCGTCCTGGTCGTGCTGCAGGCTCTGGACGCCGCCGGCAAGGACGGCACCATCCGCCACGTCATGAGCGGCGTCAACCCCCAGGGCGTGTCGGTGCACAGCTTCAAGGTGCCGTCGGACGAGGAGCTCGACCACGACTACCTGTGGCGCTACGCGCAGCGTCTGCCGTCGCGCGGCGAGATCGGCATCTTCAACCGCTCGCACTACGAAGAGGTGCTGGTGGTGCGCGTGCACCCCGATGTCCTCGAGCGGCAGACGCTGCCCAAGGCATCGCGAAAAGGCGACATCTGGAAGCGGCGCTACCGCGAGATCAACGATTGGGAGCGCTACCTCACCGACCAGGGCCTCCGCATCGTCAAGCTGTTCCTCAACCTCTCCAATGAGGAGCAGCGGCTGCGGTTCCTCCGCCGCGTGGACCTGCCCGAGAAGAACTGGAAGTTCTCGGCTGCCGATTCCGAGGAGCGTGCCTACTGGGACGCCTACCAGAAGGCGTACTCGGAAATGCTCAGCAACACCAGCACGGAGTGGGCACCCTGGTACGTGATCCCCGCCGACCGCAAATGGTTCGCGCGCATCGGCGCCGCCGCGGTGATCGTGGACGCGCTGATGCGCATCGACCCCCGGTACCCGCCGGTCGGCGAGGAGCAGCGCCGGGACCTGGAGGCCGCGCGCCTTCAGCTGATGGCCGAGGCGCCGGACGGCGCCGAGGCGGATCCATTCGCGGCAGAATCGAGCGGCTGAAGAGCGCGGGCGAGCGGCTGTCGGCGCGGCCGGGCGAGGACGCCCGCCGCCGTTCCGTCAGCTCAGTCGCGCGATGACGTCCGCAGTGGTGACGATGTCGGCGAAGCCGGCGCCGAGCGCCGTCACCGTGTTCGCCAGGACGACGTCGTGGGGGACTTCGCGGCCTTCGGCGTCCTCGAGGTCCGGGCCCTCGACGGCGTCGGCCGCGAAGAGCACTTCGAAGTCGCGGCCGTGCGCGTCGCGCGCCGTGGTCTCGCAGCAGAAGCTCGTCATGAGGCCGCAGATCACCACGGCTCGCACACTGGCCGTGTGCAGCACGGCCTCCAGATCGGTCCCCAGGAAGGCGCTGTAGCGGCGCTTGACCACGACCAGATCGCGCGGCTCCGCGTGCAGCTCGGGGATGAGCTCCACGCGAGGGGTGCCCTCGACGAACGAGTCCTCCTCGCCGGGCGCGGAAAAGTCGGCCATGCGGCCGGCGTCGCTGCCGTCGGCGCGGTGCATGTGCTTGACGAAGACGATGGGCAGGCCTTCGGCGCGGAACACGTCGATGAGCCGGTTCACGTTGCCGACGATGTCGCGCGCGTGCTCCACGTAGGCGGGGCCGTCCTCGTCGAAGTACTCGCCTTGCACGTCGACGACGAGGAGCGCCACCTGCCGGTGTACGAGATCGTAGATCATGGCGAGGATACTAGCACGCTGCGCTCCGGTCGCCGTTTGGCAAGCAGCACAGGATGTCGCGTCTGCGCCGCCGAACACCCATCAGGATGCGCCTGATCCCCCCCACCATCGCGGAGAGCACGCAGAGTGGCGGCGAGCGAGTCGTCTTCGACGCTCTCGCCGCGGCTGCCTCCGCCCGCACGGCTCGCGCCGGCGGCGCGGTCGCCACCCCGGACACCTCGTCGTGGACGGTCCTCCACTCCTTTGACATCGCCGACCACCGCCGGCAGCTCGCCGGCGAGATCGACTTCCTCTGCATCGTGCCGGGCAAGGGCGTCCTCGTCGTCGAGGTCAAGGGCTGCCACGAATTGCGCCGCCACGGCGGCGACTGGTACTACGGGCGCAGCGCCGAGCCCGATCACCGCGGGCCCTTCCGCCAGGCCTCCGACGCCATGCACAGCCTGCGCCGGCGGCTGGCCAAGCAGCATGCGGAGTTCGACGGCATCCCCTTCTGGTCGGCGGTCTGCTTCCCGTTCATCGACTTCACCGAGTCCTCGCCGGAGTGGAACTCGTGGCAGATCATCGACCGCCGCGCGCTGCAGGCGCAGCCGATCGCGCGCCTCATCGAGGGAGTGCTGGGCCAGGCGCGCAAGCGGCTGGTCGAGCACAAGGCCGGCTGGTTCCATCCCGAGGCGGCTGAACCCACGCCTGCCCAGTGCGACGCGCTGGTCAACGTGCTGCGCCCCGACTTCGAGTTCTTCGAGAGTCCCAAGTCGCGCCTTTTGCGGCTCGACGAGGAGGTGCGCCACTACACGGAGGAGCAGTTCGAGGCGCTCGACGCGATCGACTCGAACCCGCGCCTCGTCTTCGACGGACCGGCCGGCACCGGCAAGACGCTGCTCGCCATCGAGGCGGCGCGCCGCGCCGCCGCGCGCGGGCGGCGCGTGCTGCTACTCTGTTTCAACCGGCCGCTGGGCAGGTGGCTCCAGGAGGAGACCGCCGCGCTGGCGCCCGGCGTCACGGCGCTGACCCTGCACGAGCACCTGCGCCTGCTGGCCGGCATCGCGCCCACGCGCGCCCAGCGCTGCCGCCAGGAGTTCTGGATGGAGGAGCTGCCGGGGATGGCCCTCGAAGCGTTGCTCGAACGCGAGGGCGAGCGCCACCTCTTCGACGAGATCGTCCTGGACGAGGCCCAGGACGTGCTCCGCCGCAGCTACCTCGACGCGCTCGACCTGAGCCTGCGCGGCGGCCTCGCCGGCGGCCGCTGGCGCTTCTTCGGCGACTTCACCTGGCAGCGCATCTACGACGCCGCGGCGCTCAGCGTGGAGGAGTTCCTCGATCCGCCCGCGGACGCGCGCGCGGCGGGCGCCGCGCCCATCTCGGCGATGCGCTGCGAGCTGCGCATCAACTGCCGCAACACGCCACGCGTGGCCGGGCTGGCCTGCGCTTGCGGGCACGTGACTCCAGGCTACAAGCGCGTGCGCCGTCCCGACGACGACGTCGAGCCCGAGGTGAGGTGCTATGCGGACGGCGGCGAGCAGCTTGCGCTGCTCCAGGCCGTCCTCACCGAGCTGCGCGACGCGGGCTTCGGCGGCCCGCGCGTCGTCATCCTGAGCCCCTACGGCAACGAGAGATGCGCCGCCGCTCAGCTCACCGGGCAGCCCTGGCGCGACCGCCTCGACCCGCTCGTCAGGGAGCCGGGTGACGACGGTGGGGAGGAAGAGGAGGTCGGCGACTGGCTGGCGGCCTGCATCCCCAGCGACCTCGACGCCGTCGACCTGCGCTCGGGCAAGATCAAGTACTCCTCGATCTACCGCTTCAAGGGCCTCGAGGCGCCGGCCGTGGTGATCACCGATATCGAGGCCCTCGACACGCCGGCCCAGCGCTCGCTGCTGTACGTCGGCTGCACGCGTGCGCTGCACCGGCTGGTGATCCTCGCCGACAAGAAGGTACAGGCGCAGTTGAGGGGATGACGGGCGGGCGGCTTTGCCGCCCGCCGTGCCGGCTACGCCTCGAACGACCCCTTGCGCAGCACCTCGCCGTCGCGCACCATCCACCGTCCGCCGGCGATCACGTGGCGCAGGCGCAGGTCCTCGTCGAGCACCGCGAGGTCGGCGTTGGCGCCGGCCACGATGTGCCCCTTGCCCGGCAACTTGAGGATGTCGGCGACGTTGGTAGAGACCACGCGCACGGCCTGGTCGATGGGCAGGCCCTCGTCGCGCACGGCGTCCACGAACTCGCGGAAGATGGACGCCGGTTCGCCGGTCTCGAGCTTGGCCAGCTCCCCGGCTTCGTCGAACGACGGCAGCGAGCCGCAGCCGTCGGAGCTCATCGTGATGTGCCCGATGGGCACGCCGGCGGCCAGCAGCTGCGCGATCGCCGCCGACGGCTTCACTTCCTCGTCGGGGAAGTAGGGGTAGGCGCTGGCGGTGATGTCCACGTAGCTATCGCGGCCGTACTCTTTGGCGTCGGCGAAGACGGCGGCGCTGCGGTTGACGTGCGTGGGGAGGAACTGCGTCGCCTTCAACTCGCTGCGCCGCACCACTTCGCGGACGATCTCGAACGGCCGTTCGCCGTCGCCCAGGTGCAGGTTCACGATGCCGGCCTTGCCGCCGAGCATGCCGCCCACGCGCGCGTGCGCAGCGAGGCGGATGAGCTCGTCCACGGTGGGCCCGGACGAGCGGTGATCGGCGACGGCGATCTCGCCCACGCCGATCACCTCTTCGATGAGCGCGAGATCGCGGGCGACGTCGCCGAGCAGCGTGGGCGGCGGCACCTGATAGGCGCCGGTGTAGATCCAGCAGCCTACGCCCTCGGCGCGCAGGGCCTTGGCCTTCATCAGCAGGCCCTCGAGCGAGCGCGTGAAGCCGTCGGTGCCGAGCGCGCCGATCACGCTGGTGATGCCGCCCTCGAGCAGCTGGCTCAGCCGCAGCTCGGGCGTGCGACTGGCCGGCCCGCCCTCACCGCCGGCCCCGGCGATGTGCACGTGGCCGTCGATCAGGCCGGGCAGCGCCAGCAGGCCCCGGCCGTTCACGACGTCCATCTCGACGCCGCCCGGCGGCGTGATGCCCGGCGCGACGCCCACGACGCGCCCGCCCGCGAGCAGCACGTCGGTGCGGCCGAGCGGCTCGGGCGCGTACACATCGATGTCGCGAAGCAGGATCACGGCCACCTCATTTCGGTCGGGCGCGGGTCCACGGCCCGACGCGGGTCAAGTGTGCCCCGTTTGGGGTAGTAGTATGGCACGGCCGGGCCCCGCCGGGTCGCGGCTTCAGTTCTGACGGCCCGCCACGGCGAGGAGGCACGGGATGGTCACGCTCATCGGTTGGCGCGCGCTGCGCGGCGCGAACTACTACAGCTATCGCCCGGTGATCGTCCTTCAGGTCGACCTTCAGGAGTACGACGAGGTCTTCACCAATCAGCTTGAGGGCTTCACCGACACTCTGCTCGAGCTCGTTCCCAGCATGGAGGAGCATCGCTGCTCCGAGGACGAGCCCGGCGGCCTCATCCGCCGCATGCGCGAGGGCACCCTGCTCGGGCATGTGATCGAGCACCTGGCCCTCGAACTGCAGTACATCGCCGGCATGGAGGTCGGGTTCGGCAAGACCATCAGCACCGACGCGCCCGGCGTCTACCAGGTCATCTTCAGCTACTGGGTGGAGGAGGCCGGCGCGACCGCCGGCGAGCGCGCCATCGAGATCATCAACGCCATCGTGCAGGGCAGACGCGACAGTATCGACCTCGAGGGCATCATCCGCGAGCTCGAGGACATCAGCGCCGACCACTATCTGGGCCCGTCCACGGCTGCCATCGTGGAGGAGGCGGAGCACCGCGGCATCACCGTGCTCCGCCTGGACGACTACAACCTCGTGCAGCTGGGCGAGGGCAAATACCAATGCCGCATCGAGGCCAGCATCACGTCGCGGACCAGCATGATCGGGGTCGAGACCGCCGGCAACAAGAAGCTCACCAAGCAAATGCTGGAGGACGCCGGCATCCCCGTGCCCAAGGGCACGGTCGTGCGGCGCGTCGAGTCGGCCATCGACGATGCGGAGTGGCTCGACTACCCCGTCGTCGTCAAGCCGCACGACGGTCACCAGGGCAAGGGCGTGACCACGGGGATCGGCGACCAGGCCGACCTGCGCGATGCCTTTGCGCGGGCCAAGGCGGTCAGCGAGAAGGTCATCGTCGAGAAGTCCTACGCCGGCAACGACTACCGCATGCTGGTGGTCGACGGGAGACTCGTGGCCGCGGCGATGCGCGAACCGGCCGCCGTCACGGGCGACGGCGAGCACACCATCCAGCAGCTCATCGATATCGAGAACCGCAACCCGCGGCGGGGCTACGGCCACGAGAAGGTCATGACGCGGCTGTCGACTTCGTCGGTCACGACGTTTCTGCTGGAGCGCGCCGGGTACTCGCTGGCCACGGTGCTGCCCGACGGAGAGGTCTTCCGCCTCGAGCTCACGGCCAATCTCTCCACCGGCGGCTCGGCGGTCGACGTCACCGGCACGGTGCACAAGGCCAATCGCTTCATGGCCGAGCGCATCGCCAGCATCGTCGGCCTCGACATCGCCGGCATCGACGTGATCGCGCCGACCCTCGAGCAGCCGGTCAAGAAGGTGGGCGGCGCCGTGATCGAGGTCAACGCGGCGCCGGGGCTGCGCATGCATCTGGCCCCGGCGCAGGGCGAGCCCCGCAACGTGGCGGCGCCCATCCTCGAGATGCTGTTCCCGCGCGGCGCGCCGCACGACATCGGCATCATCGCCGTCACCGGCACCAACGGCAAGACGACGACCGTGCGGCTCACAGCGCACATCATGAGGACGGCCGGTTACAGCGTGGGGATGACGACGACCGACGGGATCTACGTGCGCGACCACCTCATCGCCCAGGGCGACATGAGCGGTCCTTATTCGGCGCAGGTGGTCCTGCGGGATCCGCTCGTCGACTGCGCCGTGCTCGAGACGGCGCGCGGCGGCATCCTCAGGGCCGGCCTCGGCTACAAGACCGCCGACGTGGGCGTCGTGCTCAACGTGCAGCCCGACCACCTGGGCCTGCAGAACATCCGCGATGTCGACGAGCTCGCCAAGGTCAAGGCGGTCGTGGCCGAGGCGGTCAGGCAGGGCGGCACCACGGTGCTCAACGCCGACGACGCCGCGTGCGTCGACATGATCGAGTACTGCCGTGAGCGCGTCATCTTCTTCTCACTGCGCTCGTCCAATCCGGTGGTGCTCGAGCACGTCGACCGCGGCCACACCGCCGTCGTCTGCGAGCAGGACTACATCGCCATCCTCGAGAACGACCACTTCATCCCGGTGGCCCGCGTCGTCGACGTCCCCCTGACGCTCGAGGGCCGCGCCGTGTTCAACATCCAGAACGCCCTGGCGGCGACGGCTGCGGCATACGCGCACGGCGTGAGTGCGGACGAGATCCGCCGCGGTCTCACCTCCTTCCTGCCATCGCCGTTGCAGACGCCGGGACGCCTCAACCTGAAGAGGATCGCCGGCGTTGACTACCTTCTCGACTACGGTCACAACCCCCACGCCTACAGAGCGTTGCTGGAGCTGGTCAAGAAGCTCGGCGACCGCCGCCGCATCATCGTGTTCGACTTGGTCGGCGACCGTAGAGACGAGGACTTCGAGGCGATCTGCGGCCTAGTGGGTCCGCTGTTCGACGCCGCCTTCATCTACGAAGCTGAGGACCTGCGCGGCCGCGCACCGGGCGAGCTGATGGACCTGCAGACGCGGTTTCTCGCGGCCGCCGGGCTGGACGCCGCGGCGATCGAGAGGGCGACGGACGAGTCGGACGCGATCCGCCGCGCTACCGCGAACGCCCGGCCCGGCGACCTCGTCTGCTACATGACCGGCCGGGTACAGGGTGGTATCGAGTGGATGCGCGACTGCGAGGAGCGCGCCCGCGCCTCGGCGGAGGCGGTCGCGGTCGTGACCGGGACGCCGAGCGCCGCCGCAGTGGGCGACGCGTGACCTCGCAGAGCTCGGGCTGGACGGTGTTGATGGGCGGTTCGGGTCCGGAGGGCATGGACCGCCCGCTCGTCCGCCGCTTCGTGGGGCTGGCCGGCGGCGCCGCGGACGCGCGCGTGGCGATCGTCCCCACGGCCAGCGAGCAGCGGGCCGCTACGATCGAGCACTACGTGAATACCTTCGAGCTCGAGGACGTGCAGCACCTCGAGGTCATCGATATCCGCACGCGCCATCACGCCGACCAGCCGGAGACGCTGCAAGCGCTGAGCGACGCGACGGCCATCATGTTCACCGGCGGCGACCAGCTGCGCCTGCTCTCGATCCTCCAAGGCACTCGCTTCGTGGAGGAGCTGCGGCGCCGCGGCAACGACGGCCTCGTGGTAGGCGGCTCGAGCGCCGGCGCCATGGCGCTCGGCGACCCGATGATCGTGCGCGGCGAGCCCACGCAGTTCTACGAGCCCGGCGCGATCCCCCACATGCCCGGCCTCGCCATCGTCCCGGACGTCACCGTCGACACGCATCTCGTGGCACGCGGTCGGCTGACCCGCCTGCTGCCCGTGGTGGCCGCCCGCCCCGACGCGCTCGGCGTGGGCATCGAGGAGGGCTCCGGCATGACGGTGTCCCCGGACGGCCTGGTCACCGTGTACGGCCCCGGCGTGGTGTGCCTCGTGGACGGCGCCGCCGCGTTGCCGGCCGGCGGGGTGCATCCCGGCGGCTCGCGGTCCGGCGGCGGCGAGGAGCGTCGCCAGACCGACCTCGGCAGCGCCTTGTCGATCGCCGGCCTGCAGCTCCACGTGCTCGCCGCCGGCGACATGTTCGACCTGCGCGCCCGCGCGGTCGTGCGCTGCTGAATCGAACCTGGCCTTTCCGACCCATCCACCTCGACACGAGGAGCGCGCAGCCGTGACCGCGACGACACACTTCGACCTGAGCGGTCTCCGGACGTACCCGGGACCGAGCGTGCATCTGCCTATCGAGGCTGTGGCCTTCGAACTGGCGTACCGCGCCGACCTGCCCCTGCAACACCTTTGGTCGGCGGTCGTCCGCCGCTTTCCCGAGCTTGAGGGCGAGGCGCAGCCGCGCACGTTCACCGAGCTCTTCGCGCGAACCGTGATCGTGGTGGAGCAGCTCGGCATGGGGCTCTTCGCGACGCACTGGTCGGTCACCCCGGCGGGCGACGGTGTCGCCACCGTCGCCGTGCAATATGTCGACCCGGATGTCTGCCGGCGCTGCGTCGAGCTCGTCTCCGACTGGCTGCGCGACGAGCTCGAGGGCCGTGCCTTCGACTTCGATGTGCGCTACGCCGCCGTGCTCCGCCGCTTCATGCGCGGCCGCTACGGCGGTCCCACCATCTACTCGCTCCTCGAAGCCGGAAACCGTGCGGGGCTGCCGGACTTCTACCTGGAGAGCGAGGACGTTGTCCAGTGGGGCTACGGGCGCAAGCAGCTGCGCGGGCGCTCCACGGTGCTGCACCGCGACAGCATCAAGGACACCGAGTTGACCAGCTACAAGGACCGCGCCAAGGCCTTCCTGGACGACCTCGGCCTGCCGGTTCCGCGCGGCGAGATGGTCTTCGAGCTGGACGAGGCCCAGCGCGCCGCCGCGCGGCTCGGCTTCCCGGTCGTCACCAAGCCCGTCGCCGGTCACAAGGGTCAGGGCGTGACCACCGGCATCTCGTCGGAACGGGATCTGAAGATGGGCTTCGAGCTCGCGGTGCAGGCGTCGGGGAGTGCCGACGACGGCGTGATCGTCGAGCAGCAGATCTCGGGCACCGACCACCGCTTTCTCACGGTCGGCGGACGGTTCGTGGCGGCACTTGAGCGCGTGCCTGCCTACGTGGTGGGCGACGTCGAGCACACCGTGGAGGAGCTGATCGCGCTCGAGAACGCCCGCCCCGAGCGCGCCGACACGCCGCGTTCGCCCATGGGCAAGATCGAGATCGACGACAACCTCGTGCAGTTCGTGCGCGACCAGGGCCGCTCCCTGCGGGACGTGCTGGCCTCCGGCGAGGAGCTGGTCTTGCGGCGCGTGGCCAACCTCTCGCAGGGTGGCGTGTCGGTCAACGTGACCGACGTCATCCACCCGCTCAACGTGAAGCTGGCCGAGGACGTCGCGAGGTTCTTCGACGTCCACGTCC
>JADGPQ010000204.1 GCA_017882325.1 Thermoleophilia bacterium
GTACGGCATGGGGTGACGGATGCTGACGACCTTCTTGCCGGCCTCGCGCAGCATGGTCTGGATCTTGCGCGTGGTCTGGCTCTTGCCGGCGCCGGTGCGCACGGCGCAGACGGCGATCACGGGTTTGGTGCTCTGCACCATGACGTGATCCGGTCCCATGAGGCGGAAGTCGGCGCCGAGAGAGTTCACGATGGCCGAGCGGTGCATCACGTACTCGTAGGGCACGTCGCTGTAGGCGAACACGACCTGTTCGACGCGGTGCTTCTTCACGAGCTCGGGCATCTCGGACTCGTCGTAGATCGGGATGCCCTCTGGATAGAGCTTGCCGGCGAGCTCCGCCGGGTACTTGCGGTCGTTGATGTACGGGATCTGGGTGGCGGTGAAGGCCACGATCTCGTACGCCTCATTGTCGCGGAAGTACGTGTTGAAGTTGTGGAAGTCGCGCCCGGCGGCCCCCATGATCAGGACTCTGGTTCGGTCTGCCATGCTCACTCCTGTGGTTGCAGGTCCCTCCGCGCCACGATCAATGTGTCAGGCCGGCGGAGTGAACACCTTGTGGACGTAGGGTGACGTGAAGAGCTGCAGAGTCGCAGCGTAGTTGGGCACGAACGCGAGGGACTCTCCGAGGGCCGGCGGCCGCTCGAGGTCCTCGACGTCGAGGATGAGGTGGTCGCTGGAGGCGCCGAGGACCCTGACGCGCGGGTCGAGGGGGCGCAGGCCTTCGGGCGGCGCGTCCTGGCGCCCCAGGGCGCAGATCGCGCGCCGCCGCTCCCCGCGGTCGGCGAACGCGGGCCGGTTGCCGAAGGCGTCCTGAGCGCTGGTCCCGATGGGCAAAGACGGCTTGAGCTGGCACTCGATGACCGGCGCCGAGACAGTGATGGCGTCGAGATGCAGGTCGAGCGCGGGCTCACGAGTGAGCGTGTCCACGCCCAGCAGGATGGTCTCGCCGATGCGCAGCGTATTGACGGCGGCCGGCATACGGCCGCAGATGACCATGCCGATGGATCCCGAGTTGCCGCCCGAGAGGTAGCGCAGCGGGCGCCCCGTCAGGCGTTCAACGTCGGCGCCCAGCGCCGCGAGCCGGCCGAGGTTGTCCTCGTCCGGCACGATGGCGCCGTAGCAGGTGAGGTTGACGCCGACGCCGACGAGGTCGAGGTGACGGAGCGGCTCGACGGCGGCGACGAAGGCCGGCAGGTGGGCCGGCACCATGCCCTCGCGCAGATCGCCGAGGTCGACCATGGCGACGACGCCGTGCCGGCGGCTCTGCCGCTCGCCGGCCCGGTCCAGAGCAACGACTGTCTCGAGCTCGCTCTCGAGCGAGATCTCGGCGAGGCGCACGGCTTCGCCGGCGAGGTCGGGAGTCGGCGCCCTCAGGAGCCAGATGGGCGCCGTGACTCCGGCGGCGCGCAGCCGCTCGACGTTCTCCAGGCGTGACTCGCCGAGGGCGACCGCGCCGCCGGCCAGCATGGCGGCGCCCACTTCCGGGCTGCCGCAGGTGACCTTGGTGACAGCGATGACATCGATGCCGGGCAAGTGGGAGACGACGCGGCTCGCGTTGTCGCGAACCTTTCCCAGATCGACGGTGACGATGGCCTTGGTCAGCGTGTCCCTCCTGTGCATAAGACGTATGCATCAGGTTATACGCAGGCGCGGGCGGGCGCAAGTGTTCACAGTTCTTCACGAACCTTGGCGGGGCTTCTTCAGGTTCACAGGCCTTCCTCAGGATCGCCCGCTAGCATCGACCGCGACTCCCCAGAGGAGTCCCGGCGCCCTCCCCGGGCGCTCGGGCCCGCCACCCCGTGAGGAGAGACGGACCACATGAGGAAAGCGCGCCTCAACTACTTGGTCGACATGGTCACCGGCGTGGCCTTTCTGCTGTGCGCCGTCACCGGCATCGTGTTCCTGTTTCCCGGAACCGTGCACACTGCCATCGGCGCCGCGCCGACCATCCTGCTTGTTCCTGCCACCTGGTGGCGCAGCGTCCACGATTGGACCGGCGTCGCGATGGTCGCCGGCACCGCTCTGCATCTCGCCCTGCACGCCAAGTGGATCACGAGCATGACGCGGAAGACGTTCGGCTCGCAGACCAACGCGGCACCTGCCCGCGCCGGGCGGCCCGCGCGAGTCGCCGGCCCGGCGCCGCAGCGGGCCGCGGGCAGAGTCGCCTTGGCCGCAGCCGCCAGGACGCCCACCGACCGGACCGACGCGGCAGCCGTTGCCGCGGACGCGTCCCTGGAGCGACTCGAGGCCCTTCGCGACGAGCGCCACCGCGAGCGCGAGCAGCGCATCTCGCGCCGCCGCTTCCTCGCCGGCGCGGCTGCGGTCGGCGGAGCGGCCCTGCTCGTAGGTCTCGGCCTGGCCGGCCGTGATGCCGCGAGCGGCGCCTCTACCCGCTTGCGCGAAGACGGCCCGACCAACGCCGACCAAGGCGCGGCGGGCACCGGCGGGACCGGCAACGGCAGTGGAAGTGGCAGCAGCGCGGGCAGCGGCCAGAACGGCTCTTCCGGCGGCTCGAGCTCGACGCAAGTCGCCGTGGACCAGTCCGCCTGCGTCGCCTGCGGCCGCTGCCTTCAGGTGTGTCCGCGCAGCGTGTTCGACTGGAGCACTTCCGGCCGCGCCGAGGCGATCAACGCCGACGCCTGCATCCGCTGCGGAAGGTGCCTGCAGGTGTGTCCTGCCGGGGCGATTACCGTCAGCGCCTAGAGACGGCGGCGGGCGGGGCGGGCCTGTGGCCTCCCCGCCCGCCCTCGCGCGCTCCCGCTTATTTCACCCTGAGCGTGGCCCGACCGACCACACTGGCCTTGTTGCCGGCGAGGTCCTTGCCGGTGACGACGATGCGGTAGATGCCCTTGGCAAGGCGGCACCTGTACTTGACGAACCACCAGCCGTCGTAGTTCTCAGCGTAGCCCGTCGACCAGCGCTTCTTGACGGCGCCGGACCTCGTCTTGATGACGAGGTGCTTCGTCACCTGCGCGCTGCGCGCGTCGTGGACCCTGAGATAGAGCTTGCAGATCCTGCCGCGCGTGACGATGACGTTCTTCGCGGCGCACCGTGGGCCGACGGTGTCGGCGGAGGGCGGCGAGGTGACGGAGTAGGCCTTGAGGCAGACGTTGGCAGTGCTGTCCCACGTGGTGGTGAGGTCACTCCAGCTGGAACCGCTGCTGCTGATGAAGCTTTGACCCGGCGAGGCCGTGGCGGCCGAGCTGTAGTCGGCCACGGCGTACTCGACCGCCAGGGGGTAGTTGTCGCCCGGTGCGGTCAGGCGCATCGCGACGACGAAGTTGCGGCCGCTGGTCACCGCAAGCAGTGAGGACAGCTTGACCGTGTGGAAGCCGGGGGTGCTGATCGAGCCGGAGCCCTTCGCCTGCAGCGACTGCAGCGACGCGCCGGCGTAGACGGTGTAGGTGGTATTCGGCACGTGCGTGAAGAAGCCCACCGCAGCGATCGATTCGCTCCTTTTCGCGGTGAACACATTGGCCCCCCACCCTGTCGTGGTGCCATAGCCGACGGTGTCGGTCTGGCCAAGCGGATCGTAGGAGTAGATGCCGCTGTAGTTGCTGGTCGGTTCCACGCCCTTGAAGACGGCGTTGAACACGTCGGTCGTTCCGCAGTACCGATCGTAGTAGGACACCCAGAAGTAGCCGCTCTGACCCCACTCGGCGCCCCAGCTGTTCCTGACGAGCCAGGCGCCGGGACCGGACGGCGTCGAGGTGAAGTTGGAGGCTGAGAAGTCGTCGTCCCAGCCGATGATGGTCACAGCGTGGTTCGTGGAGCTGCCGCCGCTGTAGTTGAAGCTGGCGGTAGCGGCGGCATAGTACGCGTCGTCCCAGCAGATCGACGTCGCCACGGCCCCGTAGGTGGTCAGCGCGTACTTGATGTTGGCGGTGTCCGTCGGGCTCGTGCCGCCGGGGATGTACAGAACTTCCTGCACGTGCTTCTTCGCGGTCAGTCCGGGCGGTGTGGAGGAGTCGCCGTAGACGTCTTCGCTCTCGTCGACCGGGCCGCTCCAGCGGATGAGATACGCGGCCGACATGTAGTAGTTGCCGCCGAACCCATACGGGTCGCCGCCGTTGTCGAAACCGGCGTTGAGCGCGACGTTGTCTTCGGAGAAATCGCGCAGCTCTCCGGGCAGAAGGCACGACTCAAGCGACCCGAAGGTGGCGAATGTCCAGCAGGTGCCGTACGGGTCCTGGTCCTTGACCGGCGAGACCTTGTTGTAGGTGCGCAGGTCGTAGGACGAGGCGTACGAGGCGTCCGAGGCGCGCGCGGCGCCGAGGCGCGCGCCCCCAAACGCCGAGGGATCCATGGGCGTGGGCACCAGGCCTGGCCGGAAGCCCGGGACCCTGTCCAGCCCAAGCGTGTGCCTGAGCCTGAAGTCAGCCTGGTAGCGCAGGAACTCGGCGCTGAACGGCGCCGCGCGTAGCTCCGGGCCCGCGGCCGCCGCCAACGGCGCTGCGACGGCGAGCACAAGGAGTGCCGCAAGCAGCGCCAGCCAGATGACGGTGCTTCTCGAAAGACTACGCATTGCCCCTCCCGTTCCCAGTGTACGCATGACCTATGCCTTCGGACGCCGAGACTCCTGGGGGGCAGCCGACGGCGCGGCGCCGTCGGCGAACGTGCGGCTGGCTCCTTGGTCTAAGAACATCGGCAGGGGGATCCAGAATCTACAGTTTCGACCATCTCGGGATTCGGTGCCGTGCGCAGCGGCCGGGGAACCCGCGGCGGTCTGAGCGGCCGCCGCTCGTCCGGCCACGCTACAGGCCCGCGCTGCGGCGCATCAGCGCCGTGACGGCATCGGCGGCGAAGTGCGCGAAGAGGGCGCCGCAGCAGGCGAAGATGTAGTCGCCGTCGAGGGCGCAGCGGGCGTCGGCCGGCGGCAGCAGGCGCTCCCCGCCGCCCCCGCCGCGCGTGTCGGCGAGGATAGCCTCGCCGCCTGGGAGCCTCGTGAGCGCCCCACCCGTACCGATGACTAAGCGGCAGGCCGTGAGGTCGCGGCCACGGGCCACTGTCTGGCGGCCCGTGGGGGTGTAGAGGTGGGCGAGCTGACCGGCGTGCCGCTGCACGCCGGTGACGGCGGCGAAGTGCGTCAGCGTCAGCGCCGCC
>JADGPQ010000205.1 GCA_017882325.1 Thermoleophilia bacterium
GGGCCGGTGCCGACCGGCTTCTCGAAGAACGCCTTCAGGCCGACCTTCGTGGCGTAGTCGGCCGGGAACACCTTGGCGACATCGTTGACGAGCGTCACCGGGAACTGAGAGAACGCCGTCGCCAGCGTGACCTGGAAGGTGTACTTCCCCGTGACCTTGACGCTGCTCAGGCTGTTGCCTGCGCGGTAGCCGGTCTTGGGATCGAGGCCCGCAAGGTTCTGGAAGATGTAGGGGCCGAGGGCCGACTTGTTCTTGGCGTCGAGGACGTAGTTCCAAGAGGCGACGAAGTCCTGAGCCGTGACTTCGCGGCTCACGGGCGGGGCGAACGTGACGCCCTGCTTGATGGTGAAGGTGAACGTCTTGGCGTCGGGGCTCATCACGGTCTTCGCGGCGAGGTCCGGCACTGCTTTCGTGGTGCCGTCGGGCTGCTGCTGGAGCATGTACAGGCCCTGGAAGACCTGGTGCGTGATCTGCGCGGCGTCGGCCTCCTGCAGGTTGAGGGGCTCGATGCTGATCGGATCGGCGCCGATCGGGTAGACGTACGTGCCGCCCGGCTTGGGCGTGGCGCCGGCGGCGGGGCTGCTACTGCTGGATGAGCTGCTGCCGCAGGCGCTCAGCAGCAGGCCTGCGATGATGAGGACGCCGGCCAGGATGACCAGACCGCTCCACCTCGTGGTGGGTTTCTTCACTGTGACCTCCTTGGAGTGACCAAAAGGTAATCCCCCTCCGGCGTCGCCCCCACGGGGCGCCGTGAATACAGGGAGACTTGGAACCGAGGGTTCAGACTCTCGTACGCACCTCCCCTTGCGCTCGTGAGCACTGCGATGACTGCGAGGGCGAGCCGGCTGCCGTGCGAGAATGCACGGCCGTCAGCCGATCCGCCAGACGAGCAGGAACGACGTGACGAACCACGCGACGCCGCAGATGATCGTGTAGCGCGTGAGGTTGCGCTCCATGACGCTTGCCGACGACGCGAACGAGAAGCCCGTGATGCTGGCCATGCCGGCATCCTTACCTGAGTGGATGAGGATGAGCACGATCAGCAGGACGCTCTCGATCAGGAAGATAGCGGTGAGCGCTGCGTTCAGCAAAAGTCTACTCCTCTTGGGCACGAACGTGGTCGCAGGCGTGTGCCGACACATCATTGTTACACCTCAGCCATCGATGGACAAGATGAGTGGCCCCCGTGGCAGTCCCGCGGACGGTGGCTGAGATGGCTACTTCACCCACACGCGCCACATGTCGACGAAGCCCATGGGGTCGCGGACGAAGCCGCCGATGCGGTTGTTCGTGACGAGGAAGTCGCGAAAGAAGTACAGCGGGATGGCAGGCATGTCGGCAAGGATGAGCTTCTCGGCCTGCGCGTACAGGTTGTGCCGTTGCTGGGCGTCCTGCGTGCCGCGCGCCTGCACGAGCAGGTCGTCGACCGCTCCGTTCGAGTAGCCGGTGAAGCTGCCGATGCTCGACTGATCCGAGTAGAACAAGGGGTAGAGGAAGTCGCCCATCGACGGGTAGTTCGCGATGTAGCCCGCGGCGAACACCTGCGGCCCGCTATCCGAGCCCGCTCTCGATAGTCTGTCGAACAGAGTAGGCCCCTCGAGATCGCTCAGGTCCACCTCGATCCCGGCGGTTTTCCAGCCGGCCTTCAGGGTCTCGGCCATCTCTTTGCCGCGCTCGCCGGTTCCGTACCAGTACGCGAGTCTCTGAGTCGAGGCGAGATCTGCGACGATCGCCTGCGCCTGGGCAAGGTCGTAGGAGTAGGGATTCTGGTCATCCTGATGGCCGGCGATCCCCGGCGGCACGTAGCCCGAGGCCTGGAGCGGCACGCCCTCGCCCGCCTCGCTGACGACCGCCTGAGCGTCAGCCGCCTCGCTCAGCGCCTGACGCAGCTGCGGGTTGTCGCCAAGCGCCTTGTCACGCATGTTGATGCCGATGAAGCCCACGGCCGGGTCGGGCCACGACTTCGCGGTCCACGCACCAGATCTCACCGGCGGGAGGGCCTCGGCGACCTTCACCTGGCCGGGCGGCACGCTCGAGCAGTCGAGCTTCCCATTCTGGAACTCCAGCCACATCGTGGAGGCATCGGCGATGATGGGCATGCTGATCTTTTCCACGAAGCCCGCGTTGTCCGGGTCCCAGTAGTCGGGGTTCCTCGTGAGCTTGACGGCGCGCTGGTCCTTCCACGATCCGACCATGTAGGGACCGGTTCCCACGGGCCTCTTGCCATATGCTTTCTTGCCGACCTTCTTGATGTACTCGACGGGGGTCGCAGCCGCGACCGTGTGGCCGAGGACCATTGGGAACTCGGCGAACGGATAGCGAAGCTTGACCTCGAGCGTACGGGCGTCGATCGCCCTGACGCCGCTGAGGCCCTTCTTGGGATCGACCTGGTACCCGCCGTCATCGCAGCCCTCGATCGGCGCCAGGACGTACGAGACGTACGACTGATTCTTCGGGTCGGTGACGCGGTTCCACGAGTCGACGAAGTCCTGCGCCGTGACCTCACGACTGACCGGCGGCTGGAACGTGACGCCCTTCTTGAGGTGGAACGTCCACGTCTGTGAGTCGGTGGTCTCCCAGCTTTCGGCGATGCCGGGTTCGGCGACCATGTCGCCGGCATCGTTCATCTTCCACTTCACCAGGCCCTCGAAGACCTGGTGAGCGACCTGCATGCCGTCCGGCTCCTGGGCGTTCAGGGGCTCGATGGAGACCGGGTCGGCGTGAAGAGGATAGATGTACGTACCGCCGGCCTTCGGCGCGTCGCCGCTGCGCGTGCCGGCGCCGGTTGTGCCGGCGCCGCTGCAGCCGGCCAGGACGAGAGCGGCGGCGATCAGCATGGCAAGCAGCACGACACTCAGGCTGAACGTTCGCGCCGTACGGACGACGCAGGCATGATCGAGAGCGCTCATCCGGCCGGCTCCAGAAGGCCGGCGCCGGTCATCTCGGCCGGCTGGGCGACGCCCAAAAGGGCCAGCGCCGTCGGCGCCAGATCGCACAGCCGGCCGCCCTCGCGTACGCGCACTCCGCTCGCGGTCGCGATGAACGGCACAAGGTTCGTGCTGTGCGCCGTGTTGGGGCTGCCGTCGGGCTCGAGCATGTGGTCGGAGTTGCCGTGGTCGGCGGTCACGAGGCAGACGCCGCCGAGGCGGGTGACCTGTTCCACGACCCGCCCCAGACATGCGTCGACGGCCTCGACCGCCGCCACCGCCGCGGAGATCACGCCGGTGTGCCCGACCATGTCGGCGTTGGCGTAGTTCACGACGGCGAACGCGAAGTCGCCGCCGGCGAGCGCCGCGACCAGCTCGTCGGTGACGCCGCCGGCGCTCATCTCGGGCTTGTGGTCGTAGGTCGGCACGTCGCGCGGACTCGGCACGAGGATGCGCTGCTCACCCGGGACGGACTTCTCCACGCCACCATTGAAGAAGAAAGTCACGTGCGCGTATTTCTCGGTCTCGGCGATGTGCAGCTGGCGCAGCCCGTGCGCCGCGAGCACGTCGGCGAGCACGTTGCTGGGATGTTCCGGCGGAAAGGCGACGGGCAGCCCGAACTCCTTCTTGTACCGGGTCATCGTCACGAAGTCGGCGGACGGCGGGTGCGGGCCGCGGTCGAATTCGGCGAAGCCCTGCTCCGCGAACGCCCGCGTGAGCTCACGGGCGCGGTCGGGGCGGAAGTTGAAGAAGAGGCAGACGTCGCCGTCGGCGACGCGGGAGTCGAGCTCGGGCGCCACGACCGTCGGACGCACGAACTCGTCGTTCTCGCCGCGCCTGTACGCGGCGTCCACCGCGGCCTGCGCGTCGGCGGCGAAGAACCCCTGGCCGTGGACCAGGGCGTCGTAGGCGAGCTTCACGCGGTCCCATCGCGTGTCGCGGTCCATAGCGTAGTAGCGGCCGCTGACCACGCCGAAGCGGCCAAGGCCGAGATCGTCCATCTTCTGCTGGATCTCGGCGAGATATGCTTTGGCGCTCCGCGGCCTGGTGTCGCGGCCGTCGAGGAAGGCGTGCACCACCACGCTGCCCACCTTCTCGCGGGCGGCCAGCTCCAGGCAGGCCTTCAGGTGCCCCATGTCGCTGTGCACGCCGCCATCCGATACCAGACCCATGAGGTGCAGGGTACTGCCGCGGCCGACGGCCTTGGCGCATGCCTGCTTGAGCACGCGGTTGGCGAAGAAGTCACCGTCGGCGATCGCCTTGCTGATGCGTGTGAGATCCTGGTAGACGACGCGGCCGGCGCCGATGTTGAGGTGCCCGACTTCGGAGTTGCCCATCTGGCCCGGCGGCAGTCCCACTGCCGGGCCTGACGCCTCGAGCGTGCTGTGCGGGTACTCGGCCAGCAGACGGTCGAAGACGGGCGTGGAGGCCAGGCTCATGGCGTTGCCGGGGCCGGCAGGGGCGCAGCCCCAGCCGTCCAGGACCATGAGCACGACGGGCCGCTGCACGTGGCCCGTCGGCGACAGAGCCGGATCGCCGGGGTCCGCGGTCGTCCACTCATCGCCCGGAGGCGAATCCCGCCCCGCGCCGACGACCTCATCGCCGCTCAAGCAGGCGGCTCCACGAAGCTCACGATGCGTGCGAACTCCTGCGCGTCGAGGCTCGCACCGCCGACGAGCACGCCGTCGATGTCGGGCTGCGCCATGAGCACGTCGATGTTGCCGGCCTTGACGCTGCCGCCGTAGAGGATGCGGACCCCGTCGGCGGCGTCGCCGAAGCGCTCCCCGACCCGCCGCCGAACGAAGCTCACCGTCTCCTGGGCCTGCTCCGGCGTCGCCGTCAGACCCGTGCCGATGGCCCAGATGGGCTCGTAGGCGATGGCGACGAGGGCGAGCTCCGCGACACCGACCTCCCCGAGACCTGCGTCGAGCTGACCGCCCACCTTGTCCTCGGTGCGGCCGGCCTCGCGCTCCTCGAGTGTCTCGCCACAGCAGAGCACCGGGCGCAGACCGGCGTCGAGGGCGGCGCGCACCTTGCGTGCCAGGTCGGCGTCGTTCTCGGCGTAGTACTGCCGGCGCTCGGAGTGCCCGAGGATCACGTAGGGTACGCCCAGCTCGCGCAGCATCTGCGGTGCGATCTCGCCGGTGAAGGCGCCCTCGGC
>JADGPQ010000206.1 GCA_017882325.1 Thermoleophilia bacterium
TTGCTCGTCGACGGCTAGTTACGTGCCTTGCTCGACATGCTGGAAGCGCTCCCGCAACTGCTTGATCGCTGGCATCAGCACCAGCGCCGGCACGATCGGCAGCCAGAAGTTGAACAGCCGGTAGATGACAACGGCGACGAGCGTCCGCGCAAATGGCAGCCCCATCCAAACGAGCGCAAACGTCAACGCGATCTCGACCACCCCGGCGCCCCCAGCGGGCAGCGCGCGGCGCGTCAAGACATACCCGCCCGAGTAGGCGAGTACGAGCGCTGCGACGGAGATTCGAGCGTCGACGATCTGCAGCGCGGCCCAGAGGCAGAGGATGTCGCCGGCCCAGTAGGCAGCGTTGCCGAGGACGCCGACCCCGTGCTCGCGCGGGCTCAGAAGCAGCGCGCGCACAGACATCGCGCCCGCGATCAGGATTGCGAACCAGCGGCGCAGGTAGCCGCCCCGCAATCTGCCCAACCGCCTGCCACGCTTCGGCGAGGTGAGGTAGAAGCCGAGCGCGAGACTCGGCAAGATCAGCAGCGACGGCAACGTCGCCGAGTTGCTCGCGTGCCCATCGAGACGAAAGAAGAGGGCAGCTGACGCGATCAACGCGCCGATCGAGAGCACGAGATACTCGAGCAGTCCGAGCCCGACCGCCCGCGCCTCGGCCTCCCGTCGGCTCGCCCCCGCCTTCTGGAACGCCCAGGAGTCGACAGCGAACCCTCCCGACGAGCGCGTCGCCGCGAAGACGCCGAACCCCGCGATCACGGTCTGTGCGGAGATCCCCAGGCTCATCTCGGAACCCTCATCCACCCGCGCCATATCCCGAACGGTGAACACGTAGCCGGCGTACGCAATCAGCTCACCGGCCAGGCAGACCCCGAGCCACGCCCACGCGTGGTTCGCCTCCGTCAGGCGCGTAACACGCGTCCCACCCGCCGACCAGGCAAGCACGAACACCACGCCGACCGTGGTGCCGGCGGCCGCGATGATGATCACGAGAGGCTTGTCCTCAAGCCACAGGGACGCGCTGCGGAGAGCCACCCCAAAAGCCGAGAGACGTCTCCACACACAACGGGTCTACCCGGCCGGGACCTCCGCGGAACGTAGGCACCGCGGATGTTTTCGAATGCCGCCTTCGGTCATCAACACTCTTTGAGTTCACGAAACTATTCACCCCGCGATCCGAGCGGAAGCATGAGAGGCAGCGACCGTTGCACGGTTCACGCTCGATCACTCCGCTCGGCACCGCGCGCAGCGCCGGCAACAGCTTCGTTCACTCAACAGCGTTTGAGGTGTTCTCGCGTGCGGGCTTCGTCGCTCGGGCGCTCGTCTATGGGATCATCGGCGTGCTGGCCCTCGAGGTGGCAACCGGCACAGGCGGCAAGCTGACAAACCAGCAGGGCGCGCTGCGGACAGTCGCGAACGAGCCGTTCGGCGAGGTCCTCCTCACAGTGCTCGCGATCGGGCTCGGCGGCTACGCGGCATGGCGGCTGATCCGCGCTGCGATCGGGCACGGCCCGGAGGCCTCAGACAGCGGCTTTGAGCGCGCCG
Source organism: Thermoleophilia bacterium (assembly GCA_017882325.1). GTDB lineage: Bacteria > Actinomycetota > Thermoleophilia > UBA2241 > UBA2241 > CAIXSE01. The sequence continues at coordinate 1,543 of JADGPQ010000206.1, forward strand.
CCGGCTTCGCCAGCGGGGTCGCTTACGCGGCGATGTGCGCGGTCGCTGTCGGGATCCTGGCCGGTGCTCATCAGGGCCAAAGCGGCAGCCCTAAAACGACAACGGCAGATGTCTTCGGCTGGCCCGGAGGCACCTGGATCGTCGGCACCGCCGGAGCGGTCGTTGTCGGCATCGGCCTCTACCAGGCCTACCGCGGTGTCACGAAAGAGTTCTTGAAGGACTCGAAGGTCGAGGAGATGGGCCTGCGCATCAAGAGGTGGTTCGGCCGGATCGGGACGATCGGGCATCTCGCGCGCGGGGTTGTGTTCGTGCTCGTCGGGACATTCCTGATCAAGGCGGCGGTCGACTACAGACCGCATGATGCCGTCGGTCTCGACGGCGCGCTCGCCAAGCTGGCTCATCGCTCCGACGGGCCGCTCGCGCTCGGAGTCGTCGCCGCCGGGCTGATCGCGTTCGCGCTCTACTCGCTGAGCGACGCCCGCTACCACCGAATCTGAGCAGTACCGCAACCCTCTGAATTTGCCGGCTCTGCTCCAGAAAGCCGAATCTCAGGGAGCAGGAGCATCGTCGTGCACGATGATCCGCTTGCCTTCGATCCGCACGATCGCCTCCCAGGGGACGATCGCCTGCGGCTTCTGAGCGCGGATGCCGAGGTGTTCGAGCAGCGCACGGCGTCCGATGCAAAGACCGGTGACACGAAGGGTGGTCGGGGAGAGTTCGCCCCGGAGGTCGTAGCAGCGGCCGAGTGAGCGCCCCGATTCGGTCACGACCTCGCGGTGCAGGAACGATGAGAGTGTCCTCACCTGCCGGCTCCGGGGATTTTGTCCATGTAGGGCCGGACGCGGTCGTCGCCCCGCCCAAGACCGAGCTCCGTCGCTCCTCGTTTCAACTCGACCGCCGAGTCGACCTTGCACACCTCACTCCACGGAACACGCACCTTTCGGCCGCCCCCGATCCAGCCCGCGAGCCTTCCGACCAAGCCCGCCCGCGGCCCCCAGTAGCCGGGGCCGCAGAGGATCGCGACCACCTCGGGCACCTCGCCGACACCTCCTTCGATCGCGAGGTCGTCAACGTTGCCGCACCTCCGTCCGTCCTTGTCGAGCAACTGGTGGTCGAGAACGTGCAAGCCGATGTCGATCTCCTTGCCGCTCAATTCTGACCCACGTTCGTCAGGATCATCAACGGGATCGCTGCGAGGGCAACGATCATGATCACCACGAGATAGATCAACCCCAGTGCGTTTGCGAACCGGCCGTTGACGTAGCGGCCCATGTACGCCTTGTCGTTCGCGACGAGCAGGATCGGCACATAGGTCAGCGGCAGCGCGACCACTGAAAAGAGAACTGCGTACTCCGTCAGCAGCACCGGGTCGACGCCGGTCATGAGGATGCCGAGCGCGAGTAGGAGCAGAACGAGCCAGGTGAGGGCGAACCGTGGCGCCCCACGCGGGTTGCGGTAACGGCCCCACTCCCAGCCGCAGAACTGCGCGAGGTTGTACGCGCCCGCGAAGACTGTGTCGATCGAGGCCGCTCCGACCGCGAACAGGATCCCGACGAGCGCGAGCAGGAGGCCGAGCTGCCCCAGAGGCTGCTCCGCGGAGAGCGCGACAGTGCCCAAGTGCTGCGGTGAGATCCCGTGGGTGAGAAAGAGCGCACCGCCGGTAATCATCAGGGCGAACGAGAGGGTTCCGCCGAGGCCGTAGCCGAGGATGGCGTTCGCGCGGTTGAGACCGAGATCCTTCGGCGACCACTGATCCTCGATCCCGCCCGATGAGTAGAAGTAGACCTCGTACGGCGTCATCGCCGTGCCGAGAATGCCGACGACGAAGTAGGCATACAGCAGTGAATTGGTGTGTGCGATGTGCGGAACGAAGCCTGCGCCGACCTGGCCCCAGTCCGGCCCGAGCTTCACCGCGACTACCGCGAAGACCAGCATGCAGAGCCCTCCGAACCCGAAGATCCGCTCGATCCACTCGAACGTTGTCACCCAGATCACGACCGCGAAGGCAACAACCGCGAACACGATGAGCCACCGGTACGGCAGGCCAGAGAGGAGCTGCAGCGCAATCGCGACCCCGCCGAGCTCCGCAGCGAGTGTCATCAGGTTCACGACCTCCGACGAGACCAGCGCCACCACCCCGCCCTTGAAACCGACTCGTTCGCGAATGGCATCGAACACGGCCCTGCCCGAAACAGCCGCGACCCGGCCGCACATCTCCGAGTAGACGATGATGCCGATCAGCCCGATCACGATCACCCAGAGCAGCTGATAGCCGAAGGTCGCGCCCGCGGCGACGTTGAACACGAGGTCGCCGATGTCCACGAACCCGCCGATCGCGGCGATAATCCCCAACCCCAGACCGAGCGCCTTGCTCATGTGCAACTCCCAAGCTTCTTCAGCGCGCTCGCAACAGCCGCACCGACTGCACGATCGGACGGATGGTCGTGCAGCCGCTGCAAAGTGGCCGCAAGCACCGCCGCGTGCTTCGCCTTCTCGCGAACCCGCCGCTCGATCGAAGGCAACGCCTTCCGCCGCGACAACGCGTCCGCCAAGTTCGACGACTGGATGCGCAACTCCTCGGCCTGCTCGCGCGCGAAATACGTCGTTGTCCGCCCCCGCGCCACATCCCCGGCGAGAAGCGCACCCTCACAAGCAATCGAATCGAGCGTCGCCGCATCGTTCGTCAATGCGTGCCGGTCGACCGTACCGCCGTTGCAGCCAGCCACCACGAACGCAACGACACAGATGCGAAGAAGGCGTAACAGGCGCGACCTCACGTCCAAGCGTACCCCGGACGGCGATCTTCGTGCCGCACGGCTCCCCGGTTCGTTAACTGAGATCGATGCGGAGCAGCAGCCGCGTCGCCTCTTGGCCAACGCGTTTTCAGGCTCGGCGACGGGGGAATAGTGATCCCACTGTTTTGTCTCGTCGGGAGTTGTTGTTGTCGCTCATGCTTTTGTGCATCGTTACTCCTGCCTCGCTGTCAGCGGGAGTAGTGACGTTGTTCTTTGCGGCGTCGCGTCGCTAGCTCAGCGCGCGGGAACGACTGTGCCGTCGCTTGGGTCACTGCGGTGTGCGGCTAGTGAAGCTCGACGGTGATGTCGGGGTTGTCTGCCGAGGGCCACACGGGTCCGAACGACTCAGGTACAGCACTGCCACGACCTTCGCGGCGAGCTGACCGCGAAGACGTTGAAGGTGACCGGTCTCTGTGTGCGCCGCTCGGGACTCGTGGAGCACTTCGGCTTACGCGCGCACTCGCGCCACGACGAGGTTCCATGGTCGGCAGTGGTCCGCATCGAGGGAGACCGGATCATCGTCAGCGACGCCTCGGCTCCGACTTCGGATCGGGCTAAACGCCCGCAACGTTCTTATGCGCGGCGAACGAAATAGAAGATGAGGACGACCAGCAGGATGATCACGAGGATGCCGATCAGCCCATAACCAGTTCCTGCGATAGCGAGCAAGGATGGTTCCTCCTTTAAGTGGGTTGTTGAGTATTCCAT
>JADGPQ010000207.1 GCA_017882325.1 Thermoleophilia bacterium
AGACCCATGCCGCACACGATGCAGATGCCGACCGCCTCGGTCTGCTTGCCGGCCTTCGCGCACACATAACACTGCATACGTGACCCTCCTTCCGTTTGGTGACGTACCTTGTCTATCACAACCGCGACGCCAGATTGCCGTTGCTTTCCCGACGCGTCCCCGACCCGGCACCTGGATCGTCCGTCGCCTCACGTGGACTGCGGGAAGCCGTCTCACCTCCTCGCGCTGCTCCGTGTCACGCCGCACCCAAAATGCAGAACAGCCGGGCTGCCAAGATCGAATCCTGGCAGCCCGGCTGTGTCGATGCGGCAGCGCCTTTACAGCCAGACCATCCCTTCCGCAGGGGTAGCCTCTTTGTAGGGTGTAGGACTATAGAATGTATGAAGCACGTTGCGTTGTCAATCCAGACTGCCGTTGACGAGGCAGACTCGCGGAAGAGGCCACCCCCGCCTTCGCCGCCGGTGTTGGATGTGGAGCCCAGCGAGGCGCGAGCGAGACCGCGTGAACCGTGGCGGGCTGGGTGGCAAGCGGCCCATTGCCCCGGACGGAGCGGCCTTTTCGCGCTCGTGCAGGCTGTAGATGAGGTGCGTCACCTCAGCGGGCGTGAGCCGGTCGTGGTCGCGCACCGCGGTCACGTACAAGGCCGCGATGGCGTGTGCGTCGGCAATCTCCTCGCGCAGATGCGAGCCGGCAAGGGTGGGTCGCGGTCATGGCACGGAGGATCCAGTGGACTCGCCCTCGCGCACGTCTCCGCCGTTCTGCACCAGGCCCCCCATCGTCCTGGCGACCCATTCGCCACCAGGCAGAAGAACCGTACCAGCAGGAATCGAGGCGTCCCATCGGGTGCACGGAGAGATCGTTCGACGGAGCCCCAGGATGGGCGTGGTGGGCGACGTTGGAATTGAACCAACGACCTCGTGCTTGTCGAGCACGCGCTCTCCCAACTGAGCTAGTCGCCCACGCAGAATCGGCAGTATAGCAAAGGGGGTGGCGAGCGTCAGCCCGCCACCCCCTTGGCGTCTGTCCGCGTCAGTGAGACGAAGCGCGGCGCGGCGGCTTGCGGCGGATGCCGCGCGAAGCCGAGCGCTTCGCCCCGCCGTTCCACACCAGCTTGCCCGGGCGCGACTGCACCTGGTGGGACTCGGGGATGACGCGCTTGTCGTAGTCGAAGTTGGGCAGGTCGTGGCGCTCGAGCGTGCTGCCGATGAGCCGCTCGATGGCCTTGAGCTCGTGGACCTCTTCCCCGGTCAGCAGGCTCACGGCGATGCCGCTGGCTCCGGCGCGGGCGGTGCGCCCGATGCGGTGCACGTAGTCCTCGGGGTTGGTGGGGATGTCGAAGTTGATGACGTGGGTGATGTTGTCCACGTCGATGCCGCGCGCCACGACGTCGGTGGCCACGAGCACGGCGATCTTGCCTTTCTTGAACCCGTCGAGCGCCTGCTGGCGCTGGCCCTGCGTGCGGTCGCCGTGGATGGCCTCGCAGGTGATCCCCGCCTTGTTGAGCGTGCGCGACAGGCGCTCGGCGCGGCGCCGGGTGCGCGTGAAGACCAGCGTGCGGTCGGGGTCGTGATGGCGGAAGTACTCCACCAGCAGGTCGACCTTCTGGTCGTGGTTGACCGGCATGACCCTCTGCTCGACGCTGTCCACCGGCTGGGCGTGGCCGCCGAGCTCGATGAAGATCGGCTCGTGTAGGGTGTCGGCGATGATGCTCAGGACCTGCTTGCTCATGGTGGCGCTGAAGAAGAGGTTCTGGCGCTTGGCCGGGATGGCGTCGATGATGCGCTTCACGTCCGGCCAGAAGCCCATGTCGAGCATGCGGTCGGCCTCGTCGAGCACCAGCGTGTCGACCTTGTCGAGCAGGATGTGCCCCTGGCGCAGCATGTCGAGCAGGCGGCCGGGCGTGGCCACCAACAGGTCGACACCCCTGCCGATCTTCTTGGCCTGCGGCTCGTAGGGAACCCCTCCGAACACGGCGACGACCGTGCGGCCGCTGTACGTGCTGAGTGTCTCGCCGACCTCTTCGATCTGTCCACAGAGCTCGCGCGTAGGCGTGACGACGAGGGCTGAAGGGTGGGCGGTGCGGCCGTCGGCGACGGTCGGGCCTGTCATGCGCTGCAAAATGGGCAGGACGAAAGCGGCCGTCTTGCCGGTACCGGTCTGCGCAGAGCCCACCACGTCGTGCCCTGCAAGGACGCGCGGGATGGCCTGTTCCTGAATGGGAGTAGGCGTGTGGTAGCCCATGGCGACGACGCCGGCGAGCAACTCGCCGGTGAGGCCGAGCTCGGCGAATTTGGGCAGGTCGACCGCGGGCGCGGGGCCGGCGGGGCGCACCGCGTGCGTGCGCTCCTTGTAGCTCTGGTCGACGCCCTGGCCACCACGGCCGTCGCCGCGCGGGCCGCGACCTCTGTCGCGGTCGCGGCCGGAGCGGTCGCGGCCGGAGCCGGAGCCGCCGAGGCGGCCATGGCGCTCGTGCTGGCCCTGTCGAGGCTGGCGCTCAGACTGCTCGTTTGTGCGCTGCTCGGTGTTGGGCTCTGTCACGGGCGCCGTGGCGCCGCGCGAGGCCGCCTGCGCCTGCTGGCCGTCCTGCGAGGCGGTGCCGGCGCCGCGGCCGCGGTTGCGGCGGCGCTTCTGGCCCTCGCCGCTCTGCGACTGCTCTGGGCGTGCCATAGTGGGATCGCTGACTGGGTTCACGGACTCTCTCTTCCTTGACGACTCCTGACGCGGCAGCACTTGGCGATCCGCGGACGGGCGTGGCTGCTCGCCGGCGGGCATCGGGGTGCGCGTGGGTTCGTCTTGTGGGGGGTCGCCCTCAGGGCGACCAAACGGCGTGCGGACGGGTGTTCCTTTCGCGTCAGAACACTGCCCGGTAGTCACAGAGTCTGGGGTCTGAGTGGGAGGAAAGCCCGGCGCCAGATGCGCGGGGCGAAAGACCGGCTCCCGTAACGACGAAATCAACCCTAGCAGGTCTGGATTGAGGTGGCAAGTGCGCAGGCTCACGGCGGCCCGCTCAGAGGCTCAGGCGCGGCCGCGGTACCACTCCAGCGTCGTGCGCAGAGCATCCTCGTGCGGCGTCACCGCAAACGGCCCGAACGCCGCCTCGAACTTGCTCGAGTCGCTCACGAACGGCTGCTGGTACTGGTACATGATCTCCGGGAACTCGCGCAGAACGGACATGAAGATGCCAAGCAGGCGGACCGTGCGCAGGCGCAGCACCGCCGGCTTGGCGTGGGTGCCGGCGCTGCGCGCCGCCATGTCGATGTACCGGCGGCCCGTCAGGGCGCCCGCGGCAGGCGTGTGCCATACTTGGCCGTCGGCCTCCGGGCGCTCTCCCAAGAGCACGAATGCGCGAGCCATGTCGGGTAGATAGTTCATCGTGTGGGGCTGGTCGAGATCCGCAAACCACTGCGTGTCCTTGCCGGCCAGCAGCGCCTTGAAGAAGCGCTCCCCCATGGCTGAGTTGAGGCCACCGGGGCCGAAGTAGTCTGAGGAACGGCCGATCACCAGGCGCAGCATGCCGTCGCGATGCGCCGCCATCAGCTCTTCGGCCATGGCGGCGCGCACCTTTCCCTTCTGCGTCTGCGCGACGGGCGGAGTCTCCTCGGTCATGGGTCCGTCGACCGGGCCGTACATGTACAGGTTGTCGGCGAATACGAGCTTCGAGCCGGCCGCGGCTGTCGCGGCCATGATGCCCCGGGTCATGGCCGGGAACTCCTGCGGCCAGCGCGTGTAGGCAGGCTGGGCACAGTGGTAGACAACGGCGGCGCCCTCGAGCGCGCGGCGCAGCTGCTCGCGCTCTGTGACGTCCGCGGCCACGTCCTCGAAGGAGGCCGGAGGCAGCGAGCCGTAGCTCGCCGCGGCGTTGCCGCCGCGCGTCACGGCGCGCACCCGCCGGCCTTGCCCCACGAGCTCGCGCACGATGGCTCCTCCGGTGCCGCCGCCGGCGCCCAGGACGACGTGCAGCCGGCCCGCGTCCATGCCTCTGACCTCACTCCCCTTCTGCGCCGAGGTGCGCATCGGTGTGTCCCTGCCCATTCGCCGGCGGCCCAAGCGGAGCCGGCCACCTGCGTGAGCCACGCCGCGCCGCGGTCACGCCCCGGCGGCCATCCCCTCGGGCGGCTGGTCGCGCCTCGGCACCTGCCGGGCGCGTTTGGCCTCGTACATCAGCATGTCGGCGCGCGTGAGCAGCTCGTCCGGATCCTCCAGCCCCCGCCAGTCGGTGACCACCGTGCCGTAGCTGAGAGTGACGGCCAGCCCCAGTTCCTCGCCGGCCGCCGCTATGGCCTGGTCGAGCCGCTGCGACAGGACCGCCGGTTCAGAGGGTGATTCCGCGACCACGCAGAACTCGTCCCCGCCGAGCCGCGCGATGAGGTCCGTCTCTCGGAAGGCAACGGCAAGAGCCTCGGCCACCGCCTTCAGCACGTCGTCTCCGCGCTTGTGTCCAAAGCTGTCGTTGATGGCCTTGAAGCCGTCGACGTCGCCGTAGAGCACCACGATGCCCGCGCCCGAGCGCCGAGCGCGCTTGCTCTGCTCGGGAAGCAGCACGTAGAAGCCGCGCCTGTTCTTCAGGCCCGTGAGCTCGTCGTGCAGGGAAAGCTGCTCCAGCCGGCGTTCGGTCCTCTTGCGGCCAGTGATATCGCGGGAGATGGAAAGCACCATGAGCTCGCCGTCCACGTCGGTCAGGCTCGAGCTGACTTCGACGGGAACCTTCTGGCCGTCGCGCGTCTTGCGGGCGCTCTCGTACACGATGCGGTCTTCGTGCATGAGACGTTCCATGACTCGCCGCAACTGCCCCGGGGTGGCCGGCGCATCGATGGCGCGCGGCGTCAGCCCCAGCAACTCATCGCGGGTGTAGCCGAGGAGTCTGCAGGCGGAGTCGTTGACGGCCGCGAAGCGCATGGGCTCGCCGTGGGCGTCGAGACCGTGCAGGTAGACGGCGTCGTTGCTGGCCTCGAAAAGGAGACGATACCGCTTCTGGCTCGCCCGCAGCTGCCATTGCATGGCCTGCATGTCGTCCACCAATTCCTGCA
>JADGPQ010000046.1 GCA_017882325.1 Thermoleophilia bacterium
CTGAGCCGCCAAGGGCTGCGAGGCTCGTAAGACGAGTGAAGCCGCCGGGGGGCGGCGGGCCACAGGGCCCGCCGCCCCCCGCGCGTACGGGCCTCACCCGGGTAGCGGGCGCGACCACCCGCGTCGACGCCCTCTCTTCGGCACTACGAAGGCGGCTCAGCAGGGCTGCTATACTGCCTTCCCCATGGAATACTTGACTGTGCGGGAGCTCGTTCATGAGGCTGGCTTGGGGCTCGTCCTTCTGACCGGCGAGATGGGTCTGGACAAAGCCGTCGAGGGCATCCACCTGTCCGACCTGGAAGACCCCACTCCTTGGATGACGACGGGCATGGTCCTGGTGACCACCGGGGCGACGTTCGCGGAGGCCCCCGAGATCGGCCTGCGACTGCTCGACCACCTGAAGGACCGTGATGCCGTGGCTCTCGGCGTCGGCGTCGGGCACTATGTGGACAGGGTCCCGGACTCCATGATCTCGAAGGCACAGGCTCTGCGCATCCCGATCTTCGAGTCGCCGATCGAAGTGCCGTTTCGGACTATTGTCAAGTACGTCTACAACGCCCTGGCGTCGAGCGACATGCACAGTCTCAAGCGCAGCCTCGCCATGCAAACTCAGCTCCTCGACTACCTGATCGAGGGGCGCGACGTGGCAGATCTCATCGCGAGCCTCTCCTCGATCCTGCGCATCCCCACCGTGCTCTTCGACGCCCGCGGAACGGTCCTTGCGCCTGCCGACGGCGATGCCCACACGCAAGAGGTGGCCGGCAGACTCTGGGCGGAGTACACGCGCGTCAACGGCTTCGTGGGACCCGTCGGTGTTCTTGAGTCGGCCCATCATCGTCTCTACTACAGGAAGGTGCAATTGTACGGGGCCGTGGAGCGTGTGCTGGCTGCTGCCGCCCCCCAGGCCTCCGCCTCCGAGCTCATCGACACGTCGTTGTCTTTTGTGCAGCGGCTCCTCGCTCTCGATCTGCTTCGCTCCCACGAGCAGCTCCTGGCACGCCGCCGCACGCGCTCACTGCTGCTCGAGGACTTCCTCGCCGAGAGAGGGACAAGCGGCGAGCTGCTTCGCCGTCTGCTGGAACAAGATATCGACCTCAAGCTCACGTGGCGGTTGTTCTACGTCGACTTCGACTTGTGGAGGGAAGAGGAGACCTCAAGCGACGAGCAAGGAGCTTTCGCTCGCGAGACCGCCCTCCTTGACGCCACAGACAAGTGCCTGGGTGCGAGCTCACTGAACTTCCTCAGCCTCATGCAGGACAAGACCGTCGTCGTGCTCGCCGTGGTGGACTTCGTCTCCGACGGCGAGCTGAGGTCGATCCTGACCGGGCTGCGCCGCGATCTTGAGGCTCTGACAGGATCGGGCGTCGCCATAGGGTGTTCCGCTCCGACCGCGGGACTCGCACGCGTGCGCCGCGCGATCGACCAGGCGGTGGAGGCCTTGCAGCACGCGCGCACGGTCCCAGAGGAGGGGGCGCGACTGTTCGAGGACCTGCCGCGGGCGTTGCTTCTCCTCAATGGACAAGATCCGCAGGCGATGGCCCTGCTGTATGACCGCCTCATCGTCCCCCTTGCCGAGCACGACGCGGCGCATCGCACGTTCCTTCTACCGACCTTGCGCGCGCTCTGCACCAACCGTCTGTCGGCTCACAAGGCCGCCGAGGCGCTGTCGATCCACCGCAACACGCTGCACAAGCGACTCCGGCGCATCGAAGCCATTCTCGACGTCGACCTCGACTCCATGGACGATGTGCTGGAGCTCTACGTGGCGCTGCGCATCGGTGAGCTTCACCCGGAGTCGACGCCTGCCTGACGAACGCGACCTTGGTGTGCAGTCGCGTACCGCAACGCTCAAAACTGTGTGCAGGTGCAGTTAGCTATGGTCTGCCTCAAGCCTTACGATATGCGCATGGGGGCTGATGGAGAAGCCCACGTAGCGCGCGAGTCGTGCGTTCGTTTTGCCACCTTGCACGCACGCTGGTTGCGACGGCCCTTCCATTGTGGAGCTGCCGAGAATCGCAAGGCTGTGGGCATCCTCGGCTTCAAGGCAGATGGCTCGCCGTACTGTCAGCAGCAATCGCGACACGTAGGAGGTAGGAGCAGAATGCAGGTCAAATCGCTCAGAGGTAAAGACTTCATCGCTATTTCCGACTTCACCAAGGAAGAGATCGTCACGATGCTCGACGCCGGGAAGGCGCTCAAGCTCGAGAACGCGCGCGGCGTCCCGCATCACATCCTGCAGGACAAGACCATCTTCCTGATGTTCTACGCCAAGAGCCTGCGCACGCGGAACAGCTTCGAGACGGGCATCTTCCAGATGGGCGGCCACGCCAACTTCCTCACCACGGACGCCGTCTACACTCCTGCGATGCCGGGCAAAGAACAGGCCTACGCCACCGAGCGTCTTGAAGACGTGGCCAATGTGCTCTCGCGCTATGGCGAGGCGATCTGCATCCGCATCCTCGGCGACTCCGTCGACTGGGTGTACGGTGCCGCGAGCGAATACATGCGTGCGTTCGCCGCAGCCGCGAGCGTGCCGGTCATCAACATGGAAGACGACGTGTACCACCCCTGCCAGGGCATGGCCGATCTCATGACCATGGAAGAGAAGCTCGGTACGCTCGAGGGCAAGAAGGTCGTCATCAGTTGGGCGTACTCACCGAGCCGCAAGAAGCCGGTCAGCGTGCCGCACTCGATGATGGCCGTGAGCTCGCTGTTCGGCGCCCACGTGGTCTTCGCGCGCCCCAAAGGCTTCGAACTGGACCCCAGGCAGATCAAGCATGCGAAGGATAACGTCGCCCGCTATGGCGGCTCGTTCACCGAGACGGACGACATGAAGGAAGCCTTCAAGGACGCCGACGTCGTCTACCCCAAGTGCTGGCCGTCGATCGAGTTCCTCGGCCATCCGGACAAAGAGGTCGACTGGAAGGCGCAGGACAAGCTGTTCGACGCCAACAAGGACTGGATCTGCGACGAGAAGATTATGAAGCTCACGAATCGCGACAGCATCTACATGCACTGCCTGCCGATGGACCGCAGCTTCGAGGTCACCGACGCAGTCGCCGACGGCCCGCACTCCGTGATCTACGACCAGGCCGAGAACCGCATGCATGCGCAGAACGGTGTCATGTCGATCATCATGAACGGCTGACCCAGCCACGGTCCATTGCCGCCCACCCCGACTCGAAGAGAAGCGCGCGAGCGGTGAGATAGATCTCCACAGCGCAGCCGCCGTCGGCACGCACGACCTCATGTCGTGCGAGACGAAGTGCCGCGAGCGTTGAGAAGGGGCGGGCGCGGACGGCGTCCGCGCCCGCCCAATCGACAGGAGGCAGCACAGCCTTGACTGATCCCGAAACAAGAACCGTGGTCGTCGCTCTCGGCGGCAACGCCATCCTGCAGCCCGGGCAAGTGGGCACCTTCGAGGAGCAGCTTTTCAACGTCGACGGCGCCATGCGCCGCATCGCCGAGCTCGTCGAGGCCAGCTGGCGCGTCGTGCTCACGCACGGCAACGGCCCCCAGGTCGGCAACCTCCTCATCCAGAACGCACTCAGCGCGAAGACCGTGGCGCCGATGCCCATGGATGTGTGCGGCGCCGAGAGCCAGGGCCAGATCGGCTACATGCTTGAGCAGACCCTCCTCAATCACCTGCGCAAGCGTGGCCTCGAGACGCCCGTGGTGACCGTGCTCACCCAGGTCGCCGTGGATGCCGCTGACAAGGCCTTCACCAATCCGAGCAAGCCGGTCGGCCCCTTCTACTCCGAAGCAGAAGCCAAGACGATGATGCTCGAGCAGGGCCACGCCATGAAAGAGGACGCCGGGCGTGGCTGGCGCCGGGTCGTGCCGAGCCCCGAGCCCGTTGAGATCGTGCCGCGCGAGGCGATCGTCGACATGGTCCGGGACGGCGTCTGCGTAGTCTGCTCCGGCGGCGGCGGCATCCCCGTGGTGCGCGCCAAGGACGGCGCCCTCACGGGCATCGACGCGGTCATCGACAAGGACCTCGCCGCCGCGCTGCTCGCCAAAGACGTGGCCGCCGACGCGCTCCTCATCCTCACCGACGTGCCGCAGGCCTACGTCCACTACAGCACCCCCGAGCAGCAGGCGCTGGGCACCGTGAGCCTCGCAGAGATGCGGGCCTACGCCGCGGCGGGCCACTTCAAGGCCGGCTCCATGGGCCCTAAGGTGGCGGCCTGCATGAGGTTCGTCGACGCCGGCGGCACGGCGATCATCGCCAGCCTCACGGAAGTTGTACCCGCGATGGCCGGTGAAGCCGGGACGCGGATCGTGCCGGAAGCGAAGGCGACCGCCGGTTGACGGGGGTGCATCGAAACCCTCGTCACCGGCGATGATGGCCCACCCGCCGGGTGTCGTTGAGGTGCGATCTGGTGAGACGGCGCCTGAAGGAACTTGGCCACGGCGAGCTCGCGACCGGCTCGCGGAGGGCCTCTTCAGGCGTGTTGACAGGCACTACGGCTCATGGTCTAGTGGGTCGAATCGTCTAGGCAGGGGATCACAACTGACGATCGTCTGCAAAAGCGTCAGACAGGGGGCGGGATGAACAGCAAGCGTTTCGGAATAGTCGCACTCATGGTGATGGTCGGCCTGATGATCGTCGCATTCGCGGCGGTAGGCTGTGGCAGCTCGTCATCGAGCTCGTCGACATCGCCGGCGGCTTCGAGTTCGGCCGCGAGTGGAGCAGACCAGGCGCACGCGCAAGCGGCGCTGGCGCCGCTCTCCGCGCTGCCGACGTTCAAGGCGCCGGGTCCGGCGTTCGACGCCAAGGCCGTGATGGCCGGGAAGTCGATTGAGAGCATCCCCGGTACGGGCACCGACCCGTTCTACGTGCAGATGAACAAGGGTATGTCGGTCGCCGCCAAGGCAGTCGGCTACCCGTTCAATGTATGGAACAACCAGGGCCAGCTGACCCAGTATCAGCAGGGTTTTTCCAACGCCATCACCAAGAAGGTCTCCCTCATCGACCTGCTCGCCGGGCCAGATCCCAACGCCCTGAAGCCTCAGATCGACGAAGCGAAGGCCGCCGGGCTTCTGGTCGTGTCGTCCCACCTGTCCGGCCTCGAGCAGACCGTGCCGAACGTGAGCTACAACCTGCCCATCGACTACAAGCACGCGGGCGAGCTGCTGGCGGACTGGGTCATCACCAAAGACACCAAGGCCCACGTGCTCGTCATCGTCTCCGACGAGATCGTCTCGACGAAGGCCATGCGTGACGGCATCTCCTCCGAGTTCGACACGTACGGCGGTCCGGACATCAAGTACACCTTCGTCAACGTGCCGATCCCCGACTGGGGCACCAAGGTCAAGCCTGCCGTGCAATCGGCCATCGTGGCGGATTCCCAGCTCACCTACGTCGTCTGCATCTACGACAGCATGTCGCAGTTCGTGACGCCGGCCATCGACGCCACGAACTCTGCGGGCAAGGTCAAGGTCATCGGCTTCAACGGCACGCCCTTCGTCCTCGACCTGGTCCGCACGGGCAAGGTCGAAGCGGACATCGGCGAGAGCCTCAACTGGGCCGGCATGGCAATCGCCGACGCCGAGATGCGGCTCATCGGCGGCAAGGGCCAGGTGGCGAGCATGAACATCCCGTTCCGCCTCTTCACCAAGGACAACGCTGCCGAGGCCGGCGTGCCGGCCGAGTTCTCCAAGGGCTACGGCGACTTCATCGACCAGTACCTCACGTTGTGGCAGGTCAAGTAGTCGCGTCTGGTTCATACCACGTCAAGTAGCTATCAGGGGAGACAAGGCCGTGGATCACACCGTCGTCGTGCGCAACATGTCTATGACGTTCGGCGGACAGCGTGCGCTGGACAAAGTCAGCATGAGCATCCGGCGCGGAGAGGTCCACGGCCTTGTCGGCCAGAACGGGTGCGGGAAATCCACACTCATCAAGATCCTTTCCGGCTACCACCACCCCGACCCGGGCGGCGAGCTGGAGATCGACGGTCAACCGATCAAGCTGCCGGTGCGCACCGGATCGGCCTCGGACCTCGGGCTGAGCTTCGTGCATCAGGATCTCGGGCTGCTGCCATCGCTGACGGTGGTGGAGAACTTCCGCGCCTGGACGATCTCCACGAAGTCCGAGTGGTTCATCCGCTGGAACAAAGAGAGGGAGCGGACCGAGGAGGCCTTCGCCCGGTTCGGGCTAGGTCTCGATCCGCGCGCGATCGTGGGCGACTTGCCGGCCGTGCAGCGCGCTCTGCTGGCGATCGTCCGCGCGCTTGATGACCTGGCCCAGTACACCAAAGACGACGACACGCGGGGCGGGCTCCTGATCCTCGACGAGCCGACTGTCTTCCTGCCCCGCACCGACAGGGACAGGCTGTTCGACGTCGTCCGCAGAAGCGTCGCTCAGGGCGCGAGCGTCCTGTTCGTGTCGCACGACCTCGATGAAGCCCTCTCCGTGACCGACCGCATCACCGTCCTCCGTGACGGCCGGGTGGCAGGAACGGTGGTGAGCGCTGACACCGAGAAGGACCGGCTTGTCGAGATGATCATCGGCAGGCGTCTCGAAGCTTTCGAGGCATCTCACAGAGCGCACACCGTCGCGGACGCCGGTCACGTGACCGTCGACCGGGTCCGGGGGGGGAGCATCGAGAACGTGTCCTTCACCATGGACGAGGGAGAGGTGCTCGGCCTCACCGGGCTGGTGGGTAGTGGCTTCGAGGAGATTCCCTATCTCCTGTTCGGCGCCGAGCCGGCGCGGGAGGGCCGCCTGACCATCGCCGGACACGAGTACGATCTTGCGCGCATGTCTCCGTCGGCCGCGATCGCGGCGGGAATGGCCCTCATCCCAGCGGACAGGCAGGGCGCCGCCGGCGTAGGTTCGCTGCTCGTGCGGGACAACGTGATGCTGCAGGTCATCGATGACTACAGACCGTATCGTCTGGACCGGCGGCGTTATCTCAAGGCTGCGCGGGAGGCGCTCCACCAGTACGACGTGCGTCCCCCCGAGCCGATCATGGATTTCCAAGCTCTGAGTGGTGGCAACCAGCAGAAAGTCGTTCTCGCGAAGTGGCTCCAGGCCGCGCCCAGAGTGCTTCTCGTCCATGAGCCCACGCAGGGCGTGGACGTGGGGGCGAGACTGCAGGTGTTCCAGACGATCACGCAGGCCGCCGCCGAAGGTATGTCTGTCGTGTGCGCGAGCTCCGATTACGAGCAGCTTGCGGCGATCTGCGACAGGGTTCTCGTCTTCCACGGCGGGGAGATCATGTGCACGCTCGTCGGGGACGAGATCACCAAGGATCGAATCACGGAACAATGCTACATGAGCGCTCGGACGCTCAGGCCCGACAAGAATATGAGGATGCAGGCATGAACCAAGTCAGCCCGGGCGCGGCCGGCGAGATGCTGCCGCCCACCGCGAGTGAGCCTCAGCACCAGAAGAAGGGCTTCAGTCTAGGCGACTACGTCGAGCGCTTGGCGCTTGTCATCGCATGGCTCGTCGTCATTGTCGTGTTCAGCATCCTGGCGCCGGACACGTTCTTCAACGTGCGCAACTTCACGACGATGTTCGGCACCCAGACGACCTTGGTCATCCTTGCCCTGGCACTGCTCATACCGTTGACGGCCGGCGACTACGACATCTCCGTCGCGGCCACGCTGACGATGTCGGGAATGGTTGTCGCCGTGCTGAACGCACATCACGGCGTGCCCATCGGCGCGGCCATCGCGATCGCCATCGCCCTCGGCGCCTTGATCGGCTTCATCAACGGGTTTTTCATCATCATCTTCGAGATCGACGCCTTTATCGTGACGCTGGGCACCGGCACCATCATCCTGGGGCTCACCTTGTGGATCAGCGCATCGCAGACCGTCAGCGGCGTGTCAGACTGGCTGTCGAGCTGGGTCGTCGTCCATCGGATCTTCGGCGTCTCCTACGAGTTCTACTACGGCTTGGCGCTGTGCATCCTCTTGTGGTACGTGTTCGACTTCACGGCGATCGGTCGCCGCATCCTGTTCGTGGGAAGGGGCACCAACGTCGCCAGGCTGAGCGGTATCCGCGTGGGACGCGTGCGCTGGGGGTGCTTCGTGGCGGCCGGCATCATCGCCGCAGCCGCCGGCGTCCTCTACACCGGGACCGCCGGCGCTTCGGACCCGACGTCCGGCCAGACCTTCCTTCTCCCGGCGTTCGCCGCAGCCTTCCTCGGCAGCACGGCGATCACGCCGGGCCGCTTCAATCCGTGGGGCACGTTCATCGCCGTGTACTTCTTGGTGACCGGCATCACCGGCCTTGCCATCCTGGGCGTTCAGACCTGGGTGCAGAACGTGTTCTACGGGGGCGCCCTGGTCGTCGCCCTCTCGCTCTCACAGATCGTCAAGAAGCGTCGCGAGCGTGCGGCCAGACTGTGACGGTTCACCTGTGGGCGTCCTAGCTTCATAGGGCACGGACCTTCTGAGCGACCGGGCCCCGGCTTCCGCCGGGGCCCGGTGCGTTCGGCGTCGGATGGGCCGCCTGGGAAGCGCGGTCCCGGGTGCCAGGCACGGACCGCTCAAGTACCGGAGCAGGTCCGATCACGATGAGAGGTGACTGAGATGCGAGCATCGGCCGACCGGATCCGTCTTGACATCGAGACCATCGCCGGCTGCAGCGCTTCCGGCCCCGGCATAGATCGCCTCACCTTCACGCCCGAGTACTGGGCGGCCGTCGACTATGTGGCCGGCCAGATGGGTGCGCTCGGGTACGAACGGAAGACGACCGTCCACGGCAACACGCGCTTTCGCAGGGAGGGCTCCGAGTGGGCGGAGCCGGCCGTGGCGGTCGGCTCGCATCTCGACGCCGTGCCTCACGGCGGGCGGTTCGACGGCGTGGCCGGCGTCGTCGCCGGGGTCGAGATCGCGCGGCTCCTCGCCGACCAGGACGATGCTCTTGGCCGGCCGTTCGAGGTCATCGTCTTCGCCGAGGAGGAAGGCGCGCGCTTCGGGAGCGTCTTGACCGGCTCCAAGGCGTTCGCCGGCCGGCTCAGCGACTGCGAGCTTGCACAGCTCAAGGACGCGGACGGGACGAGCTACCTGGAAGCGTTCGCGGAGAGCAGCGATAGCGCCGCTACCGCCGTCAGCGGCGTGGTGGGCGCCGGGGATGTGGCATCGTACTTTGAATTGCACATCGAGCAATCGGTAGTGCTGGAGACGGCACGAGCTGCTATCGGCATCGTGCAGGCGATCGTAGGACTCCGTCAGTACAGGGTCGTGTATTCAGGCACTGCCAACCACGCCGGCGCGACTCCGATGCGGCTGCGCAAGGACTCCCTTGCGGCCGCGGCGCGGGCCATCGTGTCGGTAGAGGAGCTCTCGACGGGCGCCACCGTCGGGACGGTCGGCATGCTCGTCAGCGAGCCCAACGCCGCCAACGTCATCCCGGGTCGCACGCTCTTTTCGGTCGACCTGCGGGACACGGATCCGCTGGCCCTGCAAGCCGTTGGAGACGCTGTGCTTAAGAGGATTCGAGACATCGCCGAAGAACGACAGCTGCAGGCGGAGGTGAAGATGACCGCCGAATCGGCGCCTGTCGTGCTCTTCCCCCGTCTGAGGGATTCCCTAAGGTGCTCCGCGGAGACCTTGGGGATCCACTATCTGGAGATGCCAAGTGGGGCTGCCCACGACGCGCAGGAGATGGCTGGAGTCACGGAAGCAGCCATGGTCTTCGTCCCCTCCATCGGAGGTCGCAGCCACTGCCCTGAGGAGGACACCCCATACGAGGCCATCGCCCTGGGGGTCGACGTCCTGCTCGGCGCGGTCCGGGCGGCGGGCGGTCCGCCAGGCGGCGGGCGCGAAGGGTCGGCTGGAGGCTGCGCAGCCTCGACCCAGGGAGTACAATAGTGGTCCTTCACGGTCAATACACTGACGGTCTCTCAGTGCGAGCCTCGCGCGACGACCGTGGTCTTCACGTGGCAGCCTCCTCCGATCTCGGAAAGCGGTGAACGAACTATGGACCTACAGGGCGCCATTCAGGAAGCCGGGCGTTGTCTGCTGTGTCACGACGCGCCATGCAACACCGGCTGCGGAGCCGACAACGACCCATCGACCTTCATCCGGCAGCTGCGCCTGGGAAACAGCAAGGGCGCCGTCCGTACGATGCGAAGGAAGAACATCCTCGCCGCTACGTGCGCTCAGGTCTGCCCGACCTGTCGTCTGTGCGAGTCGGGATGTGCGCGAAGCGGGATCGACGAGCCCATCCGGATCGCTGAGATCCAGGCGTTCCTTGCCGACTACGAGCGTGCGGAGGGAATGGAGGTCCTGCAGGCGCCCGCGCCCGGAGACCGCAGGGTAGCCGTGGTCGGCGCAGGGCCGGCCGGCCTGTCCGCCGCCGCCGGTCTCGCGCTACAAGGCTATGCGACCGTCGTCTTCGAGAAGATGCCAGAGCCGGGCGGCCAGCTCCGCTACGGGATCCCCGATCACCGTCTCGACCGTGAACTCGTAGAGCATGAGATCGGGCTGGTTCGTGACCTGGGCGTGCAGATCGAGTGCGACAGCGCGATCTCGACGCGGGCCGACCTTGAAGGGCTCTTCGAGCAGGGCTTCGACGCAGTATTCCTCTCCCCGGGTTACGATCGACCCTATTCACTCGGTCTCGGCCAAGAGGTGTCCGCCGGCCTGTACGCCTGGGATGACTTCCTCTCTCAGAGCAAGGACGCTCAGGCCCGCGCGGCGTTGTCGTCCGCGATGTCCGGAAAGAACGTCGTTGTGGTCGGCGGCGGCGCCGTCGCGATGGACTGCGCCGTGACCGCCAAGCGCCTCGGCGCGGACCGCGTCTATGCGGTCTCCCTCGAGTCCATGGAAGAGCTGCCCGCCGACGAGGATGAGAAGGACCTCGCCTTCCGCGAGGGCATCCGCTTCAAGCCCAACGGACGCCTCACGCGTATCGAAGGCGAGAACGGCGCGGTCAAGGCGGTCCACGGCGTCGAGATCCGCTGGCTCGAGCCGGGTCGCTTCGTGCTTCAAAACGCGGAGGACGTCCCCGGCAGCGAGTTCTCGATCCCGGCGGCCGTCGTCGTTGAGGCGATAGGCACAGGGTTCTCCGCGGAGATGTCGGCCATGTTGGGCGGCATGGATGCCGACAAGGGTCGCCCAGTCACCGATCCGAAGACGATGCGCCTCTCGGATTCGAGAGTGTTCGGCGGGGGAGACCTCGTCGCGCCGGGCAAGACCGTCGCTGCCAGCGTCCTCGACGGCAAGAGAGCGGCCGAGGCGATCGCCGAGGCCTTCCCTCTGCGCGAGCCCGTAGCGGCTCCGATGACGCCTCGACCCAGCCTGGAGATCGACTTCTGTGGCGTGCACTGCGTGAACCCGTTCTTTCTCTCGTCATCGCCGGTCGGCAACACGGCGGAGATGATCGCCCGCGCCTTCGACGCCGGCTGGGGCGGCGCGGTCTACAAGACGCTCAACCTCGAGAGTGACTTCGAGGTGGTCGATCCCACACCGCGGCTCAACCCATTGCATCACGGCGACCAGCGCTTCATCGGTCTGCAAAACATGGAGCAGATCAGCGAGCGTCCCCTGGTCGACAATCTGGAGGACATCGCCTGGCTGAAGAGGCACTACCCCGATCGCGTCCTCGTTGCCAGCATCATGGGCTACAACGACGAGGGCTGGATCGAGCTCGCGACGCGAGCGGAGGCCGCCGGTGCCGACATGCTCGAGCTCAACGTCTCGTGCCCGCAGATGGCGTGCGAAGGTGCCGGCCATCGAGTGGGACAGGACAATGACCTCCTCGAGCGCTACTCCCGTGTGGTCAAGGAACACGTCTCTATCCCGGTCGTGGTCAAACTGACCCCGAACGTCACGGACATGCTGCCGTCGGCGCTTGCCGCCCAGCGCGGCGGTGCGGATGCGCTCGCGACCATCAACACGCTGCGGTCGATCACCCAGATCGACCTCGAGACGTTCGCGCCGATGCCCACGATCCAGGGCAGGGGGTCCATCAGTGGCTTTTCCGGCACGGCCGTGAAACCGATCGCACTGCGATTTGTGGCCGAGCTCGGTCAGAGCGAGGAAATGAACCTGCCCGTCTCCGGGATCGGCGGCATCGAGACGTGGCGAGACGCGGCCATGTTCATGCTGCTGGGCGCGAGTAATCTGCAGGTGACCACATCGGTCATGCACCACGGGTATCGCATCGTGGAATCAATGATCGAGGGACTGGAGGACTACCTCGAGACTCTGGGCTACGACTCCGTTGCGCGACTGGTCGGGAAGAGTCTGGACCGCATCGTCGATCCCGCCGAGCACCATCAGACCGTGCACGTTGTCGCCAAGGTCGATCCCGAGAAGTGCATCGGGTGTGGTCTGTGTCATGTCGTGTGCCACGACGGCGCGAACCAGGCCATGCGCTTCGATGAGTTCAGGCGGAAAGCCGAGGTCGACGAAGAGCGCTGCGTCGGCTGCCTGCTCTGCTCGCACGTGTGCCCGGTGTGGGACTGCATTGGCACCGGGGAGGTCTCCGCTCCGGTGACGTCTGGCATGCACCGCGATGCCGTGGAGTTTGTCCCGCGCGGGTGACGATACACGTCTGCTCAGCTATCGACGCTCGAACCGTTCGACGGGGACGCTGCCGTGCCCAGACCGTCGCCGCCGGGGCGCTCTTGGCCGGGTGACTGACTCCCCAGACATTCGGGCGGCGCGGGCATTCGATGCCGGCGCCGCCCGAGTGTCACTCGAGGCGCCGACGGCGCGTGCGATTCTGCCTCACGTTGACCGAACCCCGGCTCGATGCTACAGTGCGCACGACCTTTAATTGAGTCCTGAGAGACCAGAAGGGGTGACGATCATGATGCAGCAGTCCAGCCCAACCGACCCGGGGGGCTTTTTTTGTGCGTAGCCTCCGGTCGAAGATGCGGCTCAGTCAGAATCACAGTGGCTTAATAGACTTCACAGAGAGGGAGTAGCCATGAGAGTCACGTTCACCTGCCAGACCTGTAAGAGCCCTGTGGGCTACGAGCTTGCCTTTGTAGAGACGCATGAACTGCGGCGATACGGGGTTCCTCACTACGCGTGTGTCGACCCGTGCATGACGTGCTCCGCGCCCAATCCGTCCTCAGGCTACTTCACCTTCGAGACGCCGGAAGAGCCCATGCAGCTGCCCTGCCTGGACAGGAGGGGCACAGGCATCGCGATGTCAGAGGACGCTTCCAGAGCCTTCAACGAGGCTCTCCTCATCTGAAGCGGCGCTCATCAGGTCGCGGACTCGTCTGCCGCCTCCACAGTAGCAGGCGGCCTCAGGCTTGGACCGGGGCAGGCTTATCCTCCAAAAAGCGCACCTGGACAAACGAGCCAAGCCCCGCGAGGCCAGCAGCTTGGAGTTCTCGACGACAGGGCGCGGGCGCTCGAGGGGCGGGCACGGCCGAACAGGCCGTGCCCGCCCCTTCGGTTTGGGCGGGCACGCATGGCATTGGAGCCGGAACCAGGTGCGAGGCGTCTCAGGTCCGAGGCCGATTTCCTCAAGCCGGTCCGCTTCAAACGGTCAGCCCACACCCGCCGCCTCGACCGAGAAGGAATCGGCGGACGATTCGGGCGAAGAGCACGTCGGGCACGGCCGTTCGCGCACGTAGTGAGCAACCCCCCACTGCCGCAGTTGGTGAGTCTCTACCGCGGCGAGGTCGTAGCCTACTGGGCCTCCGCACGTCGCGGACTCGAATGTGACCTTCATTACCCCTCCATCTCGGTGAAATCCGTTGGCACCGTTCTGACCAGGCCAGATGCAGTCGCTTGCTGCCGAGGTGAATGCCTCGCTCAGCTCAGGTCGTCGGGCGCGCGGGCGATAGTGCCAGCGTCGTTCGGCGGCAGGTGCCGTGCAGCCCTTGGCTGCGATATGGGGTGACATGGACACGGAGGTACTCCAGATTCCGTGGGACGGGACGAGGAAAGTGACGGCGCGCAGCGGCGAACAGAAACGAGGTTGGGTGAGCTCCGGTTCTAGCGCAGCTTACGCGCGCCCGCTCGCCCGCCGGTGCGCCCCGTTCGGGCGCGTCGGACGGCATGCGGGGAGAGGAGCGCGGTGAAGGGAACCGACTGCGCCGGGCAGTCCTGCGCAGCGGCGGCAGTGAAGATCATCGTTGTCCCTTCGATGTCCATCGTGCGCGGCAGTATACGCAGGTCAGGCTGATGATGCAAAGCACCCGGCTACGAGTACCTCCCTGGTTAGGCAATGTGGCTCCTTGTCCGTCGTGGACGGTCTTGGTAGAGTACGTCGACCTTTAACCGCGTCCGGAGAGACGGAAAGGGGGTGTGCGCTGCCGTACGCTACCGAGGCCACGGCGGCGCATTTTTATGTCTGAACCCAGACCCACGAACGAGGTCGTCATCATGACGGCCGAGCAGATGTCGCGGACCATCACGCGCCTTGCACACGAGATCATCGAGAAGAACCCGGACGCCCACGATCTTGCCATCGTCGGCATCCACACCCGCGGGGCGTTCCTCGGCGAACGCCTCCACCAACTGCTCTGCGAGGCGGGCGGCTGCGAATACGCCGCCGGTAACCTCGACATCACCTTCTACCGTGACGACGTCGGCCCGCGCAGCGCGACGGGCGTGGCACCCATCGCGATAGCGCCGGTGGTCAAGGGCTCCGAGCTGCCCTTCTCCGTCGAGAACGCCACGATCATCCTCGTCGATGACGTGCTCTACACCGGGCGCACGATCCGGGCCGCGATCGACGCGCTCTTCGACTTCGGGCGCCCGGCGGGCGTGCAGCTCGCGGTCCTTGTCGATCGCGGCCACCGCGTACTGCCCATCCGCCCCGACTACGTCGGCAAGAACGTGCCCACGGCGCAGCGCGAGCGCATCAGCGTGCGCATGCCCGAGTCCGACGGCGCCGAGGAAGTCGTCCTCGTGCGCGCAGCGGAAGATGTGTGACCATGCCCAAAAGAGACCTGATCTCCGTAGAGGACCTCTCGCGGGCCCAGATCGAGCTGCTGCTGGACACCGCTGAGAGCTTCCTGCCCGTCCTCGAGCGCGACATCAAGAAGGTGCCGACGCTGCGCGGGCGTACCATCATCAATCTGTTCTGGGAGGCCTCGACGCGTACCTCGTCGAGCTTCGACCTGGCCGCCAAGCGTCTCTCGGCCGACACCCTGGCCCTCAAGGCCAGCGGTTCGGCCGTCGAGAAAGGCGAGACGCTCAAGGACACGGCCATCACCCTGAGCGCTTACTCACCCGACATCATCGTCATGCGCCACCCGTCGGCCGGCGCCTG
>JADGPQ010000208.1 GCA_017882325.1 Thermoleophilia bacterium
ACCCGGCGAGAATCGCCTCGGCCTCGGCCAGATTGCCCGCCGCTCGGACGATGAAGCCGCCATGAGTCAGCGTCAGCGTGATGAGATCCACGACCAGCGGGCGATCGTGGAGCACGAGGGCGCGGCGTGCTTCGCCTCTTGGTGTGTTCACATGGTCATCGGTCATGGCTCGTCCTCGCTGCGTCCACGGGCGGGCCTGTCGCCCGGCCCGAGCCGCTGATCTTCCAGCTCCGACGCGTCAACTGACGACGGCTCCCTGGCGAATCAGGGACAACCCAAACTGCGGCCGATGATCTCGTGGAGGCTGGCCCACATTCTTCTGCTCGGCTCGGCTCCCATCGTGCGTTCCCGACGCCTGGCCGAGACGACCGACTAGCTCTTCTTGGGTCGCGGACTCGCGGGCGGAGCGACGGCCGTCTCAGCTGCGGCCAAGGCACCCTGCGTGGACTGCTTCTTCTGCGCCTTCTTGTCTTTCTGCGCCTTCTTGTCTTTCTTTCTGGCCATGACCTTCTCCTCGATGCGGCGGTCGGTCTGGCGCGCTCGAGCTCGCCGACCAAGCCTGAGTGTAGGCGTCATCCGGCTGTCGGTTGCCCGTGGCGCCGCGTTGCCCGTGGCGGCGTTGCCGCGGCCCTCCTGGTCCTCTCGCCATCCCGGCCCCCTGCTTCCGGCGAGATTGAGCCACGGCGGCCGCTGGGAACGTCAAGGCGGGCCGGCCGATGTGGGCGATGACCGGGGATCGGACATGCGTGGACGGGGACTCCTCGATCGCTTTCTGTATGCTCTGCCGGCGGGCAACATCGGCTATCGACAGACCACGCCGGAACCCGTGCCCGACCGCGTTCGAGCGGACTACATGCGGCGTATCGGGCACCTTGCGGCGGCGCTCTACGACCTGACCGAGTGCCACACCATCGCCCTTACCCCTGCCGCAGCAGAAGTCCTCACCACTTGGCGCGAAGAGCTCGAACCGCGCCGGCGACCTGACGAACCGCTTGGCGGCGTTCAGGGATGGGCCAGCAAGCTCGACGGCGCGACCGTACGAATCGCCGGGCTGCTCCACCTGGCAGCAACGCCGAGGGTGACTGGTGCGCTGCCATCAGCGAAGACACGATGATCAGTGCGATCACGGTCGCCAGGTACCTCGTCGAACACGCGCTCTTCACCTTCGCCACCATGGGTGCCGATCCCCGCATAGAAGGCGCAGACCGGGTCCTCCGGTGGGTGATCTCCAGCGACCTCGCACGCTTCAGCAGGCGCTCGGCGCACCGCGCCAACAGCGCGTACTTCGCCCGCTCGACCGACCTGGACCCCGCGCTCGCGTTGCTCGTCGAACATGGCTACATCTCACCCGCACATCAAGACGCCAGGCCCGGCCGGCCCTCGATCGAGTTCGTCGTCAATCCTGCGGTGTGGGGACCGAACAACCCGAACCTGGCACGGGCGCCTCTCGCCCGTGGTTCTGTCAGTTCTGTCGGGCTTCCGCCATCGTCGGGCGGGCTGGCTAGCCGTCCGGTACAGGTGGGTGTCGCATGAGCGGGCGGCCGACGGAGCGTGAGCTGGCGGCACTCCGGGCCAGGATCGAACAAATGTCCCTCGACGGCGCGACCGAAATGGAGATTGCGGTTTCGGCCGGGATCTCCGAGCGCGCCGTTCGCCGACACCTCGTTGCGATCCGCGCCAGTTGGGCCCAGCGAAACCCGCAGCTCGAGGAGGCGCGCGGGTGGCTGATCGCCCTCGCGGTGTCGCTGGACCGTACCGCCTCCCAGGGCGTGGCCGACCTGCCCGCAGACTCCTCCGTCCGTGTTGGATACCTGAAGCTGCGCTTAGGCGCACAGGAGCGCCTCGCAAGGCTGATCGGTGCGGATACAGCCACGCGCAAGGAGCTGGCTGTGCCAAACGGCGGACCGATCAACGTCGATGAGCACCGACCCCTCAGCCGCATTGAGATGCTCAGGCGGCTCTCGCTGGATTCAGACGAGCTCCCATGACGAGTCGGGTGGATCGGCCGATGGCAGTGGGCCCTAACCCGCACCCTGTCTTTGGTCGCGCCGAGGACGGGCGAGTGTGGAACATGCCTCCAGTCAATCCGATCGTTTTGGCCCTCGTTTCGGCCCTTCACGACATCGAACGCATGCGGGCGAGCCGTACCATGCTGAATGTGGACCGCCCCAAGGCATGAGCCGCGCCCTCCCGCGATCGCTCGATGGCGTGCACGGACTGCGCGCTGGTACCGAGAGTCGACCGACGGCCAATGGGATAACTTCGGGCCAGACGCTCAGCGAGAGCAGCAGGATCAGGCTGTCGCGCGATACGGCCTCACTGACACGGGACTGGAGTGGTCAGTCTCCGCGTCAAGCTGGACGTCTGCGTGGCGAACCCCCGAGTGGGAGTCGATGCTCAAGGCGGCCTCCGCCGGCGCGTTCGACATTCTTGTCGTCGGGTACGTGAGCAGGTTCCTGCGCAACCTCAAGCAGACCCTCATTGCCGTCGAAGACGATCTCCATGCCGCCGGCGTCGCGGTCGTATTCGCGGACGAGCGCCTGCTCTCCTCGGACCCCGACAACTGGGACCAGTTCGTGCGTGAGGCGCATGAGGCCGAGGCGTACAGTCGGAAGCTCTCCAAGCGCGTGCGTGAGGGATACGCCGCCAAACGGCGCCGGCTCGGCGTGCCAGGCGGGAACCGAGCTGCGTACGGCCTGATCCGCGAGGGCCATCCGTCGACGCTCCGGGTCGACGAGGCAAAGGCGGCGGTCGTGCGAACCGCCTTCGGGATGGCCGCCTCCGGATCGACAGACCAGCGCGTCGCGACCGTGACGGGCCTCAAGTCCAAGCATGTGGCCGAGATCCTGACCAACCCGATCTACGCGGGTCGCCTGAGAAGCGGCGAACCCGCCGGGGTCGAGGCGATCATCGATGAGGCGCAATGGTCGGCGGTCCAGACCGCGCGTGAACTGCGTCGCACTCGGGCGCCAGGGCGGATCGTGAAGCGCGCGTATGCCCTCAAGCTCGAGTGCATGTCCTGCGGGCGGTACCTGTACGGCGACGCTGGCCGCTACCGGCATCCGGCCCCAACTTGTGACGGCTTCGCGTCGGCCACGCCTACGGTTCGGCGCCGTTTCAAGAATGGGCACGACCGTCGCGTGCAGGGACACTCCTATCCGCAGGAGTGGTACGAGAGCGCGATCGGCACCTTGCTCGCGCAGATCGGCGGTGTCGACGAGACCGTGATCGTAGACGTCCTCGCCAGATACGGGAGCCAGAGTCCCCACGTGGACGAAGTCGTGCTTGCTCGGGTTGGACGCGAGCGCGAGGAGGCAGCGACGCGCCTCACGACATCAAGGGACGTCCAGACGTGGCAAGCGACGATGGCGCGCCTTGATGTCGAAGAGAAGAACGCCCGGGAGCCCAAGGAGTCGCCACGTCTCGAGCCGGAGGCGGTGCTCTCCTACCTACGCTCGCTGCCCCTCATGTGGGCAGACGCCGGACCGGAGGGTCGCCAGGCGCTCGCCGTCTCGATCTTCGCCCGCATGACGGTCAAGGGGTCCGAGCGCATGGAGTACGAGCTGACCGACGACGCGGTGCATCTTGGGTTGAACGCAGCGTTGCCCGCAGTCCTAGAGTTCCGGGGTTCGATCGATGAGTTTGGTCGGGGCGAGAGGAATTCCACCTTCATGTCTGACGCTGGCGCGATAGTCCGGATCGTGCGTGAACGGGCGGCTCAGACAGGGGCGCGGAGCGCATGAAGGCGACCGTCGGTGAAGCCACGGACTGATGGACCCGACCATCGACGCGATGCTTGTGGTCTACGCTGCTGCTCTGCGGCGGCACCAGCAGCACCTCGAAGATGCCTGCGACCGGCGCGCATGGCATGTGCTCGCCTGCCACCTCATCGAGCGGGCGGTGTGGTCGGCGAACAGCACCGAGGAGTCGGTCCACGATGGTCGGCCGTTGTGGTTCAACCCCAACCTGTTCAGCCAGAACGATGGATAGGGCGGGACGGGACTCCCCTCTGGGCCTTGGCATGCAGCGGAAGCGCCGAGCCAGTCCCGGCCTTGACACCGACCGCTCCCGGTATAGGCTCGGGCGATCCGCGGCCCGAGCGTGTCCCATCGGATGCCCCGCGGACGGAGGTGGGCCATGCCCAAGTATCTGTTCACGGGTACCTATAGCGCGGAGGGTGCCCGCGGTCTCCTCAAGGAAGGCGGCAGCGGACGACGAGAGGCGACCGAGAAGTTGCTCAAGTCCCTCGGCGGGACGGTTGAGGCGTACTACTTCGCTTTCGGGAGCGACGACTTCTACCTCATAGCCGACCTGCCGAGCAACGCCGCGGCCGCCGCCGGGGCCCTCTCCGCCGCGGCTACGGGCGCCATCGCAACGCGGACGGTCGTGCTCATGACCCCTGAGGAGATCGATGCTGCGACCAAACTGACACCCACCTACCGACCCCCGGGAGGTTGATCACCAACTCGACTGACGGCTGCCAGTAGCCCGCCTGACCAAACAGCCCGGAGTCGCCTCCGGGCTGTTCCGCGCTTAGGTTGGTCCTCCGCACCCAACGTTCGGTTCCTCGGAGGAGGCACGCGAAGGCAGGGATGATCGGCGACTACCATGGCTGATGTCGCGTCCATGACCCTCGTGAGGAGGCCATCGTGCCTGAGGCCCAGCCCATCTCGTGGCGCTCCATCGTGTACGGCACGCCTGTGACCGCAGCCGACGGCATTCGCATCGGCGCTGTGCGCGAGGTGCTCGGGTCCGATGCCGAGGACATCTTCCACGGCCTGCGGGTAGCCCTGACTGGTCGACGCGGTGACGTCATGGTCTCGGCCGACGACATCGCGAGCATGTCGCTCGTCGAGGTGCGCACGGTCCTGACGCGGTCGGAGACCGATAGACTCCCGGCCTACGACGAGACGGCGACGTACCACCTCGCCTCGGTCGGCTGGCTGCGCAAGCATCTCGGCTGGCAGAAGGACTCGAAGGGAGA
>JADGPQ010000209.1 GCA_017882325.1 Thermoleophilia bacterium
GCGACCGTGTGCTCTGCGGCGGAGAGCACGTTGCTTTGCGGCGCGTTCACGACGATGACGCCGCGCTTGGTCGCCGCGGCGACGTCGACGTTGTCGACGCCGACGCCGGCGCGGCCCACCACCTGGAGCTTCGCGCCGGCCAGGATGACGTCCGCCGTCACCTTCGTGGCGGAGCGGATGATGAGGCCGTTGTACTCGGGGATGCGAGCCAGGAGCTCAGCGGCATCCCAGTCCGTCCCCACGTCGACCTGGAAGCCCTGCTCCTCGAGGAACGCGATGCCCTCGGGGGCGAGCTTCTCCTTGACCAGGACCTTCTTCTTGTCGCTCATCTCCCTCACCCCTCTCAGAGCTGCACGGTGCTCTGCATGAACACCTTTTCGGCGGCGGCCGCCGAGGCGCCGAACTTGACGTCGTAGCCCAGCTCGGCCAGCACCATCTCGACCGTGCACAGGCCGACGATGATGTCGCTGTGACCGAAGTAGCCGCAGTGGCCGAAGCGGAAGATCTTGCCCTTCAGCTCACCTTGGCCACCGGCCAGCCACACGCCCCATTTGTCGCGCGCGATCTTGCCGATCTTGCCGCCGTCGACGCCGTCGGGCACCCTGACGGCGGTCACGGAGTTCGCTTCGGGATCCTCGGGGCCGAAGAGCTCAAGCCCGAGCGCCTTGACGCCCTCCTTGGCGGCGCGCGCGAGGATGCGGTGCCGCTCGAACACGTTCTCGAGGCCTTCTTCCTTGATGAGGTCGATCGCCGCGTTCTGCGCGACCATGAGGCTCACGGCCGGCGTGTACGGCGTCTGGGCGGCGTCGCCGGTCATCTTCTTGCGCGCCGTGACGTAGTCGTAGTAGAAGCGTGGCGTCGTACACTGTTCGACGACCGCCCATGCCTTCTCGCTGACCGCCGCGTAGGCGAGGCCGGGAGGCACCATGAGTGCCTTCTGGGAGCCGGCGACGCAGATGTCGACGCACCAGTCGTCGGTCTTGAGATCGGTGGCGCCGAGGCCGCTGATCGCGTCGACCACGAGGATCGCCGGTGTCCTGGCGACGATCTCGCCGATCGCCCTGATGTCGTTGAGCACGCCGGTGGACGTCTCGCTGAACTGCACGTACACGGCCTTGATGGCAGGGTCCGCGGCCAGCGCCCTCTCGATATCGACGGGCACGACTTTGGTGCCCCACTCGTAGTCGAGGGCGGTGACCTCTGCGCCCCACGTGGCGGTGAGCTTCTTCCAGCGCTCGCCGAAGTTGCCCATGGAGCCGACCAGCACGTGGTCGCCGGGGTTCACGATGTTGACCACGGCGCTCTCCATGGCGCCGGTGCCGCTGGCCGCCAGGACGATGATGTCGTTCTCCGTCTGGTAGATGTACTTCAGGCCCGCGACCACCTGTTTGAGGATCTCGGTGAAGCGCGGCGCGCGGTGATGGACGACCGGCTCGGAGAGTGCCGAGAGCACCTCCGGCGGCACGGGCGTGGGGCCGGGAGTGATGAGGAAGCGCTTCTGCATCGTGGCGTCCTTTCTGAACGGTTCGAGGCCGGGGCGCTGAGGGCCGGCGGAATGCGCTGGTCACGGTGAGAAGTCGCCATCCTAGCCAATGGACGGCGGGCCTCACAACTGCTTGATGTCCGCGCCGGGGCGACCCCGGAAACGCGCCGGTCGCGATGGGTCACGGACGTCGCGGGCACGATCGACGGACGATCAGGCGCGGCAGCAGACGTGCGGGCCTGAGGAGGAGCGGAGCGTCGCGGTGGGATGCGGGAGCCGGCTGGAGCGGGCGGGGCGGTGAAGCCGCCCCGCCCGCTCCAGCCGTCACGACGGGCGATTTGTCGAGTCTCGCATGACGGGCAGCATAGCCGATGGCCGCGGCCCGTGTCCAGGCGGCACGGACAGCCCCTACAGCTCGACGCCCCTGTCGAACGCCAGCCCACAGTGCTCGACGAGCTGATCGAGCCGACTCGCATCGGGCGGCTCGTCGAGGGCCGGGGCGATCACGGCTTCGCGCTCGCTGGTCCCTCGGCCGACCGACATGAGGCCGGCGATCAGACCGTGACACGCTGGGAGCTTCCGGAGCAGCTCGATGCCCCCGGAAGAGAGCTCCTCGAGACAGATGACTCTCTTCTTCTCGCTCATCTCACGGCTCCCCGGAAAGCGGCGGTCCTCTCGAGACTGGACGAACGAAGCGTCGCCGCCGGCATGCCCGCCTCGTGGCTCGGGGGACACGTCGAGATTTGTGAATCTCCACGGCGTGCACTGACGCCTCAGTGGGAAAGACTCTTGTGTCCCACAACGACAAGGAGTGGACCGCAATGGGCATCACAGACGCATCCATCATGCCCGTGCTTGCCGTAGACGATCTCGACAGAGCGACGACCTTCTACCATGACAAGCTCGGGTTCAGCGTTCGACGGTTAGGCGAAGACCCCAACACCGCCCTGGTGGAGATAGGCGACTCCGGCCGCTTGCTTCTCTACAAGAGCACCTACAAGCGCGGCGAGAACACGGTGGCCGCGTTCCTCATCAAGGACGTGGAAGGCACGGTGAGCGAGCTACAGGGCCGAGGCATCACGTTCGAGGAGTACGACCTTCCCGGGCTGAAGACGAACAACGGAGTCGCGGTGATCGGCGACCTGCACTCCGCCTGGTTCAAGGACAGCGAGGGCAACACCATCGCGATCTCGACGGAGTTGCCCGAGGTTGTGCGCAAGGCCGCCTGAACGACCGGACCGCCGGCGAAACGAAGGACGGGGCGGCGGCGAGCGCCATGCGGCACTCGCCGCCGCCCCGTCGCAATCCGGAGCGGATCCGGCTCACACGTCGATGTCGAGCCCGCCCTCGTCGATCCAGCTCATCATGCCGCGCAGCTCTTTCCCCACGGTCTCGATGAGATGCTCCTTACCCTGACGCTGGAGAGCGTTGAACACGGGGCGGTTGGCCTGGTTCTCAAGGATCCACTCGCGCGCGAACTCGCCGCTCTGGATCTCGGCGAGCAGCTCGCGCATCGTCTCGCGCACGTTCTCGTCGATGATGCGCGGGCCGCGCGTGAGGTCACCGTACTCGGCCGTATCGCTGATGCTGTAGCGCATCCCGGCGATGCCCTTCTCCCACATCAGGTCGACGATGAGCTTGAGCTCGTGGAGGCACTCGAAGTAGGCGATCTCGGGCTGGTAGCCCGCCTCGACGAGGGTGTCGAAGCCGGCCGTGACGAGCTCGGTGGCGCCGCCGCAGAGCACGGCCTGCTCGCCGAAGAGGTCGGTCTCGGTCTCTTCGGCGAAGGTCGTCTCGAGGCCGCCGGCGCGCAGGCCGCCGATGCCGCTGGCGTAGGCCAGCGCCTGGGCCTGCGCCTTGCCGCTGGCGTCCTGGTGCACGGCGATGAGCACGGGCACGCCCTTGCCCTCTTCGTACTGGCGCCGCACGAGATGGCCGGGGCCTTTAGGGGCGACCATGCTCACGTCGACGGTCTTCGGCGGCACGATCTGGCCGAAGTGGATGTTGAAGCCGTGCGCGAACATCAGTGTGGCGCCGTCCTTGAGGTTGGGGCCCACGTCGTTCTTGTAGACGATCGCTTGCGTCTGGTCGGGCACCAGCATCATGACGACATCGGCGCGCTTGGTGGCCTCGGCCGCCGAGAGCACCTCGAAGCCGGCCTTCTCGGCACGCGCCGCGTTCGCCGTGCCGGGCACGTCACTGACGACTACCGTGACGCCCGAGTCGCGCAGGTTCTGGGCGTGCGCGTGGCCCTGGCTGCCGAAGCCGATGATGGCCACGGTCCTGGCCTTGATCAGGGAAAGGTCGGCGTCCTTGTCGTAGTACATGCGTTGTCTCCTCCTGTGTACGCCCCACGGGGCGGGTGCACTCCGAACCTAGAACTGTACTGTGTCGCGCCGGACGCGGCAACGTGCGCGCCCCATGGCACGCGCCTACTGGTAGGTCTTCGCGCCCTGGCGGAGCCACCCCGAGGGGTGTCGGCCTTCGGGGTCGAGATGGGTCCAGTGGATGGTGCCTCCCTCGGCGCTCCACTCGTAGACGCCGCCGAACGAGACGCTGTCGCCCACCTCCAGACGCTCGACGCGCGGCGCGACGCCGATGTTGTGCGCCACCAGCAGCGTCTGTCCGGACTCCAGGCGGATCATGAAGCGCCGATGACGCTCGCCATCGGCGTCGTCGGCGAGCAGTCTCACGACGATGCCGCGACCCTGCACCTGCAGGTCGCCGATGCGCGCGGCGCTGTCGCTCGGCGACGGGCCGGCTCGGCCACGTGCTCAGGTCGGCCCGGCCGCGCGCTTCATGAAGAGCGTCTCGGCGGTGGACTCGGCTTCCACGGGCAGAAAGCAGAGGCCGGCGTAGAGGCGCACGGCGACCGCATTGTCGCGATACACGCGCAAGGTCACGGCGGTCGCGTGGGTCGATTCGATCGCCGCCGCGATGAGCAATTCGCACAGGCGCCGGCCGACGCCGTGGCCACGCACCTGCGGCGAGACGATGATGCGTCCCAGATGCACGGCCCCCGGCGTCTGCACCCAATGCTGACCGAAGCCGAGCGGCAGAGCTCCGGCCTCGGCGAGGACGTAGCTTCGGGCGCCGGGCACGGCGAGAAGCGCGGGCAGGTCGGCCGCGTGAAACGGAAAGCACAGGCCCGGCCCGGCCCAGCGGGCACACGCGACCGCGTCTGCGACCCACGAAGCCAAGACTTCATAGTCTTGCGGCACCAGTGGCCGCAAGGTGGTCTCGAGGGCCGCGGTCACCGGCGCGACCGCGGGCAGTCGGCGCCGGCGGGCGTCAGCCCCTCCCGCGCCCCATGGCGATGGTCCCTGTGCGCACGACTTCGAGGACGCCCAGCGGCTGCAGCAGCTCGAGCAGCGCCTGGAGCTTGTCGTTGGTGCCGACCACGCGCAGCGTGATGGCGCGCCGGTCGACGTCCACGATCTTGGCCTTGAAGATCTCGGCGATCTGCAGCGCCTCGGTGCGCTT
>JADGPQ010000007.1 GCA_017882325.1 Thermoleophilia bacterium
CGCTCGAGAGCAGGTCGGGCCGTGAAGCTCTGGGGCCTACCTCTCGCGGGTCACGGCGACAGCGGTCTGTACACGTTCTGTCGCTGGCTGGCGGTGCCACTTTTCGGCGGCCTGTATCGTTGTCGCGCCACGGGCACCGAGAACCTCCCTCGAGAGGGCCCGGTGATCGTGACCACCAACCACAAGGCCAACATCGACCCCGTCATCGTCGGCATGATCTGCGACCGCCCACTGCGCTTCATGGCGAAGAAAGAGCTGTTTCGCTACGCGGCCTTGCGCAAGCTCATCGTCACTCTTGGCGCGTTCCCGATAGACCGCGGCGCCGGCGACCGGGCGGCACTTACCACGTCACTCGATATCCTCGCTGAGGGCGGGGTCCTGTTGATGTTCCCTGAGGGCCACCGCAAGCGGGACAACGCCGTGCACGAGTTTCTGCCCGGCGTTGGCATGCTCGCTCTGCGCAGCGGCGCGCCGGTCGTGCCTCTGGCCATGGACGGCACCCAGCGCATGCTGGCGGGCGGACGACCCGGGCTGCCCGCTCTGCGGGCGCGCATGGGGTCGCCTCTCGATCTCAGCGACCTGACGGCGCGCAACAGCAAGGCCTACCAGGAGGCGGCGCGGCGCATGCACGAAAGCGTTGCCGGGCTGTATGCGCAGCTGTGACGGGATGACTGGCGGGGCCGGCGGCGAGCCACTCTCCCCACAGGACGGCGAGCGCGAACGTCGCGCGCCGTACGACGACGAGCCCGAACGGCGCGCCGAGCTGCGCCAGGTACGCGCCGGCGACGTGGAGATCGTCGTGGCCAGGTACGCGGGGTACTGTTACGGCGTGGAGCGTGCCCTGCGCATCACCGAGGAGGCCCTGGGGGCCGCCCAGGGGCCGGTGGCCTCACTCGGTCCGATCATCCACAACCCGAGCGTGGTCGGGCGGCTCGAGGAGCGCGGCGTGAGGGTTGTGGACGGCGCCGATGAGGCTACTTCGGGGATCCTGATCGTGCGCACGCACGGCGTTCCGCCTGAGGTCGTCGCGGGTGCCCGAGCCCGGGACATCACCCTGGTCGACGCGACCTGCCCGTTCGTGGCCGTCGCGCAGCGTAAGGCCGCCAGCCTGCGCGCGGCCGGCTACGCGGTGGTCATTCTCGGCGAGCGCGACCACCCCGAAGTGGCCGGCCTCGAGGGCTTCGCCGGTGAAGGCGCCGTGGTCGTCGAAGACGCCGCCGGTCTGCCGCTCGCCAAGCTCCGTGGCAAGCGCATCGGCGTCGTCGTGCAGACCACCCAGACGCGCGCCAATCTGGCCAGTGTGGCGGCCGCCCTGGCGCCCGTCGCCCGCGAGCTGCTCGTGTTCAACACCATCTGCGACGCGACAGAGAAGCGACAGAGCGCCGCCTGCGAGCTGGCCGCCGAGGTCGACGTGGTCGTCGTGGTCGGCGGCCGCAACAGCGCCAACACCGCGCGGCTGGCGCAGCTCTGCGCCGCGATAGAGAGCCGTACGCATCACATCGAGTCGGCGGCGGAGCTCGAGCCGGCCTGGTTCGCCGGCGCCCGCCGGATCGGCGTGACCGCGGGAGCCTCTACGCCCGACGAGGAGATCGAGGCCACCGTCACAGCCCTGCAGGCGCTTTGTGGGCGCTGAGGGAGGAGAGCGCGATGCACCAGGCGCGAGCCTTCCCGTGGTCGCCGTCCAGGACGCCGCGCAGCGCGCCGGGCTGAAGCCCGGAGACTGCATCGCGCGCCTCAACGGCGCCGCCCCGCAGGATGTGCTCGACGTCGAGATGGCCGCCGCCGACGGCGCCTTCTGGCTGACGGTGCTCCGTGACGGACGTCCGCTCGACATGGTCGTGGAGCCTCGCGCCGGGGAATGGCACGGCATCTCGCTCGGCTACGACGGCCTTGGCGCGTCGCCGCGCGTGTGCCGCAACCGCTGCCGCTTCTGTTTTGTCGACCAGGTCCCCGAAGGTCTCAGGGCCGCTCTCTCCGTGAAGGATGACGACTACCGGCTCTCGTTCCTGCACGGCAATTTCATGACGCTCACGAACCTTGACAAGGACGACCTCGCGCGCATCGAGCAACTGCGTCTCTCGCCCCTCTACGTGTCGCTGCATGCCTGGGACGACGAGGCCCGCGTCCGCCTCATGGGACGGGCCGCGGCCGGCTCTCGAGCCGCTCTCGAACGGCTCGCGGCGGCCGGCCTCGAGCTCCACCTGCAAGTCGTCTTCTGCCCGGACTGGAACGACGGCCGGGTGCTGGCGGAGACCGTGGAGCGCACGGCCGCCGTGCCCGGCGTGGCGGACCTCGGGATCGTGCCGGTGTCTCTGGCCGTCGAGGGCGACCTGCGTCGCGTGACGCGGGGCGACGCCGCGGCGGTCCTCGCCGCGGTCGAGCAATGGCAGGACCGGTATCGCGACGAGCGCGGCATCGCCTTCGTGCACGCCGCCGACGAGTTCCACTTGCTGTGCCGGCGCACGCCGCCGCCGAGCGATGCCCCGGAACAGTACGAGAACGGTATCGGCATGGCGGCGTTGTTCGCGGAGGAGGCCGCCGCGGTCGCGAGCGCGCGCCGCAGGGCCGCTGGGCGCGGGGGGGCGGCTGCGCAGCGCCCGTGGGCCGGCGCCTTCCGCATCCTGTGCGGCGTCCTCGCAGAGCCCGTCGTCGCGCGCGCCGCCGAGCTGCTCACGGAGGCGTTCGACCTTCCGGTGCGGGCTTTTCCCGTAGAGAACCGCCTCTTCGGGCCGCACGTGACAGTCACGGGTCTGCTCGGCGGGCGAGAGGTGCTGGACGCGCTCCGCGACGATCCGCTTGCCGTCGACGAGTGGCTCGTCGCCCCGCGCGTCTTCCTGCCGGCCGAGCTCGCACGCACCCTGGACGACATCAGCGAGGACGAACTGGCGGCCGCCTGCGGCGGCCGCCTGGCCATCGCCGACTCGGTCCGTCAGGCATTTGCTACACTGTCCGGATGACTACGCCTCCCACCGTCGTCGTCGTCGGTTCGCCGAACGCCGGCAAGTCCACTCTCGTGAACCGCCTGAGCGGCTCGCGTCAAGCCGTGGTGCACGAGACGCCGGGCGTGACCCGCGACCGCAAGGACGTCGAGGTGGAGTGGGAGGGCCGGATCATGTGCATGGTCGACACCGGCGGCTACGACACCGGCGCGGAGTCACCGTTCGCCGGGCACATCCGCGAGCAGGTCGAGCTGGCCATCGGCACGGCCGACGCGGTTCTTTTCGTGGTCGATGGCCGCGCCGGTCCGCTGACCGACGACTTCGAGATCGCGGACGTCCTGCGCCGCAGGGGCGTACCCGTCGTGCTCGTTGCCAACAAGCTCGATGACCCGGCGGCTGTGAGCGCCGCCCAGGAGTTGTACCAGCTCGGCCTCGGCGAGCCGCTGATCGTCTCCGCCACGCACGGCCTCGGTACCGGCGAGCTGCTCGATCGGCTGGTCGAGGAGTCCGGCGCGGAACGGCCCGGCGACGCCGGGCTCACCGGCGCGTCGGCCGAGATCCCGGTGGCCATCGTCGGGCGTCCCAACGCCGGCAAGTCATCGCTGTTCAACGCCATCGTCGGCGAGCCGCGCGCCATCGTCAGCGAGATCGCCGGCACCACGCGCGACGCCATCGACACGGCCGTGGCGACGCAGGAGGGTACCTTCCGCTTCATCGACACGGCCGGCATGCGCAAAGCGGCCAAGGTGAGCGGCGTGGAGTACTACTCGTACCTTCGCAGTGTGCAGAGTCTGGACCGCGCTCACATCGCGGTGATCGTCGTCGACGCGACCCTGCGCTTCGGCGAGCTCGACCTGTCGATCTGCACCGAGGCGACGCGCAACCACTGCGCCACGGTGATCGCCGTCAACAAGACGGACATCGCCGAGGCCGACATCGAGGAGATCGCCGGCATCGCGCGGCGCAAGCTGCGCCAGAGGCCGCTCGTCATCCCCGTCTCGGCTTTGACGCACCGCGGCGTGCGGCAACTGCTCACCGAGGTCGCCTCGCTGGAAGCTCACTACAGCGCCCACCTCGCGACCGGCGAGTTGAACCGTGCCCTGGCGACGCTGGCCGCCGACCGGCCGCTCCCCATGAAGCGCGGCAAGCGTTTGAAGATGTACTACATCGCTCAGTTCGGTACGTCGCCTCCGCGGTTCGCGATCGAGGTGAACGACCGGACGCTGGTGACGCGCGACTTCGGGTTCTTCGTCGAGAACCGTTTGCGGGCGCGCTTCGAGCTCGACGGGGTGCCGCTGGTGATCGACTTCAAGGGCAAGAAATGAGCGCCCTGGAGGTCGCGGCCTTCGTGGCCATGCTCCTGGCGGCGTACCTGGTGGGCTCGATCCCGTTCGGCGTCCTGGTGGGCAAGCTCTTCTACCACGTCGACGTGCGCGAGCACGGCTCCGGTAACGTGGGTACCACCAACGTCTTCCGGGTGCTGGGCAAGAAGGCGGGCGTGGTGGTGCTCGTGTGCGACATGCTCAAAGGCTTCGTCC
The DNA here is from genome assembly GCA_017882325.1 of Thermoleophilia bacterium. Classification (GTDB taxonomy): domain Bacteria; phylum Actinomycetota; class Thermoleophilia; order UBA2241; family UBA2241; genus CAIXSE01. The sequence continues at coordinate 4,478 of JADGPQ010000007.1, forward strand.
CCGCGTTCATCGCCGCCTCCTTCTTCAATCCCTGGCTGGCGATCTTCATCGCCGCCGCCCCCGTGGTGGGCCACATGTACTCGGTGTTCCTCAAGGGCCGCGGCGGCAAGGGAGTCGCCACCGGCGCAGGCGTCGTACTCGCGCTCGTCCCGCTCGCCTTCGGCATCATCCTCGTGGTGTGGGTGCTGCTCATCCTCACCACTCGCTACGTGAGCCTCGCGTCTCTGGTCGCCACGTTGCTGGTACCGGTGTTCGTGTTCGCGTTCGGCGACCCGCTCCCGTACGAGATCGCCGCGGTGCTGGTCACCGTCGTCATCTTCTGGGCGCACCGCGGCAACATCCGGCGCCTGATCGCGGGCAACGAGAACCGCGTCAGACTTCCGTGGTCTCGCGACCACTCGGCGCTGGCCGGCGGGGGAGGGTCGTGAGTCTCGAGGCCACCGTCGTCGGGTCGGGGAGCTGGGGCAGCGGCTTCGCGCGCCTGCTCGCGAACCGCGGCCACCGCGTGCAGGTCCTGACGCTCACCACCGTTGAGGCGGCCCAGCTCACCGCCACGCACGAGAACCCGCACTTCCTGCCGGGCGTCGCGCTGCCGCCCGAGATCCGTTTCGTCGCCATCGGCGATGCCGATGTCTCGACCGCGGAGCTCGTTGTGTACGCCGTACCGACGCAGTCCGTGCGCGAGGTCTCTCGCTGGGCCGCGCCCCGGCGCGCCGCCGGCTCGCTGCAGCTGTCGCTGGCCAAAGGCTACGAGCTCAGGACCCTCAAACGCCCCACGCAGATCATCGAAGAGGAGACCGGCTCACCCGCGGCCGCTCTCTCCGGACCGAACCACGCCGAAGAAGTGAGCAAGGACATGCCCTCGGCCACGGTGATCGCCGCCGCCGACGAGGCCATGGCGGTAGCGTTGCAAGCGGCGATCACCAGCGACACGTTTCGCGTGTACACCAACGACGACGTCGTCGGCGTCGAGTTCTGCGGGGCCGTCAAGAACCCGATCGCCGTAGCCGTCGGTATGTCCGACGGTCTCGGTTTCGGCGACAACTCGCGCGCCAGCCTCATCACGCGAAGTGTCGCGGAGATGACGCGCCTCGGCATGATCCAGGGGGCGCACATCGCGACCTTCACCGGCCTTGCCGGCATCGGCGACCTCATCGCTACCTGTACGTCCCGGCACAGCCGCAACCGCCTGGCCGGCGAACTGCTGGCCAAAGGCGCCTCGCCGGCCGAGGTCCAGCGGCAGGTGGGGCAGGTCGTCGAAGGCATTCCCACGGCCTACGCCCTGCACGACCTGGCCGGCCGGCTCGGCATCGAGATGCCGGTCACGGAGAACGTCTACCAGGTCCTCGAAGGCCTTCGCACTCCTCAGGAGTGCGTCGCCGACCTTATGGGGCGTGCCCCGAAGAAGGAGCGGCACGAGGAGTGACCGGCGGCCGCCGCGTTGTCGCCCGTCGCGGCCGTCTGGTAGACTCGCCGAAGCCGCGCGTCGCCGTCTTCGAATGCCCTCCCGGCAGTCCAAGGTCTTCGCGCAGCCGCCAGACGCCCGCTATCCAGTCCGCGCCGGCACGCGCCTCGTGTCGCGCGCGTATTCTCAGGAGGTACGGTGGAGAAGAGCAACTATCTGTTCACGTCGGAGTCGGTCACCGAAGGTCACCCCGACAAGCTCGCCGACCAGATCTCGGACGCCGTCCTCGACGCGATCCTCGCCGAAGACCCCTACGGCCGCGTGGCCTGTGAGACGCTGGTCACCACCGGCCTCGCCATGGTCGCGGGGGAGATCACCACGGAGTGCTACGTCGACATTCCCAAGATCGTCCGCCAGACGGTCAAGGACGTCGGCTACACCAACGCTCTCTACGGCTACGACTACGAGACCTGCGGCGTCATGGTCGCCATCGACGAGCAGTCGCCGGACATCAGCCAGGGCGTCTCGCATGCCCTCGAGGTCCGCACCGACGTCAACGACGACGACGTCCTCGACGCGCAGGGCGCCGGTGACCAGGGCATGATGTTCGGGTTCGCCTGCACCGAGACGCCGGAGCTCATGCCGCTGCCCATCTCGCTGGCGCACAAGCTGTCGCGGCGCCTCGCCGAGGTGCGCAAGGCCGAGATCCTGCCCTACCTTCGCCCCGACGGTAAGTCGCAGGTCACCGTGAGGTACGAAGACGGCAAGCCGGTGGAGATCGTCAAGGTCGTACTCGCCTCGCAGCACGCCGAGAGCGCCGATCTGCAGAGCATCATCTATCCCGACCTTCTCGAACACGTCGTCGAGCCGATCCTGCCGAAGAACCTCTACGACGTCTCGAAGCTCGAAGAGATCACGGTCGTCAACGCCACCGGCAAGTTTGTCATCGGCGGCCCCATGGGCGACTGCGGCCTCACGGGCCGCAAGATCGTCGTGGACACGTATGGCGGGGCCGCACCGCACGGCGGCGGCGCCTTCTCGGGCAAGGATCCGAGCAAGGTCGACCGCTCCGGCGCCTACGCGGCCCGTTACGTGGCCAAGAACGTCGTCGCCGCCGGCCTGGCCGAGCGCTGCGAGCTGCAGGTCGCTTACGCCATAGGCGTGGCGCATCCTGTGTCGCTGTTGGTCGACTGCCACGGCACGGAGAAGGTCTCCATCGCCACCATCGAGCAGCTTATCAAAGAGCACTTCGACCTGCGCCCGGCGGCGATCCTCCGAGACCTCGACCTGCGCCGGCCCATCTACAAGAAGACCGCCGCCTACGGCCATTTCGGCCGCAACGACCACGACTTCACGTGGGAGCGCACCGACAAGGCCTCAGCGCTGCGAGCCGCTGCCGGCCTCAAGGGCTGAGCCCCATCCCGGCGCGGAAGACGGCGGCGTAGCGTGAGCTACGCCGCCGTCTTCCCGCTCGTTCGCACGCGCGCCTTTGCCGGCGCCTTCGACTACTTCGTGCCGCCCGAGCTCGCCGGCAAGCTCGAACCGGGGGCGCTCGTCGCCGTCCAGCTGGGCTCTCAGACCGTCATCGGCGTCGTCCTCGAGCTGCGACGAGCGACCGCGCACGAAGGCCGCGTCTTGCCGGTGCGCGACCTCCTCGACGTCCCGTCCATCCCCGCCGATCTGCTGGAACTTGCGCACGAGGTGGAGAGCTACTACCTGTCCTCGTTCTCCGCCGCGTTGTCTCTGGTGTGCCCGCCGACCGGCGCCCTCAAGGTCGTGCGGCAGTACGAGCTCACGGCGGGCGGGCGCGCGGCCCGCGAAGCCGGCGAAGAAGGCCTCGATGAGGTCGCCGGCCTCAAAGTTCCGGCGGGTCCGCTCACGAAGCTCGGCGAGCGCTATCGGCGCAAGGGCTGGCTGCGCATCGCGTATCGCGTGTACGTCGTCGGGGCGACGAGGGTCAGCCGCGCGCTCGAACGCGGTGGCGAGACGCCGCCGCGCCTCGGCCCACGGCAGCGCGCCGCCCTGGAGCTCGTGGAGCGGTCCGGGGTCCTCGACGAGCGCTCACTGCGCGCCGCGACCGGCCTCTCGCTGCCGGCGCTCAGAAGGCTGCTCGAGGCCGGCGCGCTGGTTGACGCCGTGACCGACGCCGGGGATGCCTCCGCGATCTACGGCGGGGCAGGGGCGACGACGGGCGGCGAAGAGCCCGTGGCTCCGCCGCCCGTCGTCACTCAGGCCGTCCGCCTCCGGGCCTGTGCCAAGCTCGGCGACGCGCCTGACCTGCTTCCCGAGCAGCGCCGCGCGTTGCACGCCATCCTCTGCGAGGCGCGCCCCGGCGACGAGGTGCTCGTGCACGGGGTCACGGGGAGCGGCAAGACCGAGGTGTACCTGCAGGCCGCACAAGCCGCTCTGGAGGGCGGCCGTTCGGTGCTTCTCCTGGTGCCCGAGATCGGGCTGACCGGGCAGACGGTGGCCCGCGTGCGCGAGCGCTTCGCCGGCCAAGAGGTCGCAATACTGCATTCTGGTCTGACGGCACGCGAGCGACTGCTCGCCTATCGCGCGGTCGCCCGCGGCGACGTGCGCATCGTAGTGGGGGCGCGCTCGGCGGTGTTCGCGCCCCTGCGCGACCTGGGGCTCATCGTCGTAGACGAGGAGCACGACACCTCGTACAAGCAGGAGAGCGAGCCCGCCTACGACGCCCGCACGGTGGCTCGCTGGAGGGCGGGGCAGAGCGGCGCAGTGGTCGTGCTGGGTTCCGCCACGCCGAGCGTCGAGAGCTATGCCCGCGTGCCCCTGCACGTAGACTTGCGCATGCGTGTCGACGGCTCGCAGCCGCCGGCGCTGGAGGTGGTGGACATGCGCGACCACCACGGGATCTTCTCCAGCCCGCTGTCGGAGGCGCTCGCCGCGACCGTGGACGCCGGTGACAAGGCGATCCTTTTCCTCAACCGTCGCGGCTTCGCCTCGTACCTGGTCTGCGATCACTGCGGCTTCACGTGGATATGCCCGCGCTGTGACGTGACGCTGACTCTGTTCGGCGGCCACAGCCTGCGCTGCCGCACCTGCGGGCACGACGAGGCTGCGCCCGGCACGTGCCCGTCCTGCGGCAGCGCCGAACTCGTGCGCTACGGATTCGGCACCGAGCGCCTTGAGCGTGAGGTCGTCGGCCTGCTCCCTGGCGTGGAGCTGCTGCGCCTCGACTCCGACGTGGCCTCCTCCTACGGGCGGCTACGCGCGGTGCTCGAGCGCTTCGCGCAGCCGGGACCCAAGGTGCTGGTGGGCACCCAGATGATCGCCAAGGGACACCACTTTCCCGACGTCACGCTGGTCGGCGTGGTCAACGCCGACCTCACGCTCCACTTCCCCGACTTCCGCGCCGAAGAGCGCACCTTCGCGATGCTTGTGCAAGTGGGCGGCCGCAGCGGCCGCGGCGAGCACCCGGGACGGGTGATCGTGCAGACGCTGAGCCCCGAGGCGCGGCCGATCGCCCTGGCCGCTACCGGGCAGGAAGAGCGCTTCTACGCCGAGGAGCTGGAGCGCCGCCGCGAGCTCGGCTATCCTCCGGCCGGGACCCTTGTCGGCCTCGAGCTCTCGGGGATGTCGGAAGACAAGGTCGGCATCGCCGGGCGCTTTACGGCCGCGCGCCTCACGGCTCGACTGACTCAGGGTGAGAGCGTCCTCGGCCCCGGCCCGTTATGGCGGGAGCGCGGCCGCCACGCCTGCCGGATCGTGGTTAAGACTACCGAAATGGGGGAAACTCTCGACACGTTGCGTGGCTGGCTCGGGGCCAATCGCGACAGGTTCGCCGCGCGGGGCGTGAGGATCGTGCCCGACGTGGACCCACAGTGGCTGTGACCCCGAGCTGAGGTACCATAGAGACATGGCAGAGACCACACAGACGGAGCGCGACCAGGTCGAACTCAGCCGGCGAGAGCGGGAGGCGCGCAGAGAGATTCGCGTCATCGGCGATCCGGTGCTGCGTGAGCATGCGCTTACGGTGACCGCCTTTGACCGGGGCCTCCGCAAGCTTGCCAAGCGCATGATCCGTATCATGCACGACGCCCCCGGCGTCGGTCTCGCCGCTCCCCAGGTAGGCGTCCTCCAGCGTGTGCTGGTGTACGATGTGGACGACGATCCCCGGGCCCTCGTGAACCCGGAGCTCGACGAGCTCTCCGACGAGATCGAGGAGACGGACGAGGGCTGTTTGAGCGTGCCCGGCGTGACCATGCCGGTGAGCCGGCCCGTGAGCCTGCGGGTGCGGGCTTTCGACGCCGCCGGCGAGCCGCTCGAATTCCATGCTGAGGGCCTCGAGGCGCGCGTGATCCAGCACGAGTTCGACCACCTCGAGGGCGTGCTCATCGTCGACCGTACGTCACGCAGCGCTCGCGCCGCCGCCTTGCGCGAGCTGCGCGAGCGCGAAGACGCCGGCCTGCGCGGCGCCGTCGGCGGAGGTCTGTGAGCCGCGTGCGGTTCGCGTTCGCGGGCACTGCGCCGTTCGCCGAGCTCGTGCTCGCGGGACTTATTGCCGCTGACGCGGCACCGCTCGCCGTCGTTACTAATCCCGACCGGCCGCGTGGGCGCCACGGCACGCCGCAGCCTCCGGCGATCAAGTTGGCGGCGCTCGAACGCGGCCTGCCGGTGCTGCAGCCGCCGGAGGTGTCGGAGCCTCGGGCGCTCGCCGAACTGCTCGCGCTCGATCTCGAGGTGTTCGTGGTCTGCGCCTACGGGCAGATCATCGGCCAGCGCCTGCTCGACGCGCTGCCGGCCATCGTCGTCCACCCTTCGCTGGTACCTCGCTGGCGCGGCGCCGCGCCCGTGGAGCGGGCGCTCATGGCCGGCGAGACCGGACTGGGCGTGACCGTTCTCAAGATGACCGATGGTATCGACGAGGGCCCCGTGGGAGACGCACGGCTCGTGCACGTGCCGCCTGACGCCGACGCCGGCCGGGCCTACGAGCTTCTTGTGCCGGCCGCAGTCGACGGTGTGCTGGCAACGCTGGACGGCATGGCCGCCGGCACACTGAGGTGGCGTGAGCAGGAGGGCGAGGCCACCTACGCGGCCAAGATCACGCCACAGGACAAACGCATCGACTGGGCGCGCTCGGCGACTGCGATCGTCGATCAGGTCCGCGCCTTGACGCCCTTCATCGGTGCCGTGACGGACCTCCTCGGCAAGCGCACGCTGATCTGGCGGGCGGCAGCCGGCAGCGGACCGCTTCCGGCGCCGAACCGTGAGCGCTTGGCTCTGCCGGCCGGCGACGGCTGGGTCGACGTCCTCGAGCTGCAGCAGGAGGGCCGTGGCCGCGTCACTGCCGGCGAGTTCCTGCGCGGGGCCGGCCGCGTTCTGGGGGAGCCGTGACTGCCGCACGGAGGAGCGGCCGGCCCGACGACGCTGTGAGCCCGGCGCGAACAGCCGCGTGGCACGCGCTCTTGCGCGTGCGTTCAGACGGCGGCCGCTTCGACGACTCTCTGGCGGCGTTCCCCGAGCTCGAAGGGCTGGGGGACCGTGACCGCGCCCTCGCCAACGAGCTGGTCATCGGGACGGTCAAGCGCCGCGCTTCGCTCGACGCCGTCCTCGGTGTTTTCACCAAGGCGCCGCTTTCCGACACCGACGGGGAGGTGCTGGATGCCCTGCGCCTGGCGGCGTTCCAGCTCCTGTTCCTCGATCGGGTACCCGCCTACGCGGTCGTCGACGACACTGTGGCGCTGCTCGCCCGCAAGGGCAAGCGGACGCAGGGCTTTGCGAACGCGGTGCTCCGCAAGGTCGCCGGCGACGGGCGGGAGAGCTTCGCTACGCTGTCCGACGGCGACGGCGCGCGCGCTTGGGCCGTGCGCCATTCGTGCCCCGTATGGCTGGTCAGACTGCTGCGTCGTGAGCTCGGCGACGAGACGGCGGAGCGGTTTCTGGCCGCCGCCGACGCGGCGCCCGAGCGCTGCCTGCGCGTGAACACGATGAAGACCGACGTGCCGGCGGCACGCACGGCGCTGGCTGCCGCCGGCTGTGCCACGACGGGCGTGCCGGGACTGCCGGCGGCGCTCGTCTACGACGGGCCCGCGCTCGAGCGTTCGGCGCCGTTCCGTCAAGGACTCGTGACGCCGCAGTCGCAGGGCTCCCAGGTGGCGGGCGTGGTCGCCGCCGCGGGCGCCGGACCGTGTGCCAGGGTCCTGGACCTGTGCGCCGCGCCGGGTACCAAGACCGCGCAGCTCGCCGCGGCCGCGCCGGAAGCGCGGATCACCGCCGTCGACGCCGACGAGCTGCGTCTTGAGGTGATGCGCCAGAATCTGGACAGGCTCGGCGCGCACGGTGTCCAGATCGTGCACCGCGATGTCCTCGAACTGCCCGCCGGCTTCGACGGCGCCTTCGACGCCGTCCTCCTCGACGCACCCTGCAGCGGCCTCGGGACGCTGGCCTCTCGCGCCGACCTGCGCTGGCGGCGCCGCGAGGCGGACATCGCCCGCCTCGCGCAACTCCAGCGCCGTCTGATCCGCCGCGCCGCGCGCTGCGTTCGGACCGGGGGAGTCCTCACGTATGCCGTGTGCACCCTGCCCCACACGGAGACGCTGGGGGTCGTCGAGACCCTGCTTGCCGAGGGCGGGTGGCAGGCGGACGATCTCGGCGCCGCGTGGCCCGGGCTAGGGCACCCGGCGGCAGGCGGCTTCCTGCTGATCCTACCGCCGGCGCGTGGCGCCAGCGGTTTCTTTGTCGCCCGGCTCCGTCGCATCGCAGGCTCGGAGGGGTAGAATTACGGCGCGGTCTCGGAGCCGCGCCGACCACGCCTCACGGAGGAGACCATGCCGGACCTGCTGCACGAGATCCACATCGCGCCGTCCATCCTATCGGCCGACTTCTCACGTCTGGGCGACGAGGTGGAGGCGGTGCTCAACGCCGGCGCGCGCGTCCTGCACGTGGACGTCATGGATGGCCACTTCGTGCCGAACATCACCATCGGGCCGCTGGTCGTCGCCGCCTTGCAGCAGCTCGTACACGGAGCCGGGGCGCTGATCGACGTGCACCTCATGATCGAGCACCCGGAGCGGTATGTCGACGCGTTCGCCGCCGCCGGTGCCAACGTCATCACGGTGCATCAGGAGGCATGTGTGCACCTGCACCGAGTGCTCACGCAGATTCGGGAGGCCGGGGCGACCGCCGGCGTGGCGCTCAACCCGGCGACGCCGATCGAGACGCTCGCCGAGGTACGGGAGCACGCCGACATGGTGCTCGTGATGTCGGTCAACCCCGGCTTCGGCGGACAACGCTTCATCGAGACGTCGCTGGCCAAGGTAGAGCGGGCCCGCGCCTTTCTTCCCGCAGGCGTCGCGCTCGAGCTCGACGGCGGCGTCACGGCGCTCAACGCCGGCGCTCTCGTGGCAGCGGGCGCGAACCTTCTCGTCGCCGGTTCGAGCGTCTTCGGGGGCCAGGACATCGGGGAAGAGTACGCGGCGCTGGCGCAGGCGGCCGGCGAAGCCGTATAATCAGACGGCACGATCAAGCTGCTTCAGGGCGGGGTGAGATCCCCCACCGGCGGTAACAGCCCGCGAGCCTCCTCGGAGGCCGACCAGGTGGAACTCCTGGGCCGACGGTCACAGTCCGGATGAAAGAAGCACGCTGCGACGCCTCGGCGTCGTCCGCCCTGGGGCATGGCTCCGGGGCTTTTTGCGTATGGACGACGACAGGTACATGGAACAAGCGTTCGCCCTGGCCGAGCGCGGCCGAGGCATCGCGCACCCCAACCCGCTGGTCGGCGCCGTGCTGGTGCGCGACGGCGAGGTCGTGGGCAGGGGCTGGCATCTTGGCCCCGGAGAGCCGCACGCCGAGGCCATGGCGCTCGCAGAGGCCGGCGAGCGCGCCACCGGCGCCACGCTCTACTGCACACTCGAGCCGTGCAGCCATCAGGGCCAGACGCCCCCCTGCGCCGACGCCCTCGTGGCGGCCGGGATCCGGCGGGCCGTGGTCGCGCTCAGCGACCCCAACCCGCTGGTCGATGGCCGCGGGCTGGCGCGTCTGCGGGAGGGCAGCGTCAACGTGGATCTCCAGGACGAGCGCTGGGGCGCGCGTGCCCGTAAGCAGAACGCGCCCTTCCTCAAGTATCACGCCAGCGGACTACCCCTGGTGACCTACAAGGCCGCCGTGACGCTTGACGGCAAGGTGGCCGCTGCCGGCGGCGACGCCCGCTGGATCAGCTGCCTGGACAGCCGCCGCGCCGTGCACCAGCTGCGTGCTACGGCCGACGCCGTGATGGTCGGCGCAGGCACGCTGCGCCGCGACGACCCCGAGCTCACCGTGCGTCTCAGTGAAGGGCGCGACCCCGCGCGCGTGATCGTCACGCATCGCGGCCAGCTTCCGGTGGGCGCCAGGGTGCTGGCCACAGCGCACCAGACGCGCACCATCGTCCTCGCCGAGCGCGCCGATGCCGCGGCGGGCCGCATCCTCGAGGCGCGGGGCGCGGAGCTCATCGAGGTGGGGGAGGGCGGGCTGCGCGCCGGCCTCGCGGCCCTCGGCGAGCGCGGCCTGCTCGACATCCTCTGCGAGGGCGGTCCCACCTTGGCCGGCGCCTTGCTCGCCGAAGGGCTCATCGACCGCGTACTGTTGTTCGTAGCGCCGCTCTTCGTCGGGCGCGGGGCGCCCGACCTCTTCGCGGCGCCGGCCGTCGGCGCGGTCGCCGACGCCTGGCGCCTGCACGACGTGGAGTGGCGGCCGGTGTGCGACGACCTGCTGCTCAGCGGCAGCCTGACGAAGGATGGAGCCTAGGTGTTCACGGGGATCGTCGAGGAGCTCGGGACGCTGCGCAGTCTGCGCGTCGGCGAGAAGAGCGCGGCGCTGGACGTCGTCGCCAGGGTCGTCACCGGCGGCGCGGCCGTCGGCGACAGCATCCTCACCGACGGCGTCTGCCTGACGATCACGGGTCTTCGCCCCGGAGGCTTCACCGCCGACGTCATGCCCGAGACCGTGCGGCGCACGACGCTCGCCGACAGACGGCCGGGCGACCGCCTCAACCTGGAGCGTGCTCTCACCCTGCGGTCACGTCTCGGCGGGCACCTCGTGAGTGGGCACATCGACGGGGTCGGCCTGGTCACGGCCGTCATTCCGGAGGACAACGCGCTGGTCGTGGAGCTCGAAGCGCCGCAGGCCGTGTGCGACGTCAGCGTCGCGCAGGGATCGATAGCCGTGGACGGCGTGAGCCTGACGATCGCGGCCGTCGACGGGCGCCGTGTGCGCGTGTCCCTGATCCCGCACACGGCGGCCGTCACGACGCTGGGGCGGCTTGCTCCGGGCGTGCGGGTCAATCTCGAAGCAGACGTGATCGCCAAGTATGTATATGCGTTCGTCACGCGGCGCAAGCCCGGCGAGGGACTCACCTGGGAGAAGTTAGCGGAAGCGGGGTTTTGATGAGCAGCGACCAAGAACGCGCCGGCGAGAACGGCGGACGGCCCTTCGCGTCCATCGCCGATGCGCTCGACGACATGCGCGAGGGCAAGATGGTCATAGTCTGCGACGACGAGGACCGCGAGAACGAGGGCGACCTCACGATGGCCGCGCAGTTCGCGACCGCCGAGAAGGTCAACTTCATGGCGAAAGAGGGCCGCGGCCTCGTGTGCCTGTGCCTCACGCCGCAACGCTGCGCAGAGCTGAATCTGCCGCCCATGACCGTCCACAACGAAGCGCGTCTGCAGACGGCCTTCACGGTCTCGGTGGAGGCGCGCGAGGGCGTCACCACCGGCATCTCCGCCGCCGACCGCGCACACACCATCCAGGTGGCCATCGATCCGGAATCGAGGCCGGAGGCGCTCGTGCAGCCGGGGCACGTCTTCCCGCTCATGGCGCGTCCCGGCGGCGTGCTCGAACGCGCGGGACAGACCGAGGCCGGCGTCGACCTCTCGCGCCTCGCCGGCCTGAACCCTTCGGCCGTCATCTGCGAGATCATGAATGACGACGGCACCATGGCCCGCGTGCCCGATCTCATCCCGTACGGCCGGAAACACGGCCTCAAGATCATCACCGTTGCCGACCTCATCAAGTACCGGCGCCGCAACGAAAGGCTTATCCGCCGCGCCGCGACCGTGGCGATGCCCACCAAGTACGGCGACTTCAAGGCCGTGGGCTATGAATCCGTGATCGACGGCGGCCACCACGTCGCCCTCATCAAGGGCGACGTCGCCGGCCGCAAGGACGTGCTCGTGAGGGTGCACTCCGAGTGCCTCACCGGCGACACCTTCGGCTCGCTGCGCTGCGACTGCGGCGAGCAGCTGGCCGAGGCCCTGAGACGCATCGAGACGGAAGGCCTCGGCGTCGTGCTGTACATGCGCCAGGAAGGCCGCGGCATCGGGCTCATCAACAAGCTCAAGGCCTACGCGCTTCAGGAGCAAGGCATGGACACCGTCGAGGCCAACGTCGAACTGGGCTTCGCCGTCGACCTGCGCGACTATGGCATCGGCGCCCAGATCCTCGCCGATCTCGGCCTGACAACGATCCGCATCATGACCAACAACCCGAAGAAGATCGTGGCGCTGGAGGGCTACGGCCTGCGCGTCACCGGCCGCGAGCACATCGAGGTGGATCCCCAGGAGGACAACGTCTGTTACCTGCGCACCAAGAAGGACAAGATGGGTCACCTGCTGCTGCACGAGGACCTGTTCGGGCAGGAGGAAGGCGTCGAGGGCTGACGCCGCTCCACCCGCGAGACCGCCGCAACGACGGCAAAGGAGCCGCACGATGACGACCTACGAAGGCATGCTCAACGGCAAGGGGATGAAGTTCGCCCTCGTCGTTGGGCGTTTTAACGAACTGATCTCCTCGCGCCTGTACGAGGGCGCGCTCGACTGCCTGCGGCGGCACGACGTCGCCGACGACGACGTGGATTCCGCCTGGGTGCCGGGCGCCTTCGAGATGCCGCTGGTGGCGAAGAAGCTGGCCGCCAGCGGCAAGTACGACGCCGTGATCTGCCTCGGAGCGGTGATCCGCGGCGGCACGCCACATTTCGACTATGTGGCCGGCGAGACCGCCAAGGGCATCGCCAAGATCGGCCTCGACAGCGGCGTCCCCGTGGTCTTCGGTGTGCTGACGACAGACACCATCGAGCAGGCCGTGGAACGCGCCGGCGCCAAGGCCGGCAACAAGGGCTGGGCCGCGGCCTCCACGGCGCTCGAGATGGCGAGCCTGGTCAAGACGCTGCCCTGAGGCTGCGCGCCGGCGGGGCGGGCGCCGAGCTCGCCGCCACAGGTGCGGTTCGCTCGGCGAGACGAAGTAGTTCCCGAGGGAGGAACGATGAGCAATTCACGCAGGCGCTCCTGGGCCGAACCCTACAAGATCAAGATGGTCGAACCCCTGAAGATGACGACCCGCGAGGAACGCGAGCGCGCCATCCGTGAGGCCGGCTACAACACCTTCTTGCTGAAGAGCGAGGACGTCTATATCGATCTGCTCACCGACTCCGGCACGAGCGCCATGAGCGACCGCCAGTGGGCCGGCATGATGCTGGGCGACGAGGCCTACGCCGGCAGCCGCAACTTCTACCACCTCGAGGCCGCCGTCCGCGAGATCTACGGCTACAAGCACCTGGTGCCCACCCACCAGGGCCGCGCCGCCGAGCACATCCTCTCGAAGATCCTCATCAAGCCCGGCGACGTCGTGCCCGGCAACATGTACTTCACCACGACGCGCCTGCACCAGGAGCTCGCTGGTGGCACCTTCGTCGACGTGATCATCGACGAGGCCCATGATCCGGCCAGCGAACACCCCTTCAAGGGCGACGTCGATCTCGCCAGGCTGCGTGAGGTGATCGATGAGGTCGGCGCCGACAAGATTCCCTACGTCTGCATCGCCACAGCTGTCAACATGGCCGGCGGCCAGCCCATCAGCCTTGCCAATCTTCGTGCCGTGCGCGCTCTTTGCGACTCGCACGGCATCCGCATCATCCACGACGCCACGCGGGTCGCCGAGAACGCCTACTTCATCAAGGAGCGCGAGCCGGGCTGTGCCGACATGAGCATCGCCGAGATCGTGCGCGCGCTCTGCGACCTCACCGACGGCTGCACGATGAGCGCCAAGAAGGACGCGCTCGTCAACATCGGCGGCTTCCTCGCGCTCAACGACGATGACCTCTTCGACGCGGCCCGCAACCTGGTCGTGGTCTACGAGGGCCTGCACACGTACGGCGGCATGGCCGGGCGCGACATGGAGGCCGTGGCCATCGGCCTGCACGAGAGCGTGCACTATGACCACATCAAGGCGCGCGTCGGTCAGGTGAAGTACCTGGGCGAGAAGCTGCAGGGCTATGGCGTGCCGATCGTCGTGCCCATCGGCAGCCACGGTGTGTTCCTCGACGCCAAGGCCTTTCTGCCGCACCTCGACCAGGACGTCTATCCCGCGCAGACCCTGGCCGCCGAGCTCTACCTCGACAGCGGCCTGCGCGCCATGGAGCGCGGCAACGTCTCGGCGGGCCGTGATCCCGAGACCGGGCTCAACCGCCGCCCTCGACTTGAGCTCGTGCGCCTCACGATCCCGCGGCGGGTATACACGCAGGCACACCTGGATGTGACCGCGGAGAGCGTCGCCGAGGTGTTCGACCATCGCGACGGGATCAAGGGCCTGAGCATGGTCTACGAGCCCCCGCAGCTGCGCTTCTTCCAGGCGCGTTTCGAGCCGCTGGGCTGAAGACCCGGGTCAGTGCCTTTCGCGCACGTGCGAGATCCACTCCGCCTGGGCCGTGAACTCGGCGTCGCAGGCGGCGCAGCGGTATGAACGGGTCTCGACCTCACCTGTATGGGTCCTGAAGAGATGGTGGTCGAGCGCCTCGCAGGTATCGAACTCCGCGCCGCAGCGCGGGCAAGAGTGCATGTGCATCGTCATGGTCCTGTGCCTCTCCGATCGATATGGTTGCCTGGGTACGCAAAAGCCCCGCCGGATGGCAGGGCTGCGAATGATAGTCGAGCGGCGTCGGCGCGACCGGCGCTGGTCGGCGGGTGATCTTAGACGGCCTTTGTGACCTTGCCCGTCTTGAGACAGCGGGTGCACACGTAGGCGTGCTGGGGGTGGCCGTCGACGAGGATGCGGACGCGCTGCAGGTTGGGGTCGAAGCGCCGCTTGGTGTGGCGGTGCGAGTGACTCACGTTATTGCCCATTGCGGGCGCTTTGCCGCAGGTCGAGCAGATCTTGGACATGGTCGTTCCTCAACTTGATTGGTCAATAGCCGCGCTAGTATGCTGCACGCGGCTGAGCAACGCAAACGCGTGTCCATGACCAGCCAGCCCTGTCCACTTTCCCGCCGAGGCGCGATGGCCCGTTTCCACAAAGAGATGTCCATCTTCGAGGCCCTCGAGTCAGACTCCGGCGCGAGAGGGGTGTTCGAGAGTCACGGCATGGCGTGCTGCCTGTGCATCGGGGCTCAGTCCGAGACCATCGAAGCAGGCGCCATTCTCCACCAGGTCGACCCCGAGGTCGTCGTCGAGGAGCTCAACCGCCTCGGCGCCCCGGGGTCCTGAACAAGGGGGGTTCGCGCATCGTGTCGTCCTCGGACCTCCACATCCCCTTCTCTTCGCCGGGCCTCGACGGCGGCATCACGGTGGCTCACCATGTCATAGCGAAGCTCGCCGGCAAGGCCGCCCGCGCCACGTATGGCGTCGTTGCCATGCAGGAGCCGCCCATCCGCAAGCTGGCGCGGATCTTCCGCGGCTCGCTTACCGAAGGCGTCGAGGTCGACATCGAGGACGGCGCGGCCAACATCGGCCTCCACGTCGTCATGGAACGCGGCGTCAATCTCGCGCAGGTGACCGCCAACCTGCAGGAGCAGGTGCGCTACCAGGTAGGCGAGGTCGGCGGAGTGCCGTTGCGCGAGATCAGGGTACGCGTGGAGGATCTGCAGGATTGAGCGTCCGGCTCGCCGCCATCACGGTCATCGACGCCGCCCTCGCCGCCATCGAGGCGGAACGCGGCGTCGTCAACGACCTCAACGTGTATCCCGTGCCGGACGGCGATACGGGCACCAATCTTGCGCTCACCGTGCGCGCCGTCCTCGAGGAGCTTCAGCAGAGTGACGTCGACGGCATCCCGGCCGTGGCCGCCGCCGTCACCAAGGGCTCTCTCATGGGCGCGCGCGGCAACTCGGGCGTCATCCTGTCGCAGATCGTCCGCGGCCTCTGTGACGTGTGGGGCCGCTCCGAAGACCTCACCACAGCCGATTTCAAGGGCGCTCTCTCCGAAGGCGCCACCAGCGCCTACCGCGCCGTCAAGGAGCCCGTCGAAGGCACCATGCTCACGGTGATCCGCAAGATGGCCGAGGCGGCGCAGAACGTGCCCGACACGCTGGGGCTCGACAAGCTGCTCGTCGCGGTCGAGGAAGCTGGCAGAGTGGCGGTCGAAAAGACGACCGAGCAGCTGCCGGCCCTGCAGAAGGCCGGCGTCGTCGACGCCGGCGGGTATGGGCTTCTCGTGCTCTTCCGCGGCCTCGCGGCCGGCATCGCCGAGCTCATGCACGCCGGCATCGCCGTCTCCGCGGCGCGAGTCGCCTTGCGCACGAGGGAGGGGGGCGGCGTACCGAAGGCGCCGCCCCCCGTGGAGGCGTCCGAGTTGTCCGCGTACCGCTATTGCACCAGCCTGCTCATCACCGGCAAAGTCTTCGACAAGGCCGCGTTGGAGGCTTGGCTGGCGCCCCTCGGCGACAGCACCCTCGTGGTCGGCGACGAGCGCATGGTCAAGGTCCACGTGCACACCAACGACCCCGGGCTCGTTCTCAGCCAGGCTCTCAAGCTGGGCGCCATCGACGAGGTCGAGATCAACGACATGCACGCGCAGACAAGGGCTCGCGATGAGCGGCTGCGGGATCAGCCCGGGCTCGCGGGAGGCACCCTCGTGGTGGCCGTGGTCGCCGGCGAGGGCAACAAAGCGCTGTTCCGCGAGCTGGGCTGCCATGCCGTGGTCGACGGCGGCCAGTCGATGAACCCGAGCGCGGCGCAGCTGCTCGAGGCGGTGGAAGCCCTGGGCGCCGAAGAGGTCGTGGTGCTGCCCAACAACGGCAACGTCATCCTCACGGCGGAGCAGGCCGCCGGCATGAGCCCTCGGCACATTGCCGTCGTTCCCTCGACATCGATTCCCATCGGCCTCGCGGCCATGGTGGCCTTCGACCCCGGCGGCGACGCCGTCGGCAACGCGCGCATGATGCAGGACGCCATCGAAGGGGTGCACTCGGCGGAGGTCACGCGCGCGGTGCGCGACTCGGAGCTCGACGGGGTCAAGGTCCGCAAGGGCCAGGCCATGGGCATCGTCGACGGGCGCCTCGTGGCCGCCGGCCAAGAAATCGAAGAGGCGTTCGCCGGCGTGCTCGAGGAATTCGCGCGGGTCGAGGCGGAGTTCGTCACCGTCCTCACGGCCCTCAACGGGTCGGGCGTGAACCGCGAGCTGCTGGAAGAGCTGGCCGCGCGACTCACGCCCGACGCTGAGGTCCACTTCCACGAAGGCGGTCAGCCGCTTTACCCCATCCTTGCGAGCGCCGAATGACCGGCCTGCTCACGATGGACAACACGGCCATCGTCCTCGACTCCACCTGCGATCCGTCGCCCGGATTCTTCGAGAGGCCCGGTCTGTACATGGTGCCTCTCAAGGTGCACTTCGGCGATGAGACCTTCCGCGACGGCGTCGACATGGCGTACCAGGAGTTCTTCGCCAAGCTCGAGACTTCCGAGGTGCTGCCGACCACATCGCAGCCCACCGCCGGGGAGTTCCTCGCCGTGTACAAGGAGGTCAGGCAGACCTACGACCACGTCTTCTCGCTGCACCTCTCCGGCGAGATGAGCGGCACGGTGCGCTCCGCCGAGCAGGCGGCCGCGCAGATCGATGGAGTCGAGGTCTACGACATGCGCACCGTCACGACCGCCCTGTCTCTGGCCACCGAGCGCCTGCGCGCCCGTCTCGAGCCCGGCTGCGCGCTCGCCGAGGCGCGCGCCTACATCAGGCATTTCATCGACCACTCCAGTCTGATGGTCCACGCCGCGACCCTCGAGTACCTGCGTCGCGGCGGACGCATCGGCCGCGCCGCTTCGCTCGTCGGCGGCGTCTTCGACATCAAGCCGCTGATCTGCGGCGCCGATGGCACGCTGCAAAGCTACGCCAAGGTGCGCGGCCTCAAGAAGGCGATGGCCGGGATGGAGCGTTTCGTCGAGGAGACCAGCCAACCGGACGACGAGCTGTATTTCGTGACCATCGACGCCCTCAACGACGAGGAGCCGCAGCTCATCCGCGAGATGATCGAGCGACTGCGACACAACTCGCACTTCGTGCTGCACGGCCACGTGGGCGCCGTGGTCGGCACGCACATCGGCCCGGGGACCTCCGCCTTTGCTATGATCGCGGAGTGACCGAGCCCGGACTCCCGCGCCGCTTCGGCGGCGGCCGGTACCACGAACGGCCGCCTACCCCGCGACTCTTCTTCGACGCTGCCACGCTCGCCACTCCGCTGGCCGAGCTGGAGCATGTGACGAAGCCGGTGTCCCGGCGCCTCGCGGCTTTCGGCCTCGAGACCGTAGGCGACCTCATCGACCACTTCCCACGGCGGTACGAAGATTTCCGTG
Organism: Thermoleophilia bacterium; assembly: GCA_017882325.1. Taxonomy (GTDB): domain Bacteria; phylum Actinomycetota; class Thermoleophilia; order UBA2241; family UBA2241; genus CAIXSE01. The sequence goes on from JADGPQ010000007.1 coordinate 22,439, forward strand.
ATCGCAAGCGCATCCGCGACCTCAAGCTCGGCGAGGAGGCGACCGTGCGCGGCACCGTCGGGCGCGTCGTTGGCGACCGTACCGCGCGACGTCGGGTGGACATCGTGCGCGTCGTGCTCACCGACGAGACGGGCGCCATCGAGGCCGTGTGGTTCAATCAGAGGTACCTGGTCAAGGTTCTGGCTGAGGGCATGCGGCTCAGCGTGCGGGGCACGTACCGGCCGCAGGGCGGCCGCTCCACGTTCGTCGTGAAGAGCCACGAGATCCTTGAGGAAGAGGAGGGCGACTCCGTCCACACCGAGGGGATCGTGCCGGTGTACCCGGCCAGCGAGCAGGTGTCGGCACGGCTGCTACGCGGCCTCTTGCGGGCTGTGCGGCCGGCGATGCGCCGGCTCCCTGACCCGCTGCCTGCCGCGCTGCGCGAGCGTGAAGGGCTGCCGACGCGCGCGGATGCCACGTTGGCGGTGCACCTGCCGAGCGACCTGGACGCAGCTAGAGTCGCACACGCGCGCCTCGTGCTCGAAGAGCTCCTGCTGATGCAGGTGGGCTTGCTGCTCCACAAGGGCGAGCAGCAGCGCCGCGCCGCGGCGCCCGCCCTCGCCACGCCGTCAGACCTGAGCCGTGCGTTCCTGGATGGCCTGCCATTCGAACTGACCGTGCACCAGCTCCAGGCGCTCGACGAACTGGACGCGGATCTCACGCGCACGGTCCCGATGCGCCGGTTGCTGCAGGGCGACGTGGGGTCGGGCAAGACGGTCGTCGCGCTCTACTGCCTCGTGAGGGCGGCGGAGGCCGGCTTCCAGGGGGCGCTCATGGCCCCGACCGAGACACTGGCGATGCAGCACGCCGAGACGGCGACTCGACTTGCCGGTGTGCTCGCCCCGGCTGAGCTGCTGACCGCGGCGCTGACCGCCAGGGAGCGGCGGGCCGCACTCGAGAGGATCGCGAGCGGAGCCCCCTGCCTCGTGATAGGCACGCACGCCCTGCTGCAGGAGGACGTCGAGTTCGCTCGTCTGGCTTTGCTGGTCGTCGACGAGCAGCACCGCTTCGGGGTGGAGCAGCGCGACGCCCTGGTGCGGCGCGCCGAGCACGGCGGCCGCGCGCCGCACGTCCTGCACATGACGGCTACGCCGATCCCGCGCACCCTGGCGCTCACCGTGTACGGCGACCTAGACGTGACCACCATCGCGGGGTCGCCGGCGGGTCGCCAACCGGTCGTTACGCGTCTCGTGGACGAAGATCAGCGCGAGGTGGGCTACGAGTTCGTGCGCAAGCAGGTGACCAGAGGGCGCCAGGTCTATGTGGTGTGCCCGGCCATCGACGAGTCGGAGTCGATCTCGGCGGCCACGGCACTGGCCGAGGCGGAGCGTCTGCAGGCCGGACCGTTCCGTGACAGCCGCGTGGCCGTGGTGCACGGTCAGCTGAAGTCGGCCGACCGCGACGCCGTCATGCATGCCTTCAAGGCCGGAGACGTGCAGGTCCTCGTCTCGACCAGCCTGATCGAGGTCGGAATCGACGTGCCCAACGCCTCCGTGATGATCGTCGAGGGCGCCGAGCGCTTCGGCCTCGCGCAGCTTCACCAGCTGCGCGGGCGCGTGGGGAGGGGGACGGCCAAGTCCTACTGCCTGCTCTTTTCGCAGGCCCAGACCGGCGCTTCCCAGGCGCGGCTCGAGGCCCTGCTCGAGACCAACGACGGGTTCGAGCTGGCCGACCGCGATCTCGAGATCCGCGGCGAGGGCCAGGTGATGGGCGCGCGCCAGGCGGGCGTGCCGGACCTCAAGCTCGCCCGCCTGGCGCGTGACCGGGCAGCGCTGCTTCGCGCCCGGGAGCTCGCCGCGGAGATCATCGCTCTCGACCCCGGTCTCGGCGACCCCGTCAATGCGCCGCTCCGCGCCGCCGTCGATGGCGCCTTCGGTCACGAGCTTGCCTGGCTGCTGAAGGCCTGACCAGCTGCGCTGCCGCGCTCCCGTATACTGCTGACATGCGTACTCCGGAGCTCATCGCGACGCACACCAACACGGACTTCGACGCCTTCGCGGCGATGGTCGCGGCGCGCAAGCTCTATCCCGAGGCTTCCATCTGCCTCGGCGGCGCCGTGAACCGCAACGTGCGGGAGTTCCAGGCGCTCTACGCGGACCTGATCCCCGTCGTCGATCCGGGCGACGTCGAACGCGACAGCGTGCGCCGGCTGATCCTCGTCGACACCGTGCACGCGAACCGGCTCGGTGATCTCGGCGACCTCTGCGGCCGCGAGGGTGTCCAGATCGTAGCGTTCGACCATCACACCCATGTGGGCGACCTGCCGGCTTTCATCCCGCCGGAAAACCTTGTGGCCTCGTCCGACGGCTCGCTCGTGACACTACTCGTGCGCATCGTCGCGGAGCGGGGCATCCCCATCACGCCGTTCGAGGCGACTGTGTTCGCCCTCGGCATCCACGAGGACACGGGGTCGCTGACGTTCTCGACTACGAGCCCCGCCGACGCCGAAGCTCTGGCGCTCTGCATGCTGCGCGGCGCCGACACGAGTCTCCTCGAGAAGTGGCTCGCCAACGCGCTCACCGGCGCCCAGCGCCACACGCTCGCGGCGGCGCTCGAGGCGGCCGAGGAGCTCCCCGTCGCCGCGGCGACGGTCCTTCTCTCGGCCCTTCGGCAGGACCTCTACGTCGAAGGCGTGAGCGTGGTGGCGCACCGCATCATGGACCTCACCGGCTGTGACGCCTACTTTCTGCTGGTGGCCATGGAGAACCGCGTGTTCGTCACGGCGCGCAGCCGCGGCGGTCGTCTGGACGTGGCCAAGGCACTGGCCGTGGTGGGCGGCGGCGGTCACTCCGCCGCCGCCTCGGCAGTCGTCAAGGACCGGCCGCTGGACGAAGTAGCGGCGGCCGTGACCGCGGCGGTGCCCGCCGCCATCGTCCCCGTGCGCACGGTGCGCGACGTGCTTGCGCCGCTTCCGCCGCCGGTCGAGCTGTCGACCAGCGTCGACGAGGCGGCGCTCCAATGCCGCCGCGAGGGGCTCGGCGGGGTCGTCGTGACCGGCGGTGGCCGGCTCGTCGGCAAGGTGGCGCTCGCCGACCTGGAGCGCGCCGCCGCGCACGGCCTCGGCCACGCGCCTGTCAAAGCCATCATGACTTCGCGCGTGACGGTGGTCGCCGCGGATGAGCCTCTCGATCACGCCGCCGCGCGCATCGCCCAGGAAGAGATAGGGTGGGCGCCCGTGGTACGCGAGGCCTCCTCCGCGCAGGTCGCCCTCGACGACGTGTGCGGCGCGGTCACGCGGCGCGCGGTCGCCGGGGACGTGGGGGCGCCGGAGCCGCCGGCGCCGGTGGCGGCCAACCTCGCCGGACCTCTGGGGGAGCTCGGCCTGGACGGGCTGCTGCGCCAGATCCAGGCCGTCGCCGCCGGCGTCCGCGGCGTGTACCTCGTCGGTGGCGCGGTCCGCGATCTGCTCCTCGGTGAGCCGGGCTTCGATGTCGACATCGCCGTCGAGGGGGACGGCATCGCCCTGGCCGGCGACCTTGCCGAACGCCTCAAGGGCCACGTCCGCCCACACGAGAAGTTCGGCACGGCCGTGGTGGTGGCCCGCGACGCCGCCGGCGGCCGCCAGCGGGTCGACGTGGCCTCGACGCGTTCCGAGTCGTACGCGTACCCCGCCGCGCTCCCCAAGGTGGAGCACGCGGGCATCCGCAGCGATCTGGCGCGGCGCGATTTCACGATCAATGCGATGGCGGTCTCGCTCAAGCCGGAGACCTACGGCGATCTCCTCGACTATTTCGGCGGCATGAGCGATCTCGAGGCGCGGCGCATCGTCGTGCTGCACAACCTCAGCTTCATCGAGGACCCTACGCGCGTGCTGCGCGCCATCCGCTACGAGAACCGCTACGGGCTGCGCATGGACGAACACACTCTCAACCTGGCCCGCGCCTGCTGCGCCATGGACCTCGTAGGCGACCTGTCGTCGGCGCGACTCCGGGACGAGCTCATCGCACTGCTGGAGGAGGAGAGAGCCGATTTCTCGCTGCGACGCATGGAGGAGCTCGGCCTCACGCCCTCGATCCACGGCCGCCTGCGCGCGGGCGCCACCACACGCGATCTCGTCCACAGCGGCGACCGTGCGCGCGCCGCGCATCACCTCGAGGGCGAGACGCCGCGCTGGCGCCTGCGGCTGGTCTGGATGCTCCGCGACCTCGAGCCCGAAGAGATCGCCATGTGGGCCGAGCGCATGCGCATTCGCCGGCTCGACGCCGAGGTGCTCGAACGCGCGCTCGTCGTGGGCCGGCGTCTTGTGGACCGGGTCGCGAGGGGCCCGAGCGAGGCGGATCTGTACGAGTTCGCCCGCGGCGAGCCGCTGGAGGCCATTCTCGTGGCGGTGGCGCTTGACGAGACCGGCATCGCTGCCGAGCGCCTGGGCAACTTCCTCGATGTCACCCGCCACATCAAGCTCGCGATCGGCGGGGAGGACCTGCTGGCGCTTGGCTTCGAAGCCTCCCCGGAGATGGGCGAGGTGCTGCGCAGCGTCCTCCACCTGAGGCTGAACGGCGTCGTGCGGAGCCGGGCCGACGAGCTCGCCGCCGCCATGAGGCTGCGGCAGTGACGGGCAATGGTCTCCTCGTCCAGTTCCTGATCATCTCGCCGCTGTTGCTGGTGAGCTTGGTCCTGCACGAGCTCGCGCACGGCTGGGTGGCCTGGAAGCTCGGCGACCCCACCGCCAAGCTCCACGGAAGGCTCACGCTCAACCCGCTCAAGCACCTCGATACCTGGGGGACGGTGATGCTGGCGGTCACGTTCCTCGGATCCGGCGGGCGTTTCTTCTTCGGCTGGGCAAAGCCCGTGCCGATCAGCCCGTGGCACTTCAAGGACCCCCAGCGCGGGATGATGCTGGTGGGCGCCGCCGGCCCGCTTACCAACTATTTCATGGCACTCGTCGCTGGGGGGCTGATCTGGCTCACGTACACGTGGAGCATGTGGCTGGCGCAGACCTTGTACATCCTGTTCGCTCTCAACGTCATCCTGGGGACGATCAACCTGATCCCCATACCGCCGCTCGACGGGTCCCGGGTGCTGGGAGGGTTCCTGCCGCGCGAGGCTTACGCGCGCTGGGTGACGTATGACCGGTACGGGAACTTCGTCTTCATGGGGCTCTTCGTCGTGATGATCGCCTTCCCCGTCGTCTTCGACGCCACCATCGGGGCGGTGCTCACGTGGACCTTCAATCTGCTCCCCGGGGGGTGAGCGGGTGAGCGATCGGTTCGCTCTGGAGTGGCGTGAGGCCGGCGGCCTCACCTGGCTGCAGTGGAATGGCGCTGGAGTGGCCGCCGCCTTTCCGACCAGGGAAGGCGGCGTCTCGCAGGCGCCGTTCGCATCGCTGAACCTCGGTCTCTCCGTGGGCGACGAGCCGGGCAACGTGCTCGAGAACCGGCGGCGCGTCAGCGCGGCGGTCGGCGTGCCCCAAGAGCGGCTCGTCGTACCCGGCCAGGTGCACGGAACGACGCTCGCCTGGGTGGGGGAGGCCGAGGCCGGGCGCGGCGCCTTCGACCGGGAGACGGTCATCCACGACCACGACGGCCTTCTGACCGCCACGCCCGGTCTCGGCCTAGCGGTGAGTTACGCCGACTGCGTGCCCGTGGTCATCGCCGCGCGCGGCGCTGACGGACTCGAGTTCGCCGCGGTGCACGCCGGCTGGCGCGGCATGCTCGCAGGCATCGTCGAGCAGGCGGCCGCGGCACTGGCGCGTCGCGGCCGCCTGCTCGGCGCCGTCGTAGGCCCAAGTATCGGTCCCTGCTGTTTCACCGTCGACGAGCGGCTGCGGAGACGCTTCAACGAGCGCTTTCCGGGTACCGCCGGAGAGCACAATGTGGACCTTTGGGCCTGTGCCGGCCGCGATCTGGAGGCCGCCGGCGTGCCGCCGGCGGCCGTGACCATCGCGGCCCTGTGTACCGCTAGCGACGCCCGCTTCTTCTCGCACCGGCGCGACGGCGGATCGACGGGCCGTCATCTGGCGATCGCCTGGCGGCAGGAAGCGTGAGACGGCTCCAGAAGTAGGCGCCTGAGGAGGCGATCCGTGGTCCGACAGTACATCCCACGAGCAGACGTCGTGCGCGAGCGGTTCGCGGAGGTGAACGGCCGCGTGGCCGAGGCAGCCGCCGCGGCCGGGCGCGATCCCGCGGACGTACGCGTCCTGGTGGCGACCAAGTACGTCGCCGCCGAGCATCTGGGCGTGCTGCGCGACGCGGGCATCAGCCTGATCGGTGAGAACCGCGCTCAGGACCTCGTGGCCAAGCACGCGCTGTACGGCGGCGCCTTCGACTACCACTTCATCGGACACCTGCAGAGCCGCAAGACCAGGCTCGTCGTACCTCTGGTGAGCCTCATCCATTCGGTGAGCACGATGAGCGTCGTGCAAGAGATCGAGGCGCGCGCCGCGAAGGCCACCGACGTGCTGCTCGAAATCAACATCGCCGGCGAGGAGAGCAAGAGCGGCGTCGCGCCGGCTGCCGCGGACGCGTTTCTCGCAGAGGCCGCGGCCTGCACCACGGTGCGCTTCTGTGGGCTGATGTGCATGCCGCCCTGGTCTGAGGACGAAGGCGCGGCGCGCCCATATTTCGCGCAGACGCGTAAACTGGCGCAACGGCTTTCGACAACGTGGCAGGGAACGTATACTTTCGACCAGCTATCGATGGGTACGAGCGCCGACTACGAGGCCGCCGTGCAAGAAGGGGCGACCATCGTGCGCGTCGGCAGCGTGCTTTTCTGACCCGGCAGGGAGGAATCAATGGGCCTGGGCGATTCGTGGCACAAAGTAGCGGTCTACTTCGGCATCGCCGACGACGAGGCTGACTACGACGAGGACGAGACACTGGCTCCGCACGAGGAGCTCGAGCGCTCGTACCAGGAGCGGCCGAACGTTCGCAAGCTGGACGGCGGCCGCGGACGCAACGAGTATGACGACATCTTCGCCGACGAGCCGCGACGACGCGGGTCGTCGTCCCAAGTCGTGCGCGCCATCGAACCGGCCCGCCCGCCGAGGGTCGAGGTGCACCTGGTCATCCCCAAGAACTTCAACGACGCTCAGCAGATCGCCGACAAGTTCAAGGTCGACGTCCCCGTGATCATCAACCTGCAGGGTTCGGATACCGAGCTCGCCAAGCGGATGATCGACTTCTGCAGCGGCCTCACCTACGCGCTCGATGGAGGCATGCAGCGGGTGGGCGACAAGATATTCCTGCTCACGCCGCGCAACGTCGAAGTCTCGGCCGAGGAGCGGGCGCGCCTCATTGAGAAGGGCTTCTTCAATCAGTTCTAGCTCGCCGACGCGACCGTGAACGTCGGTCTCATCGGCGCCGGGCACATCGCCAGCGCTCTGGCCGAAGGCTGGAGCCGGCCAGACGTGCCCGGCCCGCCATCTCTCGTCTTCTTCGATGTCGACGCGGCCAAGTCCCGCAATCTGGCCGCCGCGACGGGCGGCGCAACCGCCGAGACGGCGGCCGGGCTCGTCGCGGCGTCCGACCTGGTGATCGTGGCCGTCCGCCCCCAGCATGTCGAAGGCGTGCTTCTGGACGTCGGCCCCGTCGTGGGCGAGCGCCCCGTCGTGTCGGTGGCGGCGGGAGTGACGCTCGCGAGGCTGCAGGCGGCTCTGCCGAAGGGCACTCGCGTCGCGCGCATCATGCCCAACGTCGCGGCCGCGCTCGGCTTGGGCGTGTTCCTGTTCGTGCGTGGGACGCTGGGGCTCGGCGTCGCTCAAGTCGAGGACCTTTTCGCGCTGGCCGGCGATGTGGTCGAGGTCGATGAAGCACTGTTCGACGCGGCGACGGCCGTGGCCGGCTGCATGCCCGGTATCATCGCCTATCTCGTCGAGGCCTTCGCGTCCGCCGGCGTGGCCCACGGTCTCGCTGAGGATGTGGCCGTACACCTTGCGATCTCCGGCGTGCATGGGGCCGCAGCCATCGTCGCTCGCGAAGGCGACCCCTCCGCGGTGGTGGTCGCCACCGCCACGCCGGGCGGTATGACCGCGGCAGCGGTCGAGAAGCTCGAAGAGCGCGGACTGGCGCTGACGATCGATGACGCGGTTGTCGCCGCCATCGCGCGCGCCCAGGAACTCGCGTGACGACGGAGCACTAGAATGGGAGACAAGATGACCACGATCCGCGGCGCGGGCTGCGCTCGCGAAGGGGGGACGGCATGAAGCTCACACCGCTGGACATCCGCCACAAGGAGTTCAAGCGCGGTTTGCGTGGCTACGCCGACGTGGAGGTCGACGAGTTCCTCGATGAGGTCGCCGACGAGTTCGAGCGTGTCTTCAAGGACAACATCGACCTCGGCGAGCGTTTGGAGACCCTCGAATCGCAGGTCTCGGGCTACAAGCGTATCGAGGAGACTCTTCAGAGGACCCTCGTGTCGGCGCAGGCCAGCGCCGAGGAGCTCAGGCAGAACAGCGCCAAGGAAGCCCAGCTGATCCTGCATGAGGCCGAGCTCAAGGGGCGCCAGCTGGTCAACGAGGCATACAGCGAGCGGCAGGGCATCGAGCAGTCGATGGCCAAGCTCAAGAGCGCCGAGCAGGACTTCCGTTTCAAGTTCCGCCAGCTGCTCGAGGGCTACCTCAAGCACCTCGAGGACTCACCGGCCGGCGTCGCCATGGCGCCGGCGGAAGGCCTGGCGCAGGCGGAGTTCGCCCGTCACGCAGAGGCCATCAAAGAGGCCATCGCGCGCGAGGAGGCCCTGCCGGCGGCGGAGTCGCCCGCGGCACCCGAGCCGACGGAAGAACCCCCGGCGGCACCCGACCCGATCGGCGAGGTCCAGGCGGCGGAGGTCGACGACACGCCTGTTCCGGACATGGACGACGAGGCGCCGCCCGAGTATGCGATCGACCCCGCTCCGCCGTCGGAGCCGGACCTGCCCACCGAAGTGGGGCCCGGTGCCGCCGAACGGCCGCCGGCCGGGGAGCGCATCCTCTTCGGCGAGACGGATGATCTGCTGGCGGACGTCGACAGCGGGGTGAACGAGAACGAGTTCAAGTGGTGAAAAAGGGCCGCTGCGTGCGGCGGCCGATGGCGTAAGCCTGGCCGTATGGGTCACTCCCGGGGCGCCGCGCAGCGAGGTCGCCGGGGTCGTCGACGGCCGATTGCGCTTGCGGCTGGCCGCTGCAGCCCACGAGGGCAAGGCGAATGCGGAACTGGTCCGCCTGATGGCGAAGATCCTCGGGGTACCGCGGCGGCAGGTCGAGCTGGCAAAGGGTGCGACGGGCCGCCGTAAGCTGCTGCGCGTCCGCGGCGTGACACTCGAAGAAGCGAGGCGGAGACTCCGCCTCTGAAGGAGGGAGACCCGAATGGCCAGACTCGCCTACTGCAAGATCTGCAAGGCGACCTACCCGCTCAACATCGTGGTCAGCGACGGCGGGCGCTCCGGGAAGACCAAGGAGCCCACCTGCCCGATGGGCCACAAGGACGTCGAAGAGCTGGAAGCGCCGCGCAAGCCGCGTGGCAAGAAGTAGCCGCCAGTTCGGCGTGGCGCTGGCGCTCGCCGCCGGCGTCGTCGCCGTCGATCAGGCCAGCAAGTGGCTCGCGCGCCACGAGGCCGCCCATCTGCCGTACCGGGTCGTGGGCGGCCTGCGCATACACCTCAACTACAACTCGGGGATCTCGTTCAGCAGGTTCGCCGGGGCCGGCACGGTGCTCGTGGTCCTGGTCGCGGCCGTAGTGGTCGGCGTCACGGTGGCGCTGTTCTTCGCGCCGGCACGGTACCGGCCTGCTCTAGGCGTGATCCTCGGGGGGGCCGTGGGCAACCTCGTCGATCGCCTTCGCTTCGGCGGCGCGGTAGTCGACTTCATCGGCGTGTACGGCTGGCCCTCGTTCAACCTGGCCGATGCCGCCATCGTGGCCGGCACGGTGATCCTCGTGCTGCAGGTCCTGCGTGGTTCTCGAGCCTGAGCTCCGGGGGAGCTTCGCCGTGCGGATGGACGAGGCCGGCGCACGTCTTGACGTCGTCCTTGCGGCGCGCGCCGGCCTCTCCCGCTCGGCCGCCCAGCGCCTCATCGAGGAAGGTCGCGTGACCGTCGACGGCCGGCCTGCCCGCAAGCGCCATGAGTTGCGCATCGGAGAAGGCGTCGTGTGGCAGCGCGGCCCCGAGCCCTCCCCGGTACTCATGGCGGAGAACGTGCCCTACGGCATCGTGTACGAGGACGACTGGTTGCTGGTGGTCGACAAGCCGGCCGGCGTAGTCGTCCATCCGGCGCCGGGACACGAGCACGGCACGCTCGCTCAGGGGCTCGTTGAGCACGGCGCCCGCGGCGGTCACGAGCTGCGGCCCGGCATCGTCCACCGCCTCGACAAGGACACCTCGGGCCTGCTCATCGTGGCCAAGGGCGACCGTGCCTACCAGGCGCTGGTCGCCGCCATGGAGCGGCGCGACATCAAGCGCGTCTACTTGGCGCTCCTCCACGGCGACCTGCCCCAGGACGACGGCGCCATCGACGCGCCCATCGGCCGGCATGTGCGTGACCGCAAACGCATGTCGCTGCACACGACCGCCGGCAAGCGCGCCGTGACGCACTTCCGCGTGCTGGGCCGCGCGCCGGGCTTCACGCTCGTGCGGGTGCAGCTCGAGACCGGCCGTACGCACCAGATCCGCGTGCACTTCGCGGCGCTCGGCTACCCCGTGGCCGGAGACGTCCAGTACGGTGGCCGGGAAAGGCCGGAGAACCTCGACCGCCAGTTCCTGCACGCCGCGCAGCTGGCGTTTCCGCATCCCGAGGACGAGCGGCAGCTGCGCTTCACCAGCCCTCTGCCGGCCGACCTCTCGGCCTTCCTGGCAGAGCAAGGCCTTCCGGCACAGCCCGCGTCGTAAGCGGCGTTCGGATCGACCTCCGATGGGCCGCCGCGCTCCTCGGCCTCACGGCTTGCGGCGCAACAGCAGGCCAGAGAGGCACACCGGAGAATCGAAGCGGTGGTCAAGGATGGACCTGAGCAAGCGAAAGCAGCTGCCCCGGCCCGTTGCGCGACACGGGAGCGGACCACCTCAACTGCGCCCGGGCAGAGGTCAGTTTCGCGGCGATGGTGCTCGGCGCCAATGCGGAGCCTTGTGGGGATCGGCCGTGTCCCTGGGACTTCGTGACCGCTGCCTGGACTCCCCTGTGCAGAGGACTTCTCGGAAACGTCACGGACACCCCGGCGGGCCACGGCAGGTTCAGGGCCGACGGAAAGTACATGTCCTGCGAGGGCCACGTCTCGTGGGCGTGCGCCCACCTACTCGACATCCTCGAAACGACAAGCTCGCCGACCTGAGTCGACCCCTCCTGACTAAGCGACGAACGGCTTCGCCTTGACGTACCTGCCGGAGCCTTCGTTGCCGACCCAGCGACCGTCGGACACAACGACCTCGCCTCTGCTCAGCACCGTCCGCACCGCGCCCATGACACGCATGCCTTCGTAGGGCGTGTAGTCGATGTTCTGCATCTGCGTGGCGGCGGAGATCACGGCTTCGACCGACGGATCGAAGACGACTACGTCGGCATCGCTGCCTGGGGCGACGACGCCCTTCTGGGGATAGAGTCCGAACAGACGCGCCGGGGCGCTGCTGAAGACGTCGACCAGCTTCGGCATGCTGATCTCGCTGCCCACCACGCCGAGCGTATGAAGGATCAGGAGACGATGCTCCACCCCCGGGCATCCGTTCGGGACCTTGTGGAACCCCTCGGTCAGGCCCATCTCTTTCTGCCCAGCATAGTTGAAAGCGGCGTGGTCACTGGCCACCGTCGACAGATCGCCGGTGCGGAGCCCGGCCCACAGGCCGGCCCAGTTGGACTTGTCGCGGAGGGGCGGCGAGCAGATGAACTTGGCTCCCTCAAACCCGGGGACGTCGAAGTCGTCGACCGACAGCGCGAGATACTGCGGGCACGTCTCGCCGTAGACGGCCTGGCCTCTGTCCCTGGCCGCTCGGATCTCGTCCAAAGCCCTCGTGCAACTTACGTGCACGATGTAGATGGGAGCCTCAGCGATCTCCGCGAGCATGATGGCTCGCCTGGTCGCCTCACTCTCAGCGGCGGGAGGACGCGTGGTCAGGTGGTACCTCGGGGCAGTCTTGCCCGCCGCCAGATGCTCCTTGATGAGCACGTCGATGACGTCGCCGTTCTCGGCATGGACACATACGAGTGCTCCACACGCCTTGCCCTTCTGAAGGGTCTGAAGAAGAGTGGCGTCGTCGACCATGATGGCGCCCTTGTAGGCCATGAACAGCTTGAGGCTGGTGACGCCTTCATCGACCAGCAAGGGTATCTCGGCCAGGGTGTCGGCGGTGAGATCGGTGACGGCCATGTGCAGCCCGTAGTCCACGACCACGTGGCCGTCGGCCATCTCTCTCCAGTCAGCGTAAGTCTTCAGCAGCGCGTCGCCGGGCGCCTGCATGGCGAAGTCCACGACCATCGTGGTACCGCCGGTCGCGGCGGCCTTCGTGCCCGTGTCGAATCTCTCGCAACTGACGGTGCCCCCGAAGGGCATCTGGAAATGAGTGTGCACATCGATGCCCCCGGGGAGCACGTACGCGTCCGAGGCATCCACGATCTCGGCTCCGTCACGCGGGAGATCCAGGCCCACTGCGACGATCCGCTCGCCGTCCACGAGAACATCGGCTTGGCATTCGCCTTCAGAGCTCACCACTGTACCGCCCGTGATGATCGTCTTCACTTCTGGGCCTCCTTCTTGATCGCCCTCAGCTTTCGCCCGGATCGTGCCGGAGGAGTCCTGCTGGACGCCCTCTGACCAATGACAATGTAGCACACGAGGCTCGGGCATCTGGGCCCGCGACGGATTGTGCATCCACGCCGCCGGGTCTCAGGCGGCCGTCAGTTTCTTCTCGGTGGCTCAGTGCAGCGTGCCCGCCGAGGTAGGTTCACTGGTACACCCTCGGTCTGTTGAGATTGTGCACCTGCACCCACTCAACAGAGCGATGGGACGCTACCATAGGGTCTGCCATACGCACTGGGCCGGCGCCCCCGCGTGCGCCGATGATATGTCGGAGGGAGTACCCTCCAGAAGGAGTGAAGGAATGACTGAGGCAGCCTAAGGCACGTTCAACCTTCTCAAGCCGCTCAAAGAAGACTATGGCACCCTCAAGAACTTCGTCGACGGCGACTGGGTCGCTCCCCGGACCGAACGCTTCCTCGACATCAACGACCCGGCCAGCGGCAAGGTCATCGGCAAGGTGCCGCTGAGTACCACGGCCGACGTCGACAAGGCCATCGACGCCGCCAACGACGCGTTCTGGGATTG
>JADGPQ010000210.1 GCA_017882325.1 Thermoleophilia bacterium
CGACCACGGCGTGGACTACAAGGACCCCGAGACCTTCGGCGAGTTCCAGCTCTCGTACCGCACCGGCGATATTGTCGCCCCGAAGCTCGACACAGTGGAGCCGCTGTTCGCTGAGGCCAGCCACTTCATCGACTGCGTAACCACCGGCAAGCGCCCGATCACCGACGGCGTCGCCGGGCTGCGGGTGGTGGCGTCGCTGGAGGCCGCCGAGAAGTCGCTGCGCAACGGCGGCGGTCGGCAGACAATCGACCTCTCGGATGTGCGTAGTGCCTGAGCCGGAGCCCGGCTCCCCACAGATCCACATCGCGCCCGGCGTCGTCCTGGGGCCGGGCGCCGACCTCCAGGCGCCGCTGGTGCTCGGCAAGGCGCCGCGCGGCGCGCAGGAGGGGGAGCTCCCTCTGCGCATCGGCGCCCGCGCCACCATCCGCCCGTTCACGACGATCTACGCCGGCAGCGTCTTCGGCGACGACCTGCAGACCGGCCAGGGCGTCTCCATCCGCGAGGACAATGTGGTCGGTGACGGCGTGAGCATCGGCACCAATGGCGTGCTCGAGTTCGGCAACCGCATCGGCCACCGCGTGCGCATCCACACGGGCTGTTTTCTCGAGCTGGTGACCATCGAGGATGACGTCTTCGTGGGCCCCCACGTCGTCTTCACCGATGACCCGCACCCGATGAACTGCCCGCGCTACAAGGACTGCGAGGGCGGGCCCACCGTGCGCCGCCTAGCGCGCATCGGCGCCAACAGCACCATCCTACCCGGGGTGGAGATCGGCGCCGGCGCCCTGGTGGGCGCCGGTTCCGTTGTGGTGGAGGACGTGCCGCCGGGTATCGTCGTGGCGGGCAACCCGGCGCGCGCCATCAAGCGCGTCGACGAGCTCGTGTGCCGGAGCAGACTCGTCGAACGCCCTTACGACTGGGCGCCCTACGACACCGACCACAACGCGATCGCGCTGCCGCTCAACGTCGAGTCGTAGGCCAGCAAGTCACCGGGGGCGCGGCCCTGGGCTCGAGGGGTAGCGCACAGACTCGTGGGCTCGCTTCACCGGCCCGAGATGGCAAGCCTACGCGTTCGCAGCGCCGCTCCCGACGCGGTGGTGAACTCGGTCCCTGCGGACACACAGAACAAGCAGCTCGGCGGCCTGCAGCCCGGCTGGCTTCTTGGGAGACTCGCGAACAGCCGCAGCAGACCCTGACAGTCGACCAGGCTCGTGCTGGCGGAATCTTCATGCCGAGCCATTGCCCTGTGCGAGGTTCTGCCAGCTTGTGAGGTATCTCGAGTAGTCCGACTGGATGTAGCCGGCTAGCGCCTCCTGCCAGTGCCGCATGACGTCCAGGCCCCGCGGAGCGTCTTGCCCGACGAACTCCTTGCCGTCCCAATTCGTCCGCGTAGATGCCGACACGGCTCGGCAGGTCCCAGCCATCATACGAGTCTTGCCGACCGTCGAAGAGACCCGCCGTCCGGACGTACAACGGCGGAATGTCGAGCTCGTTGGCGAGGTAGACCGCGTTCCCGACCGCCATTGCGTTGGCCGCGGGGGACTCATCAGGATGAGTCTCGCAGTACTCGAGCTCGATAAGGGTGCCGATATGGAGGAGCTGGTCTGGGGCGAAGGCCAGGACATCCTGCTGATAGGACTCGAGGTCTCGAAAGTCGAGGTACTCGAGCCATTCTTCGTTGACGTCGATATCGGTGCATCTCGTCTCGCTCAGGGGATCGAACTCCTCATGGAACGCCTGCCCAGCATGCCACCAGAACCGGCCAAGTAGATTCGCATCACATGCTCATCCCCGTCGCTCAGGTAGCCCGAGTAGCTTTGAGCATCGAGTAGGTCGCCGGGGCGGTGTAGAGCAGGCAGCGGTTGAGCACGCGGCGGAAGAGATCGAGGGGTTGCTGGCGCCGGTTGAGCCGGTAGCAGTACTCGTCCAGGTAGGCCTGCAGGTGAGCGGGGCTGACCCCGTGGAAGATATCGAGCGCCCAGCGCTTGAAGTTCGAGAGCACGATGTGGGACCAAGGAAGCCAGGCATCGATCTCAGCAGCGCTGGGCAAGGCTCGCGCACGGTGATCGTAGCCTTCGTGGGTGAGGCCCGCATAGCCCCTCCAGCCGTCGGTCTGCACGGCGGCGCCGGCGGCGATCATGGCGCCGGCCGCGACGTCCAGGCTGCTGGCGCTTCCGTCGCTCACCACGAGCAGGTGGGCGCGGCCCAGGCCGCCGCCGGGAGTGTGCTCCGCCGAGACGGCGACCATCGTCTTGTCGCGCTGGCGGCGCCCGCGACTCGCCGCTCGCAGCCGCCGGCCACCAGAAAGCCCTCGTCGAGCTCGACGATGCCGCGCAGCCGTGGCTCTCCCCTCCTGCGCGCCATGGCGTGGGTGACCTTGCGGCGCATGAGCCAGGCCGTCTTTGCCGTCACGCCGAGCTGACGGGAGAGCTCCGCCGCCGAGGGCGCCTTCTTGGTCGAGGCCAAGAGCCAGATGGCGAGAAACCACGTGCGCAAATCGGTGCGCGTGCGGGCGAGAATGGTGCCCGCGGTCAGTGAACCCTGGTGGTGACAGCAGGCGCACTCATAGAGACCGCGAGCGCGCAGATACCAGGCGCGCTGATGCCCACAGCGCGGGCACACAAAGCCGTCCGGCCAGCGGTGCTCGAAGATCACCTGTCGGCAGGCATCCTCGGTCGGATAGAGCTCCATGAACTCGATCAACGTCTTGGGATGTGCCATCGTCCTCGCCCCCTCGTGGGTTGCTCACGGCGATGCCTAGCCCACGAGGGCCACCGGCCGGAAGGGGATGAGCATGTCGCATCATTCCACTCCCGCGTTCGGCAGGGTAGGATTCACAGCGGTCTCGAGTCCGACGGTGCTCTCCCCCAACCCCCACAACCGCCACGCCGCGAAGCCGAACGTGGCGACCAGCATCACGTCGCGCGCGATCAGTAGGGCCAGCGGCCCGTGCTGCATGTCGAGGATGTTCCAGTAGTACTTGGGGAACTCGACGCCGGTGAGCAGCAGGGTGAGGCCGCCGAGGACGGCGATCACGCGGTCGCGGGCCGCGACGAGCGCCCAGGCGGGGAGCGTCCAGATGAAATACTGCGGGCTCAGCACCTTGCCGAAGGTCATCAGCGCGAGGATGAGCGCGAGCACGGCGATGGCGACGTCCGGCGCTGCCGCGCGCAGGCGTGCCCTGCGGCGCCAGATCAGCAGATAGATGCCCGCCACGGCCAGCACCGTCAAGGCGCCCGACATGTTGCCGGCCAGGGCGGCTCCTTTGGCCACGAGGCTGTGGGAGCCGTGGCTGTAGCCCCACGTCGCCTGGCTCACGCCGATGAGCTTGCCGAACAGCATCGGCGTGCCCAGCACGCTCTCGATCTGCAGCGGCCGTTCGAGGTGGTACTGGAACACGTACCATAGGCCGCGCGGCGACGAAAACACGTAGGGCAGGAACGGCGTCGCCGCCGCAGCGCCGAAGGCAACCAGCGGCCAGACCCAGCGCCGCGGGTGGCCGACGAGGATGAGCACGAGCGGGAGCATCGCCGCCGGCGTGAACTTGAGCGCGAACCCCAGGCCGAGGACGAAGGCGGCGGCCGTGTGCCAGCGGGCGGACAGGCACAGCAAGAAGATGGCGATGAGCAAGGCCACCGCCGCGTCGTAGCGGTTGACGATGATCGCGCCGATAAGCGCCACCCCGACGGGGAAGAGCACCGCGGCCACGTAGGCTCTTCCGCCGCGCGGCCAGAACCGGCAGGCGGCGACGGCCGTCACCGCGGCCGCCAGAAGAGTGACGATTCCCATGTCGATGGTGAACCAATGGGCATACGCATGCAGGTCGTCAGCATGGCCCGGAAGCCGGAAGAGGGGAATCGCGAGGGGCGGGTACTCCACCTCGAACGAGGGAGTGAACGGGCGCTCGCCGTGAGCAATGCGTTGAGAGTAGCCCTGGTACACGGGGATGTCGCTGATGTCGTGCAGCCCATACCACAGATTGGGGAGGAGGAAGACGAGCACGAGCGCGGTAAGGACCACACTCACCACCACGGCGACCGGCGCGTTAGCCCGGTGAGCGGCTTGAGGCGGGGCGACGGGGCTCACAGGCCGCGGAAGCTCCAGAGCTTGTTCAGAACGAAGTTGATGGGCAGGACGCAGGCGATGGCGATGAGCTGGCTCGGGTTGGCGCTCAGGTGCAGGACCGACAGGCAGAGCGTGAAGATGCCGAGATTGATGAGGTAGGCGATCACGCTGACCGTGAAGAACTTGGGCAGCTCGCGGGCGACGGCGCCGGAAGAGCGGAACGTCCAGCGGCGGTTGAGGTAGTAGTTGGTGAGGACTGAGATCACGAAGCCGAGAGCGTTGCCCAGGTACTTGGCGGCGGTCGGCGTCTCGCCGCTGGCGGCGTGCCAGGCGAACAGGGTCAGGTTGAACACCGCCAGATTGACGAGAACGCCGCTTCCGCCCACGAAGCAGAACTTGACGAACTGGGTGATGTCTCGCTTCAGTCGGTCGTCCACTGGTCCTCTGCTTGAGGCGGGACGGAGGCGCGCCGCGCCGTCCAGGCGTCGACGTCGGACCACACGGTCGCAAAGTCGGTCAGCGGCCGCCACTCGAGGCCTTCGTCCGCGCAGCGCTCGGCCAGGTGACCGCGCGCGAAGGTGAGGTCGGCCTCGCGCGCGGGGCACAGGTCGCTGGCGCCGTCGCCGAAGACGAGCACGAGTTCGCCGGGGCGGCGCATGGCGCGCAGGGCCGCCCCTTTGCAGGCGCGCGGCCCGCAACGTGGGCAGTCGCCGAGGATATTGCTGAAGGCGAGGCGGTAGGGCGGCCCGCCCTGGGGGCCGCCGCCCACGAGCTCGCTGGCGTGCAACTCGACGGGCGGCAAACCCTCCCGGCTCCAGACGGCGGCGATCGCCTCTCGCAGGCCGGCGCTGACGATGACCGGGCGCCCGCCGCG
>JADGPQ010000047.1 GCA_017882325.1 Thermoleophilia bacterium
GCGGCGCGCCACCTCTTCGGCGGCGGCGCGGTCTGAACTGATGATCGCTTCGGCGGCTTCTCGGTAGATGTCGGCCATGCCTTGGACTCCTCCCAACGTTGTGCGGGCGCCAGCCCGCCCATCTCCTTTCGGTCCATCACGTGCGCGCGACAGACCGAAGTCCACGCCTGCCGGCCTCTACCCATGGCCGACGGTTGGTCGTATAGTCCGAGATGCGGCGTCCACGATCGGTTCTGCCTCTTCGCGGAGTCGCGCAGCTCGTCGGGCGTTGCGGCGTGCGGCTGTCAAACTAGCACGTTCGCACATGTTATCAAACAGAGTCGCACTTGACGCCGCGCCGGTCGAGCCTATGATGAGCTTTGATCTTGTTCGATTCTGCCGATTCTGGAATCACGTGGGGGGCAGTGCTCGAACCACACTCATCGCTAGAGGCTCGTCGCAGGGAGTCGTCCGCGCCTGGCGGACGCCGCGCTCTGCGGCGCCCACGCCCCCAATCACTCCACGCCACCGCACAGGACGACCGCCATGGTCGGCGCTCCCGGAGACCGCTCTCGGCCCGTCACTCGGATGCCCGGGTCTCGCGTGAGACGGCCGCCGGCTTGCGACGCCGACCCGCACGGCTTGCGCAGTCGCGGGGCCTCATGAAGCACTCGCGGATGCTGAAAGGAGCAAGACGACAGATGGATAGACGCATCATTGCAGTTAAAGGGAGGCGGACGTGAGCGTGCGGCTCTTCTTCGCCACGGATGTGCACGGCTCGGAGGCCTGCTGGCGCAAGTTCATCAACTCCGGCAAGCACTACGAAGCCGACGTCCTGATCCTCGGCGGCGACATGACGGGCAAAGCGGTCGTGCCGATCATCGACAACGGGGGCGACAGGTACACCTACCATATGCAGGATATCCGACACGACCTCGACGGTGCCGACGCACTGGCGCTCAATCAGCGCGCGATCCGCGATCACGGCTACTATCCAGCGGTCATGACGGCGGAGCAGCGCGACGAGTTCACGAGTGACCCCGACAAGCTCGACGAACTCTTCCACCAGCAGATGCGCAGCACAGTCGAGGAGTGGGTCGCCTGGGCCGACGAGCGTCTCGCCGGCGCCGGAATGCGTTGCATCGTGTGCCCGGGCAACGACGACCGCCCCGACATCGACGGCATCCTCGCCGGCGCTTCGCAGATCGAGGTCGGCGAGGGCAACGTCATCGACCTGCCCGAAGGCTACCAGCTCGCCTCGAGCGGCTGGACGAACCTCACGCCCTGGGACACGCCTCGCGAGGAGGACGAGCCGCTGCTCAAGGCGCGCATCGAGGGCATCGTGGCGCAGGTGACGGTGAGTCCCGAGCGCCTCGTCCTGGGTCTCCACGCGCCGCCCTTCGACACACAGCTCGACGTGGCGCCCAAGATCGACTGGGACACGCTTACGATCCAGGGGCAGGACTCCGCTCATGTGGGCTCGACGGCCGTCAAGGAGGTGATCGAACAGGTCCAGCCGATCCTCTCGCTCCACGGGCACATCCACGAGAGCCGCGCCGCCATACGTATCGGGCGCACGCTGGCCATCAACCCGGGAAGCTCGTACGTGGAGGGCACGCTTTCCGGGTGCATCATCGAGCTCGACGGCAAGAAGAAGTTGAAGCGCTACAGGCTGACGTCGGGCTGAGGGAGCCCGACGCCTGGTGAAAGTGGGGGGACGGCGCTCGTGAGGTCGTCCGGAACCGGTCTGCGTTAGGAGGTTGTGTTTATGGCTACAAGCGCCGATTCGGCCAAACCGGCCGAACAGACCCTCTTCGTGCGAAAGGCCAGCGGGCTCGTCAAGGGCTGGTCGACGACTGACGGCTTCAGGTACTCGTTCTTCTCGACCAACATCTTCCTGGGGATCTGGGGCTTCCTCTACGCGGTCTTCATCCCCGGCGGCAGCGTGTTCTGGAGCATCATCATCACGACGGCGTTCGTGCTGCTCGAAGTGGTGGTCTACTCGGGATTGATCTCGGCGATGCCGCGAGCCGGCGGCGACTACATCTGGCAATCGCGCGTGTTCCACAGCTCGGTCGGCTTCGTCTTCGGGGCCACAGGCTGGTGGTTCATCCTCTGGCTCTGGATCCCGATCTACGCCGCCCTGTGCGTCAACTCGTTCATCAAGCCGGTCTTCCGCATCGTAGGGTGGGGCGGCGCCGCCGACTGGCTCGCCACGAGCAACGGCATCTTCGTCGCTTCGCTGGCGACGATCGCCCTGGCGACCTACCTGGTCGCCGTCGGCATGAAGGCCTACGCGAACTTCCAGAAGTGGGCCCTCTGGATCGGCCTCGCGGGCTGCGCGGTGGCCGGCATCCTGCTCCTCGTCACGACGAAGGCGCACTTCATCACCTCCTTCAACCGCGAGATGCTCGACCTCTACGGCACCAAGGACGCGTACCAGGCCACGGTCAAGAACGCCGGCGAGGGCATGCCGTCGTCCATGTTCGCGGGCAACCTGAAGGACACGTTCAAGCTCATCCCGGTCATGGCCTTCTGGCTCCTGTGGCCGGTGTGGGGTGCCACGCTGTACGGCGAAGTCCGCGGCGCCAAGGACTTCCGCAAGAACATCTACCAGATGGCCGGCGGCCTGGTCTCCGCGGTCGCCATCGTCATCGCCTTCCTGTTCCTCGTCACCAAGACGATGGGCTGGGCCTTCTTCGAGGCCGGCGCCAACGGCTACATGGGTGCCCTGTACGCGTACATCGACCCCACGAAGCTCCCGGCCGGCAGCGACTACCTCTCGCCGACCGCCATGATCTCCTGGATCGTCAACAACAGCGCCTTCCAGGTCATCCTCATCGCCGCGATCTCCTTGATCGTCTTCGGCTGGTGGGGCACGGTGTTCCTCTCCTCGACGCGCATGATCTTCGCGTCGGCGTTCGACCGCATCCTGCCTGAGGGCGTGGCCAGGGTCACTTCCGGCGGCGTGCCGGTCGTCGCCCTGCTCCTCATGGCGATCCCGTCGGTCATCGTCTCCGCCTTCTACGCCTACCAGCCGTCGTTCGTGCAGCTCACGTACGACGCCACGCTGGTGATCGCCGCCATGTTCTTCGTCACGGGCCTCGCGTTCATGGTCATGCCGTGGCGCGCCAAGTCGATCTGGGACAACTCGGCGCTGCCGAAGATGAAGATCATCGGCATCCCACTCCTGACGATCGTCGCGGCCATCTACTCGTTGTTCATGGCGTTCAACCTGTGGCTCTGGTTCTACGACAAGGCCAACGTCTACGGCGTCGGCTACAAGAACAAGAACTCCATGATCTTCATGGGCATCCTGTACGCCGCGGCCATCGTGGTCTGGATCGTCGCTTGGGCAGTGCGCAAGCGCCAGGGCATGGCCCTCGAAGCGGTCGCCAAGGAGATCCCCGTCGAGTAAGGACCGGTGCGAGACACGCACTTCGAGCCACTTCGACGGTACCGGCGGCGGCCCGGCCTTGGCCGGGCCGCCGCCGGGTTCTGTGAGACGTACAGACCGACGCGAGAAAAGGAGGCCGCGCTTTCATGAAGATCTTGACGCGGATGGGCGACAGCTCCAACGTGGAACTCACGCTGGACGAGCTGCGCAAGGAACTTGAGGAGGGATCGGAGGCCGCCGCCAAGAAGGCCAAGATCCCGATCCTCACGGAGAACGAGTTCGACTACCTCGCCGACATGTTCGCCGCCCCCACGCGCATCTGGGGCGTGCAGCGTGGCAACGAAGTGGTCATGACCAAGGACGGGTGCGTCAACGCCCTCAACTCGTCGCGCATGTCGAGCGGCGTCGTGGCGCCGGTCAACCGCGAGGTGGGCGTGCGCCTCTTCGAGTCGATGCTCGGGTTCGACTCCATGGAGGTATCGCACAACGACTACTCGGTGAAACCCCAGCGCTTCCTCAAGGCGCTCGAGCAATTGCACATGGAGCTGCTGCAGGAGACCACGATCTTCCCGCTGCTGTACGGCTTCATGCCCAACCTGGGCCTCTACTACCGTCCGGACGGGTCGTTCGAGAATCCGTCGGACCTCCTGCCCCTGGGCAAGATCGCGGAGGCGCGCAGGACGCAGGAAGAGGCGCTGCAGGCCTGCATGGACGACTGCATCCTGATGAGCGACTGCATGGTCGAGATGGGCGCCGACGGCATCGACTACGACACCGTCGCTTCCACCGGCGACGCCGAGTTCCTGGCCGTGCTCAAGACCACGGAGCACGTGGCCAACGAGACCGGCCTGCCGGTGGAGATCGGCATGTCGTCGGAGATGGTGCTCGGCTTCCACGGCGAGCTCGAATGGGATGGCGTGCGGCTCGCCGGTCTCTGGCCGCACCAGCAGCTCGAGCTGTGCGAGAAGGCCGGCACCGCGATCTTCGGCCCCGTGGTCAACACCAACACGCGAAAGACGACCCCGTGGAACCTGGCCCGCGCCCTCACCTTCGTGAAGGCGTGCACCGAGATCGCCAAGATCCCGATCCACGCCAACGTCGGCATGGGCGTCGGCGGCGTGCCGATGTTCGAGACACCGGCCGTCGATGCCGTGACCCGCTGCAGCGCGGCGATGATCGAGATCGGCAAGTGCGACGGGTTGTAGGTGGGTACTGGTGACCCAGCCGGCATGCACATGGCGCATCTGCTGGCCTCGTCGATGGGTGGCATCCGGGCCGCTGGAGATCTGGTGGCTAGAATGCAACTCAAGAAGATGAGGATCACGGAAGCCAAGCAGTACGTGGCCGACAAGCTGCACGTGACGCCGCTCGACCTCTCCGATCCCACGCTCATGCGCGGTCTCAGAGAAGAGCTCGATATCGGCACCATCACCGGTGTACCGGGCGTGGCGAAAGGCATCGCGGCGAAGATCCGCATCGCCGAGCTCCTCGACATCGAGATCAACTGCGTGGAGCAGTTCAAGAAGAAGACCGGGCTGCACAAGTAGTGAGCCCGCATCAGGCAGAACGGGCCCCGGTCGCCTCTGGCGGCCGGGGCCCGTTCTGCGTCGCGGGCGGCGACGCAGCCTCAAACGCGAGCCGTGCTCACACAGACTCGAGCCACGCCTCGTAGTCGGGGTCGGCGGCGTTGCTCTGGAAGCGCCGGATGCGGTTCATGCCGTAGTCGTAGAAGTCGAAGTCGAGCTTGGACATGCTCGCCTGGATCATCGCCCAGATGCTCCACCACAGGTCGGCGACCAGCTTGTGCAGTTGCATGCGTGCATAGCGATGCTCGTCCATCCCGCCGCAGTAGGCGGTGAGCACGAGCTTCTCCTCGTCGACGCTGAGAGGATGCTCGACGCAGAAGTCACCGAGGTCGAAGTACGGATCGCTCATCCCGCCGTACTCCCAGTCGATGATCCACATCTTGCCGTCGGGCGCCAGGATGAAGTTCTCGCTGAGCAGGTCGTTGTGGCAGGCGGTGAACGCCGGCTGGTCACGCTCCATGGCCGCCTCGATGCGCCGGCACTGTTCGAGCATCCAGTCGGTCTCTTCGGGCCGCGGCGCGTTCACGTCCTGCGCCATGCGCAGGTACTCACGCACCATGTCGAAGAGGCGGGTCTCGTTGGCGAAGACCGCCCTCTCGTGGTACGTGCGCATCGCTGCGACCACCTTCTGGAGGCGGTCGGGGTGACCGGCGAGCGACTCGGGATGCATGGTCTCGCCCTGGATGAAAGGGACGACCGTGCAGTCTCCCGGCTGGATCACGTGGAGCAGGGGAGGGGTGACTCCCGCGGCGGCCGCGGCGGCGTGGTTATTGAGCTCGCGGGTGCGGTCGATGAAGGTCTCCGTGCCCTCACCGGGGATGCGCAGCACGAACCTGCCGACTCCCGGGGCGCGCGGATCTCCGTCGACGGTCACGAGGTAGTTGCGGTTCGTGATGCCGCCGCCGAGCACCTCGAAGCGCACATCCTTGCCCTTCCAGTCGTCGATCCTCGCGATCACGTCCTCGGCGCTGATGGGCTCTGTCATCTCTGTTCCTTCGTTCGCTCGATACGACGAAAACGGCCGGGGTCCCTCGCGCCCCCGAAGGAGCATACGCGAGGGACCCCGGCCGCGTCAGCTGGTCGCTGCGGTCAGCAGACCGGCACTTCGAAGCCCATGCCGGCGAGGTCGCCGCGCACGTCGTCCATCGCCTTCTGGTACTCGCTGTTCACGATCTGCTTGGTCTTGGCGTCGTAGACCTCCTGGAAGGTCATGCCCTTGTCGGGGTCCTTGAGCTTGTCCCCGAACAGCGGGAAGAGCTTCTGCGCGATGGGCTCGGCCTCGGCGCGCGTCAGCTTCGCCGCCGCCAGGCCCATCTCGGCGTGGAACTTGTGGTCGTCCGGCACCAGCGAGTCGGACTGCACGGCCATGGCCGGATGCCCGGAGAACACGTTGCCGCCGGAGGTCACGATGGCGAGCATGTAGCAGGCCATCTCGTAGTGGTACTGCTTTGTGCCGGAGCCGCCGCCCAGGTACGGGAGGTTGACCATCGGGTAGCCCATGTTGCGGCCGACGGCCGCGTTGGACATGGCGATCGCCCAGATGAGCGGCTTGGTGGAGGAGAGGTGCAGCTTGCTGTGCAGCGGCGCGTTGTAGTGGTAGGTGCCGCGGAAGATCAGGTTGCCCATGATCATGTAGCAGGTGGCCGTGACCGCGACGCCCTCGGCGCCGCCGGCATAGCCGCCGAACAGCGGCGTCGACGTGGAACCGATGTTGGCGCTGATGCTGTTGTAGAAGGCCACCTTCTGCAGAGCTTCGTAGCCGACGACCATCTCGGAGAGGAAGTCGATGAGGAAGCCGTCGCTGGGGCGCAGGCCGAAGTCGGGGTAGCTGGCGGCGAACATCGACGCCGGCTGCGAAGCAGCGGAGATGCCGTTGATGATCGGCAGGCCGGAGCGGCCGGAGCGGCGGATGCCCTCGCGCGCCAGGCGCACGGTCTTGCAGGCCGCGAGGATCTCCTGCGGCGAACGCACGCGGGAGTCCTTGCCGCGCAGATGCAGGATCGACGGCACGCTGACCGAGTCGACGATGTCGAACGACGCCATCTTCTCGACGGTGTCCATGAAGATCTGCTCGTCGGTCGTGTAGATGCCGCCGCCGACGTGCACCCACGGCCGGTCGTCGGTGGTGTCGGGGCGCCGGCCGTACATGGTCTTGCGCTCGCGGTCCTCACCGAAGGTCGCGCTCTTGGGCGCCTGCGAGCAGGCGAGCAGGATCTCTTCGCGCGAGAACTGCATCACGCGGTTGGTCTCGGGGCAGTACGCGCCGGCCTCCGCGAGGAGGTCGACGGCCGCCTGGAAGACGCGATCGGTGAGGTCGTCGTCGGCGTTGATGATGGTCTCTTTGTCCCACTTGATCTTGTAGCGCGCGATCAGTTCGGTGAGCTTGGGGACGTAGCGCTTCATGTAATAGTCGGTCTCGGAGATCAGCGGCCCTACTTCGGCGCGGTCGAATACTTCGATCAGGTCGATCATGTCGTTCTCCTCAAGATGCGGGTTCGGCGATCGGCTTCGTGGCGCCCGTCACGACACCAGACTGGTGGCCAGGACGACGGCGTCGTAAGCGCTGCCGCTCCAACCGTCGGCGCCGATCGTGTCGGCCCACTCCTTGGTGGTCGCGCCGCCGCCCACGATGACCTTGTACTTGTCGCGCGTGCCCTGATCCTTGAGCGCGTCGATGACGTCCCGCTGACCGATGAGCGTCGTGGTCAGCAGCGCGGAGATGGCGATGATGTCGGCGTTCACCTCGTTGGCCTTGTCGATGAACTTGAAGAGGTCGACGTCGATGCCGAGGTCGTGCACCTCGAACCCGGAGGTCTCGAAGAGGAGCTTGAGGATGTTCTTGCCGATCGAGTGAAGGTCGCCCTTGACGGTCCCGATCACGATCGTGCCCTTCTTCTGCTCCGCCCCGCCGGCTTCCTTGATCTTGGGTTCGAGCACGGTCATCGCGGATTGGAAGGCCAGCGCGGCCTGCATGAGCTCGGGCAGGAAGATGTCTTCGCACTCGAACTGCTCGCCGATCACGTTCAGGCCGGGCAGCAGGCCCTTGTCGATGACCTCGCGGGGGTCCATGCCCTCGGCCAGAGCCTTGTTGACGGCCTCGAGGACGGCGTCCTCATCCTGGTCGACGATCGATTTCTTGAGCTGCTCGTGCATGGCTTCGTTTCCCATTACTTACACCCCTTGTCCTTGCGTGTGGTTGTCACTGTGCAGGTCTGGCGGGCAGCGCCGCGGGCGTGCGCCGAGCGCCTATGCCGTGGTCTCGTCTTCCTTCCAGGTGGCTTCGCCGGCGACCAGGCCGGGAAACTCGGCGCGGATCTGCGCGTCGAGCTCGGGCGCCCAGACGGCCGCATTGGGTTGCGACAGGATGCCGCGGGCGACGGCGCGCGCGCGGCTCTGGGCGTCCGGCCGTCCGGCCGCCTCCCATTGCGCGCGCATGCCGCGGTCGGCGACCTTGGGGAAGACCGCGGTGGTCTTCATCAGCGACTTGGTGTGCTTGCTCTTCATGAAGTCGCCGCCCGGCCCCACCTGGGCGATGACGTCCAGGGCGAGGTTGTCTTCGTTGAACTCCATGCCGCGCACGACGCGCTTGTTCATGATGGCGATCTCGTCGTCGACGACCGCTTTGCCGAAGTCGAAGGCCATGAGCGAGCTGAACAGCCCGCCCATGTTGAGCAGCGTGGCGCCGGCGAGCACCGCGCCGAGCGTGTTCATGCCCGTCTCGTAGCCCGACTGCGCGTCGTTGCTGTGGGCGTTGGTGAGGCCGATGTAGCCGCCGGTCGGGACGTTGTAGAAGTGCCCGAGCTGAGCCTGGGCCATGCAGAGCATGCCGGTCTCGATAGCTCCCGGGGCATAGGCCCCCGTGCGCATGTCGGCGACCGTGGGCAGGCTCGCGTAGATGATCGGCGTGCCTTCCTTGACCATCTGCTGGAAGACGGTGATGGCGAGGAACTCGGCGTTGCCGACGATCAGCGTGCCCATGAGCGTCATCGGCGAAGTGAGGCCGGCGTTGGGCACCACCGTCGTGTACACGGGCAGGCCGCGCTCGGTGAGATACATCACCGCTTCCGTGGAGTCGACGTCCATCGTCAGCGGGCTGACCATCGGGCAGTAGTGATGGTTGATGATCGGCCGCTCGCGATAGGCGTCGGCGCCGCCGGCGATGAGCTCGCCGAGCCGGATGACCTGGCGCAGATCGTCCATGTTGGGGGTGTTGCTGCGCACCGGCTTGAGGCAGTTCTTGAGCGCCGGATAGAAGCGGCTCAGGCTGAACTGCCCGGGGGGGGCGTCGTCGGCGAGCGTGGAGATCGAGAAGATGTCGAAGCCCTTGAGCTCGTTGATGAGGTGGGCGATGTTGGCGATGTCGGTGGAGGTGGCGCGGCGCTCGACGCCGGTCGCGGGGTCGACCACGTTGGGCGCCGAGCTGCCGGTGACGACCACGGGGCCGCAGTCGGGGATCGTGCGGTCGTATTGCGGGTCGCGGCCACGGAACGTGAAGCTCGTCGGGCAGACCCGCAGGTATTTGGCGACGACCTCCGGCGGGAACTTGACGAGCCCGTCGGCCTCGACGCGGCAGCCGTGCGCCTTGAAGATCTCGCGGGCGGGCG
Source organism: Thermoleophilia bacterium (assembly GCA_017882325.1). Classification (GTDB taxonomy): domain Bacteria; phylum Actinomycetota; class Thermoleophilia; order UBA2241; family UBA2241; genus CAIXSE01. The sequence goes on from JADGPQ010000047.1 coordinate 9,567, forward strand.
GGTGGTGGGCCAGGATGCCGACGTTCTCGAGGACCCACAGCGACGCGTCGTGGACCCGCTCGACCTGCTTGGCAGTGAGTAGCTCAACGTGCTTCATGTGCATCAGATCCTCTCAGTCGACTGCCCCATCTCGATCTCATACAGCTACCACTCGTAGCCCGCGCCGCAGCATCTCTTCGCGCACGTCCTCGTCGACGCCGTCGTCGACGACGACCGCCTGCACGTCGTCGAGGGTGCAGATGACGAAGTCGCCGACCACGCCGATCTTGCTGCGGTCGGCGAGGACGATCACTTCGCCGCGCGTCTGGCGGATCATGGCGCGCTCGACGCCGGCGAGACCGACGCTGGCCGTGGTGATGCCCTCTTCGAGGCTGACACCGTCGGCGCCGAGGATGAACTTGGAGGCGTGGAAGCTGCTCAGGACCTCCAGTGCCAGCGCGCCCTCGAGCGTGTTCGAGCGAGGCTTGTAAAGGCCGCCGAGGAGGATGACGTCGAGCGCCTTGTCCTGGGCTGAAGACACGGCGCCCAGGTTGTGCGTGACGATGCGGGCATGAAGCTCGGGGTCGACGTGCGAGAGGACCTGCGTGGCGGTGGTGCCAGAGCCGAGAAACACGGTCTCGCCCGGCTTGATCATCGCGGCCGTCGCCTTCGCGATGCGCTGCTTCTCTTGCGCGTGCGCACGCACGTTGTTGACGTACCGCGGCTCCTCGGCGATGTGCTGCTTGAGGATGGCCCCGCCGTGGGTACGAGAGAGCAGACCCTCGTTTTCCAGACGCTCGAGGTCTCGGCGGATGGTCATCTCGGAGACGCCGAGCAGATCGCTCAGCGCGGAGACGCGGACGCTCCGTTGCTCGGCGAGTATCTCCAGGATGCGACCCTGCCGTTCGGCCGGGAACATCTCGCGCGTGTCTGGCGACGACATCGAGCTCCCCCAGAGGCTGTGATGTGTTGTCAGAATCGCTCAGAATCGAACGCTTGCCTGCAATTCTTAGGCTGGCGCCGGTGAATGTCAAGTGTTCTGAGCTGTGCGAGTGTGTTATTGCGTGGGAGAACGCTTCCGCTCAACGAGCTACCGAGAAGGGCGGCGGGCCGTGAGGCCCGCCGCCCTTCTGCGGTCGAAGCGTGGATGACGGCGCGGCCTCAGTATTCCGCGTCGGCCGCCTTCGTCTTGCCCCGGAACGTCCTGTAGACGAGGGCCGTGTAGGCCAGCACGATCGGGCACCCGATAAGCGCCACGATGAGCATCACCAGCAGCGTGAGGTGCCCCGACGCCGTCCTGGCGATCGTAAGGCTGGTCTCCGGCGGGGTACCTCGGGCCGGGACGATCTCGGGGAAGTTGCCCACCGCGGCGATGCCGGCGAGACCGATGATGATCACGGCGGAGCCGAGGAACGACTTGAGCTCGCCGCCTACCTTCGTCATCTGCCAGATCGTGTACAGCAGCGCCACGGCGAGGACCGCGAGGAAGAACCAGCCGAGCGGACGTCCGAACACGTTGTCCGACGCGCGCGAGACCGTGAGGATGGTCGCCGCCGAGGTCGCCACGGCCAGAACAGCGAAGACCCAGAACGTGATCTTCCTGCACCTGAGCGCTCGCACGTGCAGCTCACCCTCCGATTTGACGGCCAGCCAGGCTGCACCGTGCGTGACGATCAGGAACAGGCCGGTGACGCCCACGAGCAGAGAGTAGGGGTTGAGCAGTTGCAGGAACGTGCCCGTGTAGTCTCCGCGAAGGTCCATCGGCACGCCGCGGATGACGTTGCCCAAAGCGCAGCCCACGAGCATGGACGGCACCAGGCTGCCGAGGAAGAAGGCGCCGTCCCAGACCCTCTTCCAGCCCTCGTCCTTGTGGCGGAACTCGAGCGAGACCGCGCGCAGGATGAGGCCGAACAGCACGAGCATGATGGCGAGGTAGAAGCCGCTGAACGTCATGGCGTACACCATCGGGAAGGCGGCGAAGATGGCGCCGGCGCCGCTGATGAGCCAAACCTCGTTGCCGTCCCAGATCGGGCCGATCGAGGCGCGCGCCACGCGCTTCTCGCCCTCGGTGCGGGCCACGAACGGATAGAGCACGCCCACGCCAAGGTCGAACCCGTCGAGGATCACGTAGACGGTGAGCAGGAGTGCGACGAGGAAGAACCAGATGTTGGCCAGGGTCATGCCGTCACCTCCCCGCACCGGCGGGAGCGGGAGCCCCGACCTTGTCGGCCTCGAGCATCTCCACCACGTCTTCCGGCCCCTTGCGGATGATACCGACGAAGATGCGGAGCCACGCCACGAACAGGACCAGGTAGATCAGCCCGAAGAGGCCCAGGGTCGTCCAGATCTCGCCCGTGGACACCGCGGGAGAGATGCCGTCGGTGGTGCGCATCAGGCCCTGGACGATCCACGGCTGGCGTCCCACTTCGGCGGACACCCAGCCCATGTTGATGGCCAGGAGCGCGAGCGGGATGCACGCTATCAGGCTCCAGAGGAGCCAGCGCGCGTTCTCCAGGCGCTTGAGGTAGTGCATGACCAGCGTCAGGAGCAGGACGAGGACGAACAGCATGCCGAGCCCGATCATGAGGTGGTAGCTCTGGAACACGATCGGCTCTGGCGGCCGGTCGGCAGCCGGCACCGAATCGAGGCCCGTGACGCGCGCGTCCGGGTTGAGATGCAGGATCAGGCTCAGGCCTTTGGGGATGCCGATGCCATGCGTGTCGTAGGTGCCGTCGTCGTTCTTGGTCAGCCAGCCGAACAGCCACAACGTGGCGCCGTCCTCGGTATCGGTGACGTTCTCGAAGGCGGCCACCTTGACAGGCTGATGCTCAGCCGCGACGAGCGCCCCCCAGTGGCCGAGGAGCGGCATGGCGAGGGCCATGACGAGCCCCACGGAGATCGCCCAGAGCATGGCCTGGCGGGCGAAGTGCAGGTGCCTCTTCTTGAGCATGTACCAGGCGCACACGCCGGCCACGACGAAACAGCCCATGAGCAGCGCCGAGGCCACGGTGTGGAAGTAGCGCGGCGCCGTGGACGGGTTGAACGCCGCCGCCCAGAAGCTCGTGAGCACGGCCCTGCCGCCCTCGATCTTGTAGCCCTGCGGCGTCTGCATCCACGAGTTGGCGATAATGATCCAAAGGGCGGACAGCAGGGCGCCCGCCCACACGAGGCACGCAGACACGTAGTAGAAGCGCCTGGAGACCTTCTTGCGGCCGAACAGGAGCACGCCGAGGAAGGTGGACTCGAGGAAGAACGCGAGCAGTCCTTCAGCGGCCAGCGGCGCTCCGAAGATGTTGCCGACGAAGCGCGAGTAGTTGGCCCAGTTCGCGCCGAAGGCGAACTCCATGGTGATCCCCGTGGCGACCCCGATGGCGAAGGTCGCCGTGAACAGCTTGATCCAGAAGTTGGAGGCGGCCTTGTCGGCGGGGATGCCGCTCTTGTAGTAGCGGTGCTCGGAGAGCACCACCATCATCCCGACGCCGATGCTGATGGGCACGAAGATGAAGTGATAGCTTATGGTGAACGCGAACTGGATGCGAGCGAGCATTGCGGCGTCCATGCGTGTCCGCCACCTCCCTGGGGAGCGATTCCCCGCCCGCGAGCGACACCCCGATCAGCTTGCGGACGGCTTGGCACCAGCCATTTTCACTGCACAGATAGTGATATGTCAACGGGAAGACGTGCGCCGGGTCACAAGCGGGCCACCGCTACGCTGAATAGGAAGTATTAAGCGCAGGTTAAGCAGCCTGTTCAGGCCCGGGGAGCCTGTGCTACCATTCGCGAGGGTCGGCACCGTTCGCCGGCCGTTCTGCTGTAGGAGGCTGATCCTTTTGTCTGAAGAACTGCTCGAATGTACAGAATGCTCGGCACAATGCGAGAAGGTCGTCTACGCGGCGGCCTGTCTGAGCATGAACTGCCGTTTCCTTTACGCGTTCAAGGAAGACGGCGACACGTTCTTCGGGTGCATCGAGAAGGTGTTCCCGCACGAGATCGACCTCAGGATGTTCGAAGACATCGAGCGCGGCAAGGGTGGGTTCGGCGTGGTCAAGGTGGCCCGCACCCCGTTGCCGCAGTGCTCGGTGGCCGTGCAGAGTTGCTACGCCTCCGGCGAGGGCCCGCTCTGCCGCAACATGTACTTCCGGCGCCGTGACCGGCGCGAGGTGCAGACCGTAGAAGATTGACCGACGTCGTCGGATAGTACCGGGTCTTGCGGGCGAAACCGCGGCTGTGCCGCGGTTTCGCCGTTTCCGGAGCTGGTATACTCAAAAGGCGCAGCCACCAAGGCTGCCCATGGGGGCGAACAGGTCTCGACATGGGCTGTACCGAGGTGGGAGCAGCAGGCCGAGGTCCGGTGGCCTCGTTAAACTGCCGGAACCATATACTTGCCGAGAATAACACTCTCGCACTCGCCGCCTGATCTAGTCAGGTAGCGCATCGCGCCCGGCTCGCCCATGGCCGGGATCCGCGGTGTCATCAAGTGGGCTGGGGTGCGGTCGCGCTGCTCCGAGCGAGCACACCCGAGACTGATCGGAGCTGGCAGACGGCACCCGGCCGACGCGGGGGCCGCGAGCGAGATCAATGCGCCGGCTAAGCCTGTAGAGACTCCGCCGAGGCGTCCGTGGACGCGGGTTCGATTCCCGCCGCCTCCACCAATTCTCTCTCCGCGCGTCCGTGGCCGTGCACTATACTGCGGGCGTGGACCAGCCGGCCGACATCCTCTCTGCCGCCGCGCCCGGCGTCTCCACGCCGTCGGTCTCGCGATGGCCCCGCGTCCTGGATCCGCTGCCCGTGAGCATCGCGCTTGCGCTCGTGTTCACGGTCGCCGGGCTGGTGGAGCTGCTCACGCGCGGCGCGACGCCGAGCGGCTTCAACGCCGGCGGTACCGTCCTCATCGTGCTCACGGTGGCCAGCGCCCTGTCGCTGGCCATGCTTTGGTGGTCACCGTTCGCCTGCCTGCTGGTCACAGGGGCGCTCCTCGTGGCGCAGTCCGCTTCCGGCTACCAGTACACGGCGGCGGCGGAGTGGGCCGTGGTCATCGCCTCGTTCGCCACTGTGGCCTTCGATTCGACGCGTTTCGTGCTCGCCGGCGGCTTCGTGTACGCGCTCGGCTTCATCGCCGTGATCGTCACCACGAACGGACTCACGTGGCAGGAGATCCTCGTCGAATGGCTCACCGTCTCGGTCCTGTGGGCGCTGGCCGTGGCGCTGCGCCTCTACCGGACCAGCGCCGAGCGGGCCGAGCGGAGGGCCGCGCTTTTCGCGGCCGATCGGGATGCCCGCGCCCGCGAGGCTGTGGCGGAGGAGCGCTCACGCCTGGCCCGCGAGCTGCACGACAGCGTCGGTCATGCGCTCAATGTGGTGGTCCTGCACGCCGGCGCAGCGCAACGGATAGTCGACACCAAGCCAGAGCTGGCCCGCGAGGCCCTGGACTCGATCGAGACCGCGAGCCGGCAGGCTCTCGGCGACATCGAGCGCATGCTCGGCATCCTGC
>JADGPQ010000211.1 GCA_017882325.1 Thermoleophilia bacterium
GAGCTGGAGGAGCGCCTGCGCACGCGCTTCGGCCAGGGTGTGGTGGTCGACATCAGCCGTCCGGACCTCGAGACGCGCATCGCCATTCTGCGCAAACAAGTCAAGTGGGAGGGCTTCCAGATCGCCGAGCCCGAGGTGCTCGAGTGGATAGCCTCTCGTGTCACGACCAACATACGCGAGCTGTATGGCGCCCTTACGCGAGCGGTCAGCTACGCCTCCATCCGCGGCAGCGAGGTCACGCTCGACGTCACCAGGGAGGCCTTGAAGGACATCCTCCCCAAGGCATATCAGCACCCGCTGACCATCGAGTTGGTGCAGGCCGAGGTCGCGCGCCAATTCGGCCTGCACGTCAACGATCTGCGTGGCAATCGCCGCACCCAGGATGTGGCTTACGCACGCCACATCGCGATGTATCTCTCCCGCAATCTCACTGAGGCGTCACTGCCGCAGATCGGCGCCCGTTTCGGGGGCCGCCACCACACCACCGTGATTCACGGCGTCGACAAAGTGGAGCGCCAGCTCAAGGACGGCCACGACCCACAGCTTCAGGATCTCGTGGCCCTCATCACGGCCCGCCTCAAGACTGTGCACTGAGCGGTCTCCTCCGCTCTACTCACCGTCACTGCCGCTGCTCTCCAGAGACCCTGTGGACAACCCTGCGTCAACCCGTGGACATTCTCCCCCGCCGCGGCCAAATCGGCTATGCTTCGTTGTACGAGGAGGGCCGCCATGGAAGGAGCGTCTGGTTCTGCACACCCCGCCCACAGCACCGTGCAGAGGCCCGCGCCCTTGCCGAGCAGGAAGAAACGCCATTCTCCACATCGTCACGAGCGCTATGACGATGACGAGGAGAGAATGTCTTCTCTTTATTGTCATAAGGAGTCGGGATGAAGCTCACGTGTGATCGATCTGCGCTGGTCGATAAACTCGCGATCCTCGCTCGCGGTGTGTCCACGAGGAGCGCGCTGCCGGTACTCTCGGGCATCCTGCTTCAGGCGTCTGAGGGCCGTCTTGACCTGTTCTCGACCGACATGGAACTCTCCATCAAAGCCAGCCTCGCCACCGCCATCGACCGCGAGGGTGACATCGTGGTGCCGGCTCGCCTGTTCACGGATGTGGTGCGCAACCTCCCCGGAGAAGAAGTCGTCATTGAGGCCGGCGAAGCTGCCGTCAAAGTCACCGCCGGCCGCGCCGAGTTCTCTCTCAACGCCTGGTCGGCGAGCGACTTCCCGCAGACCTCGACATTCGACACGAGCGAGTCGTTCGGAATGGGGCGCGAGCCTTTCATCGAGACGCTGACCAAAGTGGGCCGCGCCGCCTCCCGCGATGAGACCCGACCGATCCTTACGGGAGTGCTCATGACCATCCTCGGCGACACACTGAAGATGGTGGCCACCGACAGCTATCGGCTGGCTGTCAAGGAGACGAAGCTGGAGAACGCCCCGAAGACCGAGGTCCAGGCCATCGTACCGGTGAAGGCCCTGGGCGAGGTCGCCCGCCTGGCGGCGTCGATGGGTGATGGCGATATCGAAGTCGCGATCGGCGAAAACCAGGCACTCTTCAAACTGGGCGACCCGGCCGGCGACGTGTGGGTCGCCTCGCGCCTCATCGACGGACAGTTCCCCAACTACAAGCAGCTCTTGCCGGACTCGTTCGACCACGAAGTCACGCTGGCGAAGGACGAGTTCATGGCGGCGGCGCGTCGCGTCAGTCTGCTGGCGCAGAAGAATGCGCCCCTCCGGCTCTCTTTCGCGGAGCACAAGCTTACGATGAAGGCGCTTACGCAAGACGTGGGTCAGGCAGAAGAAACTCTCGATGTGGAGTTCGGCGGCGAGGCCTTCGAGATCGGCTTCAACCCCGCCTATCTCATCGACGGCATCGATGCGATCGACGACGCCGGCGTCTTGCTCCGCTTCACCAGCCCGCTCCGACCGGGGCTCATTCACGGATCGGACGGAGGCTTCGTCTACCTCATCATGCCGATCCGCCTGGGCAACTGAACGACGTCATCGTCAACGGCCCTCTACCGCTGGGCTCGTTCTTGAAGCTCGCCGGGGCGGCGACCACCGGCGGACACGCGAAGCTGCTGGTGCAGGACGGCGAGGTGACCGTGAACGGCGAGGTCGACACGCGACGCGGGCGTACCCTGCAGCCCGGCGACGTGGTCGCCGTCGGCGGCGAGGAGTACCGCGTGTGTTCGTCTCAAGCCTGAGGCTCGTCAACTTCCGCTCCTACTGTGACGCGACGGCGAGCTTCGGCGCCGGGCTCAACGTCGTGGTCGGCCAGAACGCCGCCGGCAAGACGAACCTCCTCGAAGGCGCCTGGTTCGCGCTGCGCGGCAGCTCGCCGCGCACGCGCCGTGAGGAGAAGCTCATCACCTGGGGGGAGCGCTTCACGCGCGTGGAGCTGGAGCTCGACGGCCCGGCCGCGGGCCCTCAGGCCGTCGAGGTCGCCTACGCGCCCGGGCAGGGCAAGCGCGCACGCTGGAACGGTGTGGAGGTCGCGTCGCAGGACGACCTCCGCGGGCGTACGCAGGTATTCATCTTCGTGCCCGAGAGTCTGCTTTTGGTCAAGGGTAGCCCGGCCCGCCGGCGCGCCCACCTCGACGCCTTCGCCGCCGCACTTGATCCGCAGTACGCGGCCGCCGCACGCGAGCTGCAGACGGCCCTCCGACAGCGCAACGCCCAGCTGCTCGCGGTCAGAAACGGCGCGCCGGTGACCAGCTTGGACCCATGGGACGTGCAATTCACGCGCGCCGCCGCCGAGCTCGGCCGCCGCCGCCGCGACGTCGTCGGCGAGCTTCGCGGACGATTCGCCGCCGCCGCCGCCGGCCTCGCCCCGGAGGGCAACAACTTCACCTTGGAGCTCGTCAGCCAGCTGGCCGGCGTCGGCTATGACGACGGCGCTCTGCTTGATGAGCTGCGCGCCAGAAGGCCAGGAGAGACCGGGCGGGGCCTCTCTCTCTTCGGCCCTCATCGTGACGATCTCAAGTTCCTCGAAGTCGATGTCGCCACGGGGCTCGACGGCGTCGAGGTGGCGGACGCCGCCGAAGCCACCGTTCCGGCCGCCACCATCGTCGGACCCGCGTGCGAGCCGATCGATCTGCCGCGCGGCGGACGTGACCTGCGCCTCTTCGGTTCGCAGGGCGAGCAGCGCGCCGCCGTGCTGGCGCTGCTGCTCGCGGAGCAGGAGCTCGCGACGGCGCGCACCGGCGAAAAAGGTACGCTCTTTCTGGACGACGTAATGAGTGAGCTCGATGGCGCTCGCCGCCGGCTCCTCGTACGTCAATTGACGTTCGCCGGCCAGGCCATCATCACGACGACCGACCGTCACTACTTCACGGAGGACGAGCTGGACCAGGCGACAGTGATCGAGCTGCCCCTCACAGGCTCGCTCGCGGCCGGGGCCGTTGCGCCGACGACCGACGCCGCCGGGCCGGCGCCGCCCCGTGTGGACGCGCTATGAGCGACCACGCCCGCGGAGGCGACCCCAAGCGCCTTGGCGATGTCCTGAGCACGGCGCTCGGTCGCATGGCTACGAGCGACCAGGCGCGGGCCTACGCCGCCTGGGCGCGCGCCGCGGGTGGGCAAGTGGCGAGCGGCGCCCGCCCGCGCCACTTCTCCCGCGGCGTGCTCACCGTGGAGTGCACCTCCTCTGTGTGGGCCAATGAGCTCACCTATCTGGGCGGCCAGATCCTCAGGCGTATGGACGAGATCACGCCCGGACATCCCGTTACGCGCTTCCGCTTCGTGATCGAGCGCGCCGCGTCAAGGCAGGAAGAAGTGATTCCCACCGCGAAGGAAGAAAGTCGGTACAAGAGGCCCGCGCCGCCGGACCTCGGCGGGGCGCGGGCACAGGCGGAGGGAGTGCGTGACGAGCGGCTCCGCGCGGCCATCGAGGCCGCACTGCGCGCGTCATCCGCGGAGCCCCCGGAGACTCCCGGCGGCGGCACCCCGCGAGGTTGACAAAAACCGCCGTTTTGCGGCACTTTTGACCCCGCCGCAAGTTCGCTCTGAGCCTCATCGTTTGATATACTTACGCAGGCAGGTTAGGCCTGCCTCTCCAACCCCTGTCCCGCCCCTCGGCACACTGCGAGGCTGAGTGAAAAAGCCACACTACGACGCCCAGGATATCCAGGTCCTCGAAGGCCTCGAGCCGGTCCGCGAACGCCCCGGCATGTACATCGGCTCCACCGGCCCCCGCGGCCTTCACCACCTCGTCTACGAGGTGGTCGACAACTCCGTCGACGAAGCCCTCGCAGGCTACTGCGACGGACTCGTCGTCACCATCAACCCCGACAACTCCGTGACCATCGTCGACAACGGCCGCGGCATCCCCGTCGGGATCATGGACAAGTACAACAAGCCCGCCGCCGAGATCGTGCTCACCATGCTGCACGCCGGCGGCAAGTTCGGCGGCGCCGGCTACAAGGTCTCCGGCGGCCTTCACGGCGTCGGCGTCTCCGTCGTCAACGCTCTCTCCGAGTGGCTCGAGCTCGACATCTATGTCGAGGGCTTCCATTGGCATGAGCGCTTCGAGCGCGGTGCGCCGATCGGCACACTCGAGAGGAAAGAAAAGCTCGGCAAAGATGCGCCCAGCGGCACCACCGTGTCGTTCATGGCCGACCCCGATATCTTCGAGGAGGTCGACTACGACTTCCGCGTGCTCGCCCAGCGTCTGCGCGAGACGGCTTTCCTCACGAGGGGCCTGCGCATCGAGCTCAACGATGAGCGCGCCGAGGGAGAGCGCGTCGTTTTCCAGTACGACGGCGGCATCAAGGATTTCGTGGCCTACATCAACCGCGAGAAGGACGCCATCCACCGCAGCATCATCTTTCTCGAGAACGAGACCAAAGACGGCGCCGTGGAGATCGCGATGCAGTGGAACTCCTCGTACAACGAGTCCATCTTCAC
>JADGPQ010000212.1 GCA_017882325.1 Thermoleophilia bacterium
GCCGGCGAGCTCCTGGAGGGCGGCCTCGGCACGATGCTCCGTGCCCTTGAGGACGCTGAACATTGTCTGACCGACGATCATCGCGGGCGCTCCTTATCGGGTACTGCCTGTCCTCTTTTCCCCGTGGAGCGCGGAACCGAACGAAAGCTCAGCGGGCGACCTGGCGAAACGCGGCCACCAGGGTTGCCGGCTTGAGCGCGGACGCGCCCTCGCCGGTCCAGACGATCTTGCCGGCACGGTCGACGATGAACGCCATGGGCCGCACTTCGCCGCTCTGCTTGAGGGCGCCGTAGGCCTGCGCCACGCGGCCATCGTCGGGGAGGAGCGGGAAGGACAGGCTTTCCACCTCCGCGGCCAGCTTCGTCACCTCATCACGACCGGCGTCGCAGAGGGCGAGAAGCTGGCCGCGCAGGCCCCAGAGGGTGTCGGCCGCCGCGCTGAGCTGCGCAAGTGCTGCGGCGGTCTCGGTGGCCTGCGTGGGAACGAAGACGAGCACCGCGAACCAGTCGCCGCGGTATTGCCTGAGGTTGATCTCGCTGCCGTCGACGGCGCTGATGGTGAAGGTCGGCGCTTCGCGGCCGACACCGAAGTTGTAGCCCACGTCGGGAACCTCCTGACGGTGCCGCGGGCGGGGCCCGCGCGTGTCCGGGTGATTCTATCAAAGGGCCGCATGGGCCTCGTCGCACGATGACGGTCCCGTGCATGCTCGTCATTGCACGTGCAGGGACCCTTCCCGCAGACGGGGCCGGCCGCCGCAAGGCAGGCCGGCCCCGTCGGGGCAAAGGCGGAGCGAAGCTCAGAACGTCTTGTAGTACTCCTTGAGTGCGCCGCAGTAGGGGCACTTGTCCGGCACGTCGCCGATCACCGTGTGCCCGCAGGCGAGGCACACGCTCACCGGCTGGTCGACGATGTCCTTGCCCGCGAGCACCTTCTCGCGCGCCTCGGAGTACATCCCCTTGTGGTCGACCTCCGATCTGAGAGCGTACTTGACGCTGCGCACGGCCTGGTTGTTGCCCTGAGCTTTGGCGATCGCGTGGTACGCCGGGTACATCTCGTCGACCTCGAAGCTCTCGCCGCCGAAGGCGGTGAGGAGGTTTTCGGCGGTCGAGTTGATGCCCTTCATGACGCGCAGATGATTGCGCGCGTGACGCGTCTCCGCAAAGGAGATGGCCCGAAAGAGCTTGGCGACGTTGCCGTAGCCCTCCTCTTCGGCTTGCTCCGCGAACACCATGTACTTCTCGGCCGCCTGGCTTTCGCCGGCGAAGGCGGCCTTGAGGCTCTCTTCCGTCATCGCATTGAGATCCTCGGGCTTGGGAAGGCGCTTCTCGAAGGCCTCGTCCATCAGAACTCCTTGAAGTACGAACCTGCCGTACCGCACTGCGGACACTCGTCGGGGGCGTCGCCGATCACGGTGTGCCCGCACACGGGGCATACGCGCACCGGCTTGGCTTCGAGGTCCTTCTTGCCCTTCACGTCCTTGAGGGTGCTGTCGTAGATGCCTTGGTGGTCCATCTCGGCCTTGAGAGCGTAACGGATGCTGGTCTGCGCCGACTTGTTCTCCTGCAGCTTCGCAACGGCGTCGTAGGCGGGATACATCTCGTCGATCTCGAAGGTCTCGCCGCCCCAGGCCGCCTTGAGGTTCTCGGTCGTGGCGCCGATGCCGCCGAGCACGCTGAGGTGGTTGCGGGCGTGCGTGCTCTCGGCGTAGCCCACGGCGCGAAAGAGACGTGCGACGTTGGGGTAGCCCTCGGAGTCCGCGACGTCGGCGAAGGCGAGGTACTTCTGCGAGGCCTGGCTTTCGCCGGCGAACGCGGCAGCGATGTTCTGGGCCGTCATGACGCCCTTGTCCTCGGGCGCTGGGGGGGTGTTCCTGAAGGGATCTGCCATGTTCCTCTACTCCTCCTGAGACGTGGGGCGCGCGGGTCCCTGTCGGGCCGCGTCACTCTTTCGTGGGCTGACGGAAAGCGGACCTCTATGGTAACAGCGGCAACGCTCGCAGCGCTGTTGTCGGTGGAGCGCGCAGCCGGATACGCGGCGGCCGCGCACCCGTTGAGGCGGGGCGCGGCCGCCGAGTTGCCGGACGGCGTTTGGACCCGCGCGACAATGTCGCGGCCCGGCTGCTCAGGCGGCCGCCGGGTGCGTCGCGAGCGCAGGCACGAGCCGGTGCAGCACGGCGTGGATCTGGCGCCGGCTCGCGTGATCGAACAGCACGTAGTAGAGATCGGGGTTCGTCTGGCTGCGCGAGAACTGGCTGAGGTCCACCGTGTGGCCTGCGGCCGTGGCCTTGCGCGCCTGGTCGCCGTCGATCGCCAGAAGTGCCGCCGTCGCCGGCACCGAGGCGTCGCTGCAGAGTTGGGCGATGTCCTGCGGAGAGGTCCACAGGGAAAAGGCCAGCGGCTCGCCGCCGACCTCGCTGAGGACGAGGCGCACACCTGGAGCCACGTCGTCGCCGAAGTCGAAGTGCCTGCGATCCGCGCCGCGCGCGGCGACCACAGCGATCTGCACGCGGCGGACCTTGTCGATGAACGTCGTCTGTATGGGACGAGACATCGTGACCCTCCTTCACGCGACCCCGCAGCCTCCCGGGAGCCCCAAGGTATCGGCGCACTTTCGCTTGCGTCCTTCCCCGGGGGTCGGGCAGGTAAACCATACGCCGACAGTGTAAAACAGCTTGATGGCCGCTGTCGCCGGGAAGCCGGAGGCAACGTCAGGGTAGACGCCGCACGGCCGCCTGTGCCCGCCCCGCGGCGACGCCGGCCAACAGGAACGCGACGATCAGACTCCCGGTGGTGAGGCGCGCGCCCGTCACGGCGTCCGGGCGCACGACGAGCAGGGTCACCCCGACGGCGAGAGCCACGACTCCGGCGGCGAGCAGCCATGGGCCTGCGGCCCGGTGGCCGGCGAGCCAGGCGGCGTCGCTGCTCATTACGACGTGCATGCGGATGCCGAACCAGTCGTTCTTCGGGAGTCGCCCGGTCATGCCAAGTACGCCTGTCCCCGCCAGGACCAGGCCGAACAGGAACGGGGCGTAGAGAGTGAGGCGGCTCATAGCGGCTTGGCTGGGGGCAGGGCGGCGGCCTCAGCCGGCGCCGAACCCGCCGCCCCCGCCGCCGCCCCCGCCGCCGCCGGAGAAGCCGCCCCCGCCGCCGGAACCCGACGACGAGGACGACGTGGCCACCGACACCGCTTCGTTGAAGCTCTGATGCATCTCGTTGAACGCCGCCATGCCGCCGTCGCCGGGCGACGCGAACCAGAGGAAGTACGACGTGCGGAACGCCGGGTCGGCGATGACGTCCGGGACCTTGATGGTCATCGCCTTGACGACTTCGTCGGCGATGCCGAAGACGACAGCGTATACCAGGAACTGCTCCCACAGGACGACGGCATCAGGCGGTTTCTCCTGCAGGCGGCCGAAGTCCTTAAGATACCTCTCGAGAGCGATGTACTGCGCGTCCAGCTCCGCCGCCTCCTGGGAACGCCGCTTGATCACGCGCGACGCGAAGACCAGTACCACGCACACCGGGATGCCCAGGAAGAACCAGAGCCAGCCGCTGAAGATCGCCGCGGCGCCCGCGGCGACGGCGCCGACAAAGGCGAGCGCCGCCCCGATGAACGCCATGCGGTCCGCCTGGGCATCGAGGTACTTGCGCGCCTCACCCTCTTTGGTGACCATCGTCGTCCACGTGCTGTAGCCCTTGGCGAAGGCCGCACGGTGGGTCTTGGCGAGCTCCTTGAGGTCGCTCAACACCAAGATGGGGCTCTCGGCGATCTCGTGGAAAAGGAACGTGACCAGCTGCCGCTCGTAAGACAGCAGCTCCTCGAGGCGCTCGTCGTGGAGCGTCAGCTGGTAGGAGATCGTGTCGTCCTTGCCGAGCAGGCGCTCCTTGTGGACGGTGACACGTTCGATATCGATGACCTTGCGATTCACGAGGTCGAGCAGCGTGGCCGTGGCGTCGTCGCGCCCGACACGCGCCATTCGCCAGATGAAGGCGGCGAGCGCCGGCGGGAGCGGGGGCTGCGGGATGTCGCGGAAGTACTGACCCTGGAACTGAGTCTTGGGCTCGCGGCCGAACTTGAGGTACAGGGCGATGACGAGCACGAGGGCGACGAGCGGGAAGCCAAAGCCGACCACACCCCAGGCGATGAGCTTGAGGCGTGCCCGGAAGCGGTCGCTGTTGGCCTGGCCGGCCAACTTCTGCTCCTCGGCAAGGACGGCGGCCTCGCGGACGCCCGCCGTCGGTTTGGCCTTGGCGAGGGACGCCGCCGGGAACAGGATGCGGCCCTCCACGAACGTCTGGGCAGGCAGGGGATCGACGGTCATGACCACGCTCGCGTCGGGCTCGATAGCCACGTTGCCCCACAGCGGCCCGTGCGCCCAGGCGCGCACCTGGCTGCGGGTGACGCCGGCGGGGAGATGGACGGTCACTCGCACGTGGTCCGCCGGCACCGTCGCCTGGTCGCCGACGAACTGCCAGTACAGCTCGGCGATATCGTCCCAGCGCTTCGCGGCCGCGCGCGCCACGTAGTCGATGCTGAACTGGGCCGACGAGTCGCTCACGCGGAAGTAGAGTTGCACGCGCACGCTTCCGCCCAGGTCGGTGACGAAGTACGTCCCCGGTGGCTTGGCAAGCGGATCCTGCGTCGGCTGGTACGGGACGATCCCGGCGCCGTCGACGCCCGGCCCGCTGGCGCCCGTGACATCGATGCCGTCCGAGCCCTTGGTCATGAGATCCCAGTAGACGAACGAGAAGGCGCCGGAGAAGTCGAGGGTGCGCGACTCGTGCACGCGCAGGTCGCCGTTGGTCCGCACCGTGGCGTCGATGTCGACCGCAGTGATCGAATAGTCCTTGGCCGCCGCGGGCCCGGCCGCGACGCCGGCGAAGGCCGCGGCCAAAGCGA
>JADGPQ010000048.1 GCA_017882325.1 Thermoleophilia bacterium
CATGCTCTCCGCGATCAGCGCGGCCGGCTACTCGACGAGCGTCGATGGATCCGGTCAGACAAGCCGCATGAGCGGGTCCCGGGCTCGCGGCACCACGATCGCCGACGCGGCCATCGACCCCTCGACCTCGGCTGTGGTCGTCCCCGCCGGCATCGGTCTCGACCCCGGTGGGATCGGGAAAGGGCTTGCCGCCGACATGGTCGTCACCGAGCTCCTCGCCGAAGGCACCGGCGGCGCTCTCGTAAGCGTCGGGGGCGATCTCGCCGCAGCCGGCAGTCCGCCCACCGCGGCAGGGTGGTACGTAGCCATCGAAGACCCATTCGACTGCTCTCGAGATCTGATGACGCTTGCGCTCGACGTCGGCGGAGTCGCCACGTCCAGCACCCTCTCGCGCACATGGATCCGGGACGGCGACCGTCGTCACCACGTCATCGACCCCATCACCCAGACGTGCGCGACGACCGACCTCGCGGCGGTGACCGTGATCGCGAGGGTCGGGTGGGAGGCGGAGATGTACGCCACCACAGCTCTCCTTGGCGGCGCCGAGCGGGCTCTCGACTACTTCGAGAGTCGCGAGCTCGACGGGGTCGCGACCACTCTCGACGGGACTACATTTGTGAGCCCGGCTCTTGAACGCGCCGGCTTCGCAGAAGGGAGCCCAGCTTGAACCCGCACATCTGGTGGTATCTCTCACGGTCCGCGGGGATCGTGGCGTGGATCATGTTGACCGCGTCGGTGCTCTGGGGGATCGTCCTCGCCACGGATCTCTTCCCCAAGTGGCGCCGGAACGCGTGGCTCCTCTCCATGCACCGCTGGCTCGCCGGACTCACCTTCTTCTTCATTGCCGGTCACCTGGCCACGCTGTTGCTCGACAGCTACGCTCAGTTCCGCCCTCTGGACTTCGTGGTCCCGTTCGCCAGCATGTGGAGACCGACAGCGATCGCCGTGGGCGTCGTCGCCCTCTGGCTTCTCGTCGCCGTCGAGCTGACCGCTCTTGCCATGAAGGGGCTCTCCAAGAAGTGGTGGCGCAGCGTCCACATTGCTAGCTACTTCGTCTTCTGGGCGGTGAGCATCCATGCAGCCCTCGCCGGGACCGACACATCCAAGACCCTCTACACGGTCACCGCGATCGTGGCGCTGGCGGCGGTCGTCTTCGCGGCCTCATACCGGGCGCTGTCGCACCACCTGCCCAAACGCAGGCCCGCACGCGCATCGAGGCGACCCGCCGCTCTGCGGACGGCGGCAGACGACGATGCGGCAGGCACGCGCTGAGAGAACGAGTCAGTGCGCCTGGCGAGGCCCGTCGTCGTCGGGCGCGGATGGTGGTGGTCGAGTGAACGGCGCTGCCTTGCCGCGTTAGCTCGACCTCAAGTTGAGGGTTAGGTTCCTTCCTGAGATTCGCGCGCTGTTCGCAGGCAGGCAGAAGTCGATGGTTTCGCAATCACTCCACTGGGGTGAGGGCTCTCTGATACCCGGGCTCAAGCTGGTGTAGGTTCTTCCTGCGGCTGGCGATGCCATGCCCGGTTCAGCCGCTCACCTCGGGAGGTTCGGAATGGAGTCCACGCGGAACTTGGCCCTTGTCACCGGCGCTTCGTCAGGGATCGGAGAGGCGCTTGCGGAACGCCTCGCAAAGGACGGTCGCGACGTGCTGATCGTCGCCCGCAGGCGGGAGCGCCTGGAGGCGCTGGCCACCCGTCTGCAGGCCGAGACCGGCGTCGAAGTCGACTTCCTCGTCGCCGACCTCACGGATCCTGAGCAGCTTCTCTTCGTCGAGGATCGCATCGCCCAGGAGAGCCGGCTCGACCTGCTCGTCAACAACGCCGGCTTTGCCGGCTACGGCCCCTTTGCCGAGATCGAGCCAAGCGTCGCCGACCGCCTTACCGCCATCCACATCGTGGCTCCACTGCGCCTCGCAAGGGCTGCCCTTCCGGGCATGATCGCACGCGCTCGGGGAGCCGTCGTCAACATCGCTTCCCTCCTGGCTCTCAGCGGGCCGCTGCGCCTGCCCATGGCGGGCCGGGCGACGTACGCGGGGGCCAAGTCATTCCTGCTCACTTTCACGCAGCTCTTGGCCACTGAGCTCGAGGGCAGCGGCGTTCAGGCGATGGTCTGCCTTCCGGGCATGGTGGAGAGCGAGTTCCACGGCATCGGCGGCGGCACGTTTGCCGATGTTCGGCTCATGACCGCCGAGGATGTGGCGCAGGCCATCGTCGTCGGGCTGGAGCTCGGCGAGACGGTGTGCGCCCCGACGCTCGAGGACGCGACCCTGTTCGAGAGATTGCGCGAGCTGCAGCAGGCGGCCCTGACGGCGGCGCGCTCGACGGAGCTCGCCGGGCGATACAAGCGATAGCACCCCTGCCAGCGGTCGATCGCGATCTGGACGGCGACCCCGTCTTTGTGAGCGGGGGCGTCGCTCTGCTCTGTGTCGCGCCCGCCTGCCGACAGGACGGACACGTTCCATCGTCAAGACGACCTTTAGTGTGCCATACTTCACAATAGGCAAGACAGCTTCACAACCCGCAACAACCGCGGCAACGACTGAACCAAGGGGGCAGGGAGGGCCGGCCCGGGGCTCGTGACCGGGGTGAGACCTCCCGACAGTACGATGAGCGGCGAGCCAGGAATGCGCATCAGAGAGTCGAGGCCCCCGGGGAGGGCCGCCGTGCGCCCCCTGAACATCGTCTTGGCGGGCGTGGCGACTCTCCTCCTTCTGCTCCACGCCTGCACCGCGGTCGAGGCGACCCCGCGGCGTGACGCTCCTCCAGGGCAGCACCGACACAACGCTCACCGACACAACGCTCTTTCACGGGACGACGCTGCGGCGCGCACCGTGCGGAGCTACTCTCGCAGAGACCCGGCGCCGACGTCGCCTAGCGATTCCCACACCATGGATCACCTGCCCGGCGGGAGTGCTTTGCCTGGAGGTGGCGCACCGGCATCCCACCACGTCGACGAGACCGCGCCCTGTCCCGACGTCATGCTGCCGAGGTTCAGTGACTGCGACAGTCGCCTGGCCCGGGTCGCACGACTAAGGCATTCTGACCATTCCTACGCCCGCGGCGCCCGCGCCCCTCCGCGTTCCTGCGCCCGCGACTACCCCGTCTGCTAGCTGCGGCGGTCGTCTGAGGAGCAAGCAAGATCTGATCCTTGTCGAGCAAAGGAGTAGGAAGATGTACGCTTCATCAAAGCATTCACGGCACGCGGTGCTGGTCTTGGGCATCGTGGTCATGCTTGCCCTTGTCGCCGTGGCGGGCCCGCTAGTCGGGCACGCTGACGCGAAGGTAGTCAAGATCAGCCAGTTCGTCGACCCGCTGCCCATCCCCGTCTTCGCCACGCCAACTTCCCTCGACCCCATGACCGGCGCACCGACTTACAACATCGTGATGAGCCAGTTCAAGCAGAAGATGGCCCACAACTTGCCGGCCACCCGGGTGTGGGGCTATGGCGGCTCGGTGCCGGGACCGGTGATCGCCGTCACCAAAGGCATTCCGGCCACTATCACCTGGGACAACGAGCTGCCGACCACGTCCTTGCTGCCTGTCGACCATTCGATCCCCGGCGCCGGCACCGACGTGCCCGACGTGCGCGCCGTCGTGCACGTGCACGGGGCGCACGTCCCGCCGGCCATCGATGGCCTGCCGGACCAGTGGTTCACCCCGGGTAACTCGGTCACCAACACCTACCCCAACGACCAGCGGGCCGCCAACCTGATCTACCACGACCACGCCCTGGGCGTCACGCGGCTCAACGTCTACGCCGGCCTCATCGGCGGTTTCGTGATCGTCGATCCCGCTCAGACGCCGCTGAACCTGCCTTCGGGCAAGTTCGACGTCCCACTGGTCGTGCAGGACAAGACGTTCGTTCGCAACCCCGACTCGCCCAAATTCGGCCAGCTGCACTACCCCGCCACGTGGGTGCCCGAGTATTTCGGCAACGCGATCATCGTCAACGGCAAGGCCTGGCCGTACGAGAACGTCACGGCGCGCAAATACCGCTTCCGGGTCTGGAACGGGGCCAACGACCGCTTCTTCAACTTTCACTTCTCCAATGGCATGTCCTTCTGGCAGATCGGCACCGATGGCGGCCTGCTCGCCCACCCGGTCAAGCTGCACCATCTCGTGCTTGGCCCCGGCGAGCGCGCCGACCTCGTGGTGAACTTCGCCGGTCACGAGGGCCGGCGTATCCTGCTCACCAACAACGCCACGACACCTTATCCGGGCGGCGACCCGGTGAACCCGGCCACCACCGGCAGGGTGATGCAGTTTCGCGTTTCCACGGCGAACGTGAACGACAAGAGCAGCCTGCCGAAGACGCTGGCCACCGACGTCCCCACTGCAAAGAGCCTCGCACGGCAGGCGGTGCAGACCCGCGACATCACGCTCAGCGAGGTCCCCGACCTGACCCATCCCGACCCGGAAGCTCCCAACCAGTACCTGCCAGAGCCGTTGCTGGAGGGCAAGACGTTCATGGACGCCGTGGACATCACGCCCAAGCTCGGCACGACCGAGGTCTGGCGCTACATCAACACCACCGGGGACACGCACCCCATGCACGAGCACGACGTCATGAACCGCATCGTGGCGCGCATCCCCTTCAACGTCTCGGCCTACTGGCGTGACTCGATCAACGGCAGGCTGAAGGACCTCACGAAGTACTTCACCGGCCCGGCACAGATGGCCAAGCCCAACGAGAACGGCTGGAAGGACACGGTGCAATGCCCACCGGGCTTCGTGACGGAGATCGCCATGACGTTCAGCGACTACGTAGGCACCTACGTGCTTCATTGTCACATCCTCTCGCATGAGGAGCACGACATGATGCGGCCCTTCGAGGTCATGCCGTGAGCGCGAGCCGATAGCACGCGATGCCAGGGGGCGGGCTCGGAAGGACGCCGAGCCCGCCCTTTACCTCGGAGGAGAGGCGCCCGATCGGCAGGGCAGCGCCGTGCTCGAGACCTCCGGGCGCTCGTCCGCGTCGCGCGTGTGCCCTACGACTCCCACCTGGCGGCGAACTCCCGCACGGCGGACTCGGTAAGGGGGTGCGCCGGGAGGCCGCGAAGCACCTCGAGCGGCGCGGTGATGTCGTGCGCGCCGTGGAGGATCGAAGCGACCACCTGCGGGCTGCTCTTCAGGCTGGCGGCGAGGATGCGCGTGCTGCTCTGCAGCCGCGCCAGGATCGCCGCCAGCGAATCGACGACGGCCAGACCGCCGTCCGAATGCCGGGCCGCCCTGTCCACGTACGGGATGATCCAGATGCAGCCGACCTCATGGGCGAGCAGCGCCTGGGCGGGCGAGTACACGGCGGTGAGGGCGCAACGGATGCCGTCGTCCGTCAGCGCGGCCGCCAGCTTGATGGCGTCCAGCGTCGCCGGCAGCTTGGCGACGACGCGGTCCGGCGCGAGGGCCGCGGCGGCTCGCGCCTCGTCGTTCATCTCCGCGTACGACGTGCGCGTGGGCTGGTAGCAGATCGGGCCGCCGGGGAAGGCGGTCAGTAGACGTTCGAGGTGCGCCAGCGGCTCCTTCGTCTCACCGGCCATGAGCGCCGGGTTGGTCGTCATGCCGTGGACGAAGCCGAGCTCGGCCGCCACGGCCGCATCGTCCACAGACGCTGAATCAAGCAAGACCGCCATGGTGCTCCTCCAGCCTCCTCGGTTCGCGGGCTCGCGTGGCCAGGCCGCTGCAGCAGCCTGGTCGCGACGGCGCAAGACTCGCATCATCAGCGCGCCGCTTCAAGCTGCGCGACGAGGCCATGTCGTCGCCACTCTCCTGGTGTCCGCCCTCGTTCCGGGGCTTCTTGGGTGGGTAAGATGAGAGATCCGGCTTAGCAAGGAGGCGACGATGAACTCGACCAGCGGTGGCGGGCAGCCCACGAGCGCAGACCGCTCCGGGCGAAGCGCGTCGCGTGCGAGAAGGGCGCCTGCGGCCGCGCGAGAGTCCGTCCACGTCAGCCACGAGGAATGGGCGGCGCAGGGGAAGGCCGCGCGGCGGGATGCGCCCAGGTCGAGCCACGCGAAGTGGGAGCGACCCGTGAACCGGCGGGATCCGGTCGCGCTGCTCGAGGAGCAGGCCGAGACCCGGGTCCCCGAGCTCGTCCCGATACGCCACGCGCGGATGCTGGTCTCACCCTCCACGTTCTATCGGGGCGCCGCGCTGATCATGGCGGGCGACCTGGCCTCGACCCCGACATCAGGCTTCGAAGTGCAGCTCTGCGGTGACGCGCACCTGTTGAACTTCGGCGTGTTCGCCTCGCCTGAACGCCAGATGCTGTTCGACATCAACGACTTCGACGAGACGCTGCCCGGCCCGTGGGAGTGGGACGTGAAGCGCCTCGCCGCGAGCTTCGAGGTCGCCGGACGCGACCTCGGTTTCTCCGCGTCCGACCGGCGTGACGTCGTGGTCGCGGGAGTCCACGAGTACCGGGACGCCATGCGCCGGGCGGCGAAAATGCGCGCGCTGGACGCCTGGTACGCGCATCTGACGGTCGACGACCTCACGGCATGGATCGGCGCCGAGGTGCGCGCCGGACGCCTCAGCAAGAAGGAGGCCAGGGAGGCAGCCGGGGACGTCGCCAAGGCCGAGACGCGCGTCCACGAGCGATCGTTCCGCAGGCTGGCCGGTGAAGTCGACGGCAAGATCCGCATCCTCGCCGACCCGCCTCTCGTCGTGCCGATCGACGATCTCGTGCTTCCGGGCACGGCTCGCGAGGACACGGAGGAGTGGATGCGCTCTCTGGTCCAGACTTACCGCCGCTCGCTGGCACAGCGGCATCATCCGATGGAGCAGTACCAGTACCTCGACACGGCTCGCAAGGTCGTGGGCGTAGGCAGTGTCGGAACGCGCGCCTGGATCCTTCTCTTCGCCGGGCGGCAGCGCCAGGCCCCGCTGTTTCTGCAGGCGAAGGAGGCACAGCCCTCTGTCCTGGAGCGCTTCGTCGGCAGGAGCCAGTACGGAAACCACGGTCGCCGCATCGTCGAGGGCCAGCGGCTGATGCAGGCGGCGAGCGACATCTTCCTCGGCTGGCTGCGTTTCGAAGGCCTGGACGGCCAGATGCGCGATTACTACGTGCGCCAATTGCACGATTGGAAGGGCAGTGTCGACGTGGGGACCTTCCGGGTGCCGGGGGCGACGCTCTACGCCCGGCTGTGCGGCGCGACCCTGGCCCGGGCGCACGCGCGCTTGGGCGACAGGGTCGCGATCGCCGCGTACCTGGGCAGAGGTGATGCCTTCGACCGGGCGATCGCCGAGTTCTCCGTCGCGTACGCGGATCAGAACGAGCGGGACTACAAAGCCTTCGCCAAGGCCGTGAGATCGGGGCGGCTGAGCGCGGAAATGGGTTCGTAGGCGAACCGACGGGCCCGCCCAGGGAACAGCCTTCTCACGGAGTCAGGCTTCTGTGGGGCTCGGGGCTCGCGGTCTGCATGGCTCTCTGCGACGTGGCTTCGGCGCGAGGAGCCGTCCCGCGTTTGCCCCCTAAGGCTTCGGCCACAGTGTGCCGAAGGGGATGGGGAAGGCCATGCGACTGAAGAGACTCACAAGCCCCGAACGACGTGCGCGGCTCGTCGCCGCCCTGATCGTCGGCATCGTCGTCGCCCTCGGCGCCGTGTGGGCCGTGCCCCGTATGAGCCTGGCGGCTGCGGAGTCGCTGCGCACCCCGCAGGTGCGCATCGAGCAGCTCCTGGTCCCCGGTGGGCTGTCGGTGACGCCGGCCCGGTCGCTCGCCTCGACCTCCACGTCGCGTGCCGCGGCAGCGCTCCGGCCGGCGACTCTTGACGCCGGCGTGCCCTTCTCGATGGCCGGCGTCGTCTGCGACCGGCCGGACTTCGCCGATGAGGTCGTCGTTCAGCTGCGCACCAGCAGCGACGGGCTGTCCTGGAGCCGCTGGTACGAGGCTGCGCTGGAGCAGAACGACCAAGCAGGTCGGTCCGGCGAGTCGTTCACCGACCCACTGTGGACCGGCACCGCGCGTTACGTGCAGGTGAGCGCGCACGCCGTGACGGCGCGGGCGCCGGTCGCGCTCGTCAACGCGCGCGTGGTGGCAATCGACAGCGTCGAGGACGCTGACGCCGCGGCCGTCGTCGACGGCGCTGCGCGCCGAGCTTCGGCGGCCGACGCGCGCGCGAGCCTTTCGACTGCTGCGGCTTGGAGCCCTGCCGCGCCGGCGATCGTCATGCGCCAGGCGTGGGGCGCCGACGAATCGCTGCGCACGTCGGCGCCCAGCTACGCGACCGTCAAGATGGCTTTCGTCCATCACACCGCCGGCGGCAACGACTACACGCAGGCGGACGCACCGGCCATCGTGCGCGGCATCTATGCGTATCACACGCAGGCGCTGGGCTGGAGCGACGTCGGCTACAACTTCCTCATCGATCGTTTCGGGACCATCTACGAGGGCCGCTATGGCGGCGTCACAGAGGGCGTCGTCGGCGCCCAGGTGCTCGGCTTCAACACCGGCAGCACCGGGATCTCGGTCATCGGCACCTACAGCAGCGAGGCGCCATCCGCCGCGGCGGTCAGCTCGCTCGAGGGCCTGCTCGCGTGGAAGCTCTCGCTGGGCGGGCTCGATCCTTCGGGCTCGGCAAGCATGACGTGCGGCTCTACCCAGAAATTCAAAGCCGGCGCGGCGGTCACCCTGCCGGTGATCGCCGGGCATCGTGACGCCAACTTCACGGAGTGCCCCGGCGACGCGTTCTACGCCCTTCTGCCGGCGGTGCGCGCCGCCGTCGCGAGGCTCATCGACCCGACGAAGTGGGTCGTCACCTTGAAGGTGTCGCCGGCGTCCATTCCGGCCTACAGCACAGCGACGTACAGCGGCTTGGTGAGGACCGCGACGGGAGAAGCCGGCGCTGGCACGGTGATTCTCCAGAGGCGTCCGGCGTCCGGCGGCGACTGGGCCGACTGGCGGACGGCACCGCTCCGCGCCGACGGGACCTACTCCGTGGCCGTGAGGATGACGAACAGCAACTCGTGGCAGTGCCGCGCGAAGATGCCCGGCGTGACCGGGATCCTTACCGGCTACAGCTCTTCGCAAGGGCTCACCATACGGCTCGCCGGCCTTCCTGCCTGGCGGGTCTCGCTCGGTCTCTCAACGACGTCGGCGCGGGCGGGCAGCTCAGTGCGGTACAGTGGCAGGGTGAAGACGGTTTCGGGCGGCTCGGGCTCGGGCGTGGTCACGATCCAGAGGCACCCTGCGTCCCGGGGGCCGTGGCTGGACTGGAGGACCGCGACGCTCGACGCTCGAGGCCGCTACGCAGTCAAGGTGAGGATGACCGTTCGCGCCTCGTGGCGGCTCCGCGCGCGGATGGCCGGGACGGCGGTCGACCTCCAGGGATGCAGCGCCGTCAAAGCGCTGAGGATCTTCTAGGCCGGCGCATTGCGGGGGGGCAGGCCACCGCCTACCTGGAGTTGACGCCCGCCTTTGGTCGCCCGCGGCGACCTCGCGGACAAGGTGTCGTCAGTGCCGGAGGGCCGCCGACCCGGCCGGCATGTTGAGCCCTGCCGCTCCGCACGTCTCCCGCCGGCCTCAGGTCACGGTCGCGCCGAGCACGTCGCGGATGTGCGCGAGGGCGAAGCGGTTGATCTCGTCTGCTGCGTGACCGGGGGCGTCGTAGGTCTCGACCAGGTCGTGCGGCACGACCACCTCGTAGCCCCGCACGCGCAGGTCGTACACGGTGTGCAGGACGCAGATGTCGGTGCACACTCCGGTCACCTCCACCACGTCGGGCGCGAGTCGCTCGAGGAGCGTCTCGAGCCTAGTGCCGTAGAACCCCGAGAACGTACGCTTGCGCACCACGTGCCCGCGCGCCGCGAGGTCAGCGAGCTCCGGCACGATCTCTTCTTCACCCGAGCCTTCGATGCAGTGGGGCGGGAACATGGCGAACTCGGGGTCATCGACCGCGTGCGTGTCGGCCAGAAAGACGAGGTCGACGCCGGCGGCCTGCTCGCGTGCCAGGTGCTCGCGTAGCTTGCCGGTGATCGAGTCGAGCCTGGGGCTCGCCAAGTTGCCCGCACGGCAGAACCCATTGAGCATGTCGACGACGAGGATCGTCTTGTGGCTGGAGAGAAGTGCGTCCATGGACCTGAGATACCCGCATGAGCGGAGACTCCATGCGAGCGGGTGCGGAGCGAACCCTGGGCGGCGCTCGCCGTACTGGTGTTTCCCCCTCCCTGGCGGGCATAGACTCAGAGCACGAGGAACCCGATCCATGAGGTGAGACCGATCGCTCGTCCGGTGGAGTCCAATCGTCCCGGCGCGCTCGCGCGCCGCACGTTCCGCGCTCTGCGCCTCCACAACTACCGCCTGTTCTTCATCTCCCAGGTCGTCTCGATGAGCGGCACCTGGATGCAGTCGGTGGCGCAGGGCTGGCTCGTGCTGCAACTCACCGGCAGCGGCGTCGATCTGGGCATCACCGTGGGCCTGCAGTTCGGCCCCGTGCTGATCCTCGGCGCTTGGGCCGGCGCCCTCGCCGACCGCGTCGACAAGCGGCGCTTGCTCATGGCGACGCAGTCCGCGGCGGCGCTCTTCGCTCTCATCCTCGCCGCGCTCACGTTCACCGACGTGGTGACCGTCTGGATGATCTGGGTGCTGGCGGGGCTCACCGGCGTCGCCACGGCGCTCGACATGCCGTCGCGCCAGAGCTTCGTGTACGAGATGGTCGGACCCGACGATCTCGCCAACGCCATCGGCCTCAACTCCGTGATCATCAACTCGTCGCGGATCATCGGGCCGGCGATCGGCGGCCTGCTCATCGCCGCCGTCGGAGTCGCCACATGCTTCCTCTTCAACGCGGTCTCGTTCGTGGCCGTGATCGTCGCCCTGGCCGCGATGCGCACCGCCGAGCTGCGACCGAGCAAGCCGGTCCCTCGTCAGCCCGGCCAGGTGCGCGAGGGGCTGCGCTACGTGTGGCGCACGCCCGCGCTGCGCATCCCTCTGGTGATGATGGCGGTGGTGAGCACGCTCGCGTACAACTTTTCCGTGGTGCTGCCGCTGCTCACCAAGGCGGTGTACGGCCGCGGCGGCGGCGCCTACGGCGCCCTCTCGGCAGCCATGGGCGTGGGGGCGCTCGCCGGCGCCCTGCTCATGGCCAGCAGGGCGCGCCCGTCGCGGCGCCTCCTCGTGGCCAGCACCTTCGCCTTCGGCGTGGTCACGCTGCTCCTCGCCCTCGCACCCAGCTACTTCTGGGGCATGATGCTGCTCGTGCCGCTGGGGGCCGCCGGCGTTCTGTTCATCAGCACCACGAACGCCCTGCTCCAGCTCAACGCCGACGATGCCATGCGCGGTCGCGTGATGGCCCTCTGGGCGGTCGTGTTTCTGGGCAGCACGCCCATCGGCGGGCCCCTGACAGGTCTCGTCGCACGCGGCTTCGGAGTGCGCGTCGCGGTCGCCGTGGGCGGCGTGTCGGCGCTGGCCACCGCGGCCGGCGCATTCTGGGCCCTGCGGCGCCGGCAGCTGCGGGCAGGCACGTGCGAAGCGCCCGTGTGCCTGCCCGACGGGCCGGCGCCCGGGGACGCCCTCGGCGAAGGCGTCGCCGTGCACACCGATGGCTCCGACGGCGCGCGGGCTGCGTCAACAGGCGCCGCGCCGTCGCCGTCGTAGTATTGAGAATCGCCGTGCGTTGCCGATGTAGGAGACGGACGGCCGTCTACCGCGAGCCTACCGCAGAGCGAGGTGTGCAGTGCTTCTCCAGGGCAACCTGAAGGAGTTCAGTCTCCCCAACATCTTCCAGCTGGTGAAGATGAGCGCCAAGTCTGGGGCGCTCACGATCCGCCGTGGCGAAGAGTGGGGCAAGATCTTCTTTCGCCGCGGCCTCATCTACTACGCTTTCTCGGTGCCGCAGCACCTGCCTCTCGGCGAACGCCTCGTGAAGTCGGGCGCCATCAGCGCCGCGCAGCTGAAGACGGCGCTCGCGGCGCAGAAGAAGGAGGGCGACGGCGCCCGCATCGGCGCCATCCTCCTCGGCGGCGGCGTCATCGACCGCGGGACCTTGGAGCAGGCGGTTCGCGAGCAGATCCAGGACACCGCCTTCCAGTTCTTCAGCTGGCTCGACGGCGAGTTCGAATTCAGCGCCGACGAACGGGTGACCGACGAAGACATCCTCGTCGAGATGAACGTCGAGAACGTGATCATGGAAGGCTGTCGCCGCATCGATGAGTGGGAGCTCATCTTCGAGCAGCTCGGCTCTCTGGAGCGCATCCCGCACCTTGCCTACAGCCAGCGCGTGGAGGATCGCGGCGAGATGACACTGACCGCCGAGGAGTGGCGCGTGATCGTCCATATCGACGGCCGCGCGGACATCAACGTGGTCCTGCGCGACTGCGGCCTCGACCGCTTCCACGGGGCCAAGGTCATCTACAGCCTGTACTCGAGCGGGCTCGTCGCCGTCAGCGAGGCCGCCATCGAGGGCATCGGCAGTGGCCTGAGCGTGGCCGTCCGCGGACCGATCGACATCTACAACGAGGTGTTCCTCAACACGCTCACCGACTCCAACGTCGTCAAGCAGCTGCGCGTGGAGCTGATCGACGAGAAGGAGGTCGAGATCCCCGTGGTCGCCGGCCAGTTGCCGTCGAGCAACGGGGACGGGGAGGAGGCCACGGCGGCCGAAGGGGTCATCGTCTTCACGGCCTCCGCGTCCTCGTCCGCGCAGGCCTGGCAGCGCCTCGCCGGCGAGAGCTCGGCCTGGGTGCTGCTGGCCAACGCCAACGACCAGGACAGCCTGCGCGCTACCCGTGCCGATCTGGAGTTCGTGCGCGCCCTCGGCGACGTGCCGCTGGTGGTGGCCACGTACGTGTCGATGGCTGACGAAGAGCTCAGCCCCAAGCAGGTCGCCAAGGCCCTGGGCGTCGGCGCCAATGTACCGGTGATCCCCTGTCATCTGCGCGACCGCGAGTCGGTGACCGCAGTCGTCAAGGCGGCCTTGGCGCTGGTCGGGCGCTGAGGCGGCGCCGCAACGGCGCCGCCAGCTTGTCAACGCTCTCCCAGCGGGGGAAGATTGTCGGTACACACGGGCTTGCAGCCGCTCCCGTACGAAAGGACACGACCCCATGTACTACCCCAGCTACCGCATGCGGCGCCTGCGTCGCACGCCGGCTATCCGCAACATGCTCCGCGAGACCACGCTGGCGGTCGACGATCTCATTTACCCGTTCTTCGTGATCGCCGGAGAGAACATCAAGAACCCGATCTCCTCGATGCCGGGGTGCTTCCAGCTCTCCATCGGCAACCTGCTCGGCGAGGTGCGCGAGGTCGCCGATCTCGGCATCCCGGCGATCCTGCTGTTCGGGATCCCCTCGCACAAGGACTCCGCCGCCACAGGCGCCTACGATCCCGAGGGCGTCGTGCAGATGGCGGTGCGCGCCATCAAGGACGAGTTCCCCGACCTCGTGGTTATCACTGACGTCTGCCTCTGCGAGTACATGGACCATGGCCACTGCGGCGTGGTGCAGGACGGCGAGATCGTCAACGACGTCACGCTTGAGCTGCTCGCCAAGATGGCCGTGACGCACGCCGAGAGCGGCGCCGATTTCGTCGCCCCCAGCGACATGATGGACGGCCGCGTGGCAGTCATCCGCAACGCGCTGGACGACGAGGGGCTCCCCGACACGGCCATCATGGCCTACTCGGCCAAGTTCGCCTCCGCTTTCTACGGGCCGTTCCGCGAGGCCGCCGAGTCGGCACCGGCGTTCGGCGACCGGCGCACGTACCAGATGGACTCAGCCAACGGGGAGGAGGCCGTGCGCGAGGCGCTGCTCGACATCGAGGAAGGCGCCGACATCATCATGGTCAAGCCGGCGCTGCCGTATCTCGACGTCATCCACGCCGTGAAGCAGGAGACCAAGTTCCCGCTCGCCGCCTACAACGTAAGCGGCGAATACGCGATGATCAAGGCGGCGGCGGCCAACGGGTGGCTGGACGAGGAAAGCGCGGTCATGGAGGCCGTCACCGGCATCAAGCGCGCCGGCGCCGACCTCATCATCACCTATCACGCCAAGGACATCGTCCGCTGGATCGCCTGACGGCGCGCGGCGGCGGCCCGGGCGGCATGACGCGTGCGTTGTGCCGTCCCTCAGTCTCTGGCACACTAGGAGAGGTTTGCACTATCCAGATGCACAAAACCCCCACGGCATGAGCACGCGGCTCGGCGACGCCGGAGGCGTCGCGCCGCCGCGCGTCATCGCCTGGGAGGTGACGCGCAGCTGCAACCTCGCCTGCGTGCACTGCCGGGCCTCCGCCGTCCACGGGCCATACGAAGGCGAGCTCAGCACCGCCGAGGCGTTCAAGCTCGTCGATCAGATCGCCTCGTTCGCCAGCCCGATCCTCATCCTCACCGGCGGCGACCCGCTGATGCGTGCCGACGTCTTCGACATCGCCGAGCACGCCATCGGCAACGGCCTGCGCACGGTGATGTCGCCTAACGGCACGCTGGTCACGCCGGAAGTCGCGCGCCGCATGAAGGACGTCGGCATCGCCCGCGTGAGTATCTCGATCGACTTCCCCAACGCCGCGGAGCACGACGCGTTCCGCGGCGTCCCCGGCGCCTTCGACGGCGCCGTGCGCGGCATTCGCGACTGCCTCGACGCCGGCGTGGAGGTGCAGATCAACAGCACCATCACCAAGCTCAACGCCCACCACCTGCCGGCTCTGCTGCAGCTCGCCGACGACCTCGGCGCCGTCAGTTTCCACCCGTTCATGCTGGTGCCCACGGGCCGCGGCAAGGAACTCGAGGAGCAGGAGCTGCCGCCGGACGAGTACGAGAAGGCGCTCGAGTGGATGTACGACGCGCAGCAGGAGAGCAAGCTCTTCATGAAGCCCACCGACGTGCCGCACTACTGGCGCGTCATGCGGCAGCGCGCCAAGGCCCAGGGCCGCAAGCTCGAGGTGCACCCGCACAGCCACGGCGGCATGAACACCCTT
>JADGPQ010000049.1 GCA_017882325.1 Thermoleophilia bacterium
CGGCGAGGGCGACGCCCTCGCCGCCTGCGGCCGCCAGCGCCGCGCCGTCGATGCTCGCCAGCCCGCAGACGTGCGCCGGCTCAGGGCGCCGGAGGCGCAGAACGCCGCCGGCGCGCACCGCCTCCAGGCCGCGCCCGACGCTGGTGCGCCCGGAGTCGTCCCTTCGCGCGCACAGGGCGAGCAGCTCATCCACGAGGCGGCGCTCCACGAGCGCCTCGCCGCCCAGGGCCTGACGCGCCGCCTCGTGAAGCACCAGAGCGCGAAGCGCGGGCGCCTCCGCGGACAAAGCCGCGATGTCCAGGACGACGAGATCCCCGGACGCCAGTGGCCGGGCCGCGAGGGCGGTCGCAGCGGCCGTCGCCGCGGCCAGCACGTCGGCCTCCGCCGCAGCCATCGCCGCGGTATCGGCGAGGGTCTCGGCCACCCGCGGATTGAGGCGGGCCAGCGCAGGGAGCACCTCGAGACGAAGGGCATTGCGCGCGTAGACGGGCTGAGCGTTGCTGACGTCCTCCCCGTACTCGATGGCGCGCGCGCGGCAGTACTCGCGGATCTCCGCCGCGCCGAGGCAGAGGAGCGGCCGCGCGAGCCGCGGCTCGCGCGGGCGCATGCCGGCGAGGCCGCGTGGCGACGCGTACTTGGTCAGGCGGTACAGGACGGTCTCCGCCTGGTCATCACGGTTGTGGGCGGTCGCGACGACGTCGCAGCCGTCGCCGGCGGCGAGCTCGCGCGCACGCTCGTAACGGAAGGCTCGGGCGCGGGCCTGAAAACCCGCCCCGCTCAGCCGAGGCCGCAGACGCACGACGTGAAGCGGCACCCCGACCGCATTGCAGGCGCGCGTGACGATCTCCCGGTCCCGATCGGAGTCCGCGCCGCGGGCGCCGTAGTCGACGTGCAGGGCCGAGAGCCGCAGCCCCAGGCTGAGGCCCGCGTCGACGCTCGGCAGCAGGGCGAGGAGCGCCATGGAGTCGGCACCACCGGACAGCATCAGCAGCACGTGCTCTCCGGGCCGCAGGACGCTCTCCCGCGCGACGAAGCCGGCCACGTGCCGCTCGAGGCGAAAACCTGCCGCGTCGGCCCTGGCCACAGCGGACCGTCAGAACGAGACGACCTTGTCGCTGCGAGCGATCGCGGCGGCGAGATCGTGGATGGTCTCGACGCGAACGCCCGGGACGACGTCGTCCTCGGCGAGGCCGCGAGTGATACAGCAGGTGCCACAGCAGGATACGTCCACGGCCCTTTCGAGGAGGCCAAGCAGCATCAGCTCGAGCGAGGCGTGGGCGCCGCGGGGGTCCTGCCCGGCGCGCGCCGCGTGTACGGCGTCGCCCATGAGGAAGACCTCGACGTGGTCGTCGCGCAGGGCGAGCGCCTCGGCGAGGCGGAACGCGTGATACGGCCCTTCGCTACCGTAGGGGGCCGTGTTGACGACGATCAGCAGCGACATGACGCCTCCTCTGGGATCGCGCTCAGAATCACACTTCGAATCTCGGCCGAGCATAGCAGAAGGGCACTTGGCGACAAGGACGCATGGGACGACGGGTGAGCACGCGCGGGTCTCCAAGGCATCCCGGCTCTCGGCCGGCGCCGGAAGACAAGAAGGGCGCCCGAACGGGCGCCCCGGCAGGCTTGGTAGCGGGGGCAGGATTCGAACCTGCGACCTTCGGGTTATGAGCCCGACGAGCTACCGGACTGCTCCACCCCGCGACGTGACTGGACATTCGATTGTATACCCGGGCCTGGGAGATTGTAAAGTATCCGAAAGGGGCTGTGCCCCATGCGCGACGTAAAGGGCGGGCGACATCTTCCGATACACTGTCGTGAGGCCATGACACTGCACCGAACAAAGGCGAGCGCGCGTCGGACCGCGGCGACGGTAGCGTTCGCCTGCGCGCTGGGCGTTGCGCTCCTCGCGCTCCTTCCCGCCGCGACCCTCGCGACCCCCGCCGCCCACGACCTCGAGTCCCTGCAGGCCCAGGCACAGCGGGTACGGGCGGAGGTCGCGCGTCTCGACTACGCCTCTCAGGTCGCCGTCGAGAAGTACAACGTGGCGCGCTCGGAGCTCGACGACCTCAACGTGCGACTCATCGAGACGCGCCGCGACCTCGCGCGCGCCCAGATCCAGCTCGACGTAGCCCGCGCCGTGCTCGGCGAGCGCATGGCCGACATCTACAAGAACGGCGGCGTGAGTGTGCTCGACGTCGTGCTGGGCGTCCGGGACTTCACCGAGATCGACACGCAGATCGACTACTTCCGGCAGATCAGCCAGGCGGACGAAGACAACGTCACGGGGATCGAGACGCTCACCCAGAGGGTGGGCAAGCTGGCCGATCAGGTCGAGAAAGACCGTGCCGCGGCGCTCACGCGCGAGATGGATCTGCGCACAAAGCGCGCCGACGTTGAGGACCAGCTGGCGCAGCGGCAGGCGCTGCTCGCCGACCTCGACGCCCGGGTCAAAGCGTTCATCGAGCGCCAGGCCCGCCTCGCCGCCGCCGC
This sequence comes from Thermoleophilia bacterium, assembly GCA_017882325.1. GTDB lineage: Bacteria > Actinomycetota > Thermoleophilia > UBA2241 > UBA2241 > CAIXSE01. Next base: position 2,491 of record JADGPQ010000049.1, read on the forward strand.
GTCGCGGCGGCTCGCCGACGCCGCGGGCGTCGACATCGGGAGCATCAACGGCAGCGCCGCCCAGATCGCGCTCGTCAAAGAGACGATGAAGTATCTGGGGATACCGTACGTGTGGGCCGGCGCGACGCCCTCGGGCGGGTTCGACTGTTCGGGCCTTGTGCTCTACGTGTACGCCAGGTTCGGCGTCAGCTTCCCGCACGGCGCCACGATGCAGGCGCACATGGGCACGCCGGTGCCGTTCGACAAGATGGAGCCGGCCGACCTCGTGTTCTTCGGCGACCCCAGCTTCTACCACCACGTCGGCATCTACATCGGCAACGGCCTCTTCATCGAGGCGCCGCACACCGGCGACGTGGTCAAGGTCAGCCAGCTGGCCGACCGCGGCGCCACCTTGGCCTGCCGCTATCCCATCCGGCTTCCATGAAGCCCGCTCCGGCGCCCGCGCCGACCACGCACCGCCGGTCTGTCGCCGGGGTCGCGTGCGGGGTAGACTGAAGACATGCATCCAAACGGTCTGTTTCTGCTCACCGTCGGTCTCTGCAGCTTCGTGGTGGTCTGCGTGGCCGCCGGCTTCCTCGCCGTCAAGGCGTGGCGGCTGATGAAGCGCGGCATCAGGATCTCGCGTGTGGCCGGGCCGCTCGCGGCCGATCTCGCGCTGCGCGCCGAGCAGCTCGCGAAGCTCAGCGACGACATGGCGCACCAGACGGAGCAGGTCGTCGCCAGCATCGAGAGACTCGAGGCCTCAACGCGACGCCTGCAGATCGTCCTCCAGGCCTTCGGCGACGGCGCGGCCCCGTTCCGCCGGGTCAAGGACTACTTCGGGATGTAGAAACGCGTGGTCGCCTCAGAGCGGCGGCAGGTCGCCCCATCCGCGGATGCGGTAGTAGTCGGCCAGCATGTACTCCATCTCGGCCTGCGGGAACGTGAGGGCTCCCTCGTCCTCCATGGGTTTGTCACTCACCCACTCCGGCAGCCGCTCCGACTCGCGCCCGATGCCGCGCGCGGCGTTGAAGTCGTGCGACATCGTGACGATGCGGTTGGCGATGTGGTGCATGTCTTCTTCGCCGTAGTCGGTGCCGATGGCGGCGTTGACCACAGCCGTGATGTACGGCCACTGCACGAGGTCACGGTAGAAACGGCAGTACAGCAGCGTGTCCATGATCGTGAGGCGGTCTTCCCAGTCGCAGTAGATGGCTGCCTTGCCCTCGAGCTCGTTGTACGGGCTGATGCCCATGAGCTCGGGCTTGTACATCGTGGCACGCAGATGGCAGGCGCCGCGCGTGGCAGTGGCGAAGCCGAGGCCCATACCCTTCATGACGCGCGGGTCGTAGCCGGCCGGCTCCATGCCCTTCACGTGCACGGCAACGCCTTCGAGCCCGTATTCCTTCTCGACCCGCAGGACGCCGTCTGCCCAGATGTCGCCGATGCCCTCGCGCAGGCACATATTGGTGAGGAAGTCGCCGACGCAGTCGGGGTCGCCGAACTCCATCTTCTCGTCGATGAGGCCGCGTTGCGAGGCCTCTATGGCGAGCGCGCAGAGGTTGCCGGCGGTCATGCTGTCCACGCCGAGACGATCGCAGATGTCGTTGAGCCACATGATCTCGGAGAAGTCCTTGATCTCGCAGAGCCCCCCGAAGACGTAGGCCGTCTCGTACTCGGGACCCTCGATCTCGAGGCCCTTATGCCGGCCCTCGAAGACGAAGTTGTGCTTGACGCACTTGAACGTGCACGGAGGGCACACCTCGTGCTTGGTGCCGTGCTCGGCAAGCATCGTCTCGACGGTGATGCGCTCGAAACCCTCGAGCGTGCCTTTGCGCCAATAGCGCGTGGGAAAGGCGTTGACGCCGTTCATGATGCGCACCATTTGGAGGGTGCCGCCGCGCTGGTAGGCGGCAACGCCGGGGTCGCCCTTGGTGCGCTCGAGGAGGTCGCGCACGACCGCCTTGTACGCGTCGGGTCGCGCGACCTCGACCTTCTTTTCGCCGTGCCAGACGATGCCCTTGAGGTTCTTGCTGCCAAACACGGCGCCGGGGCCGCCACGACCCAGCTGGTGCCACTTGTTGTTATTGACGCAGGCGAAGCGCACCAGGCGTTCCCCGGCCTGGCCGATGACACAGGCCTGGGCGCGCTTGTGGTCGGTGCGCTCGACGATCTTGTCTTCGGACTCGTACGCATCGAGGCCCCAGAGGTCTTCGGCGCTGTGGAAGGCGACGCCCTCCTCGCTGATCTCGAGGTAGACGTGCCCGTCGGCCTTGCCCTCGACGATGACGATCTTGTAGCCGGTCTTGGCAAACTGCGGCGTGAGGTTGCCCCCGGAGTAGCACTCGCAGTACGCGCCGGTGAGCGGTGAGAGGAAGAAGAGGCCGTAGCGGTTGCCGCCCAGCATCGTGGTCCCCGCCATGGGACCGATGGCGAAGATGAGCTTGGCCTCGGGACCGAGCGGCTCGACATCCGGGCCTACCTCCTCGCAGAGGTAGTGGGTCCCGAGGCCTTTGGCGCCGATGAGCTCCTTGATGAGCTGCGGCGGGACCGACTCATCTCGGGACGTACGGGTCGTGAGGTCGATGCGGAGTAGATCGCCCATTCATCCTCCTTTACAGTGCCAAAGCGTCCCGGCACCCCCCGCGACCGAAGAGCGCCCGCGATCGACGGAGCCAGCTCCGTCAAGTCAACGGATCATCCCACAACGGAAGGAGCCGCGCTCAGGCGAACGCCCGGGCGCGGCTCCATTCTGGCACGCTCGGCGAACCGCGGCCAGTGGCCGCAGCGGAGCCGAATGCCGTACTAGGCCAGCACTTTGTCCAGCGGCGTGTACTTCATCTTGTGCGCCTTGGCCACCGACGGGATGGTGAGCTTGCCGCGGTAGACGTTGACGCCCAGGGCCAGAGCCGCGTCTTCTCTGACGGCCTTCTCGAAGCCCTTGTTGGCGATGTCGAGGCCGTAGGGTAGCGTGCGGCCGGTGAGGGCCATGGTGGAGGTGCGGGCCACGGCGCCCGGCATGTTGGCGACGCAGTAGTGGATCACGCCGTCGACCACGTACGTGGGCTCGGTATGCGTGGTGGGCTTGGAGGTCTCGAAGCAGCCGCCCTGGTCGATGGCGACGTCGACGAGCACGGAGCCGGGCAGCATTCTCTTGAGCTGCGAGCGCTTGATCAGATGCGGCGCCTGAGCGCCACCCGGAAGCAGGACCGCGCCGACGACGAGGTCGGCGTCCTTGATCTCATCTTCGATCGCGGCCTCAGTGGAGAGGACGGTCTCGATGCTGCCGCCGAAGATGTCGTCGAGGTAGACGAGGCGGTCGGCGTTCTTGTCGAGCACGACCACGCGGGCGCACAGGCCCACGGCCATCTTGGCAGCGTGAGTGCCGACGGTACCGCCGCCGATGATGACGACCTTCGCCGGGGGCACGCCGGGGACGCCGCCGAGGAGCACGCCGCGGCCGCCGTTGTCCTTCTGGAGGTGTGTGGCGCCGGCCTGAATGGCCAGGCGGCCGGCGACCTCGCTCATCGGCGCGAGCAGCGGATGACCGCCGTCCGGGAACTCCACGGTCTCGTAGGCGATCGCGCGGATATCGGCGGCGAGCATGCCGTCGGTGAGGTCCTTGGCGTACGCCGCACCGAGGTGCAGATACGTGTAGAGAATCTGGCCCTTCTTGAACATGGGCCACTCGCCGGGCAGCGGCTCCTTCACCTTGACGATCATGTCGGACTTGGCGAACACCTCCGCGACCTTGGCCAGCGTGGCCCCGGCGGCCTTGTAGGCTGCGTCGTCAAAGCCGCTGCCGACACCGGCGCCCTTCTCGACGAAGACGGTATGCCCGGCGCGCACGAACTCCTTGACGCCGTTGGGCGTGACCGCGACGCGGTACTCCTCGTTCTTGATCTCCTTGGGGACACCGACGATCATGACTCCTCCTCGCTCCTCATCCCGATTGTCGCGCTCCAAACGCGAGCGCTCGTAAGGGCGTACACCGTTTGGGAGTCTAGCACATGAGAACGCCCAGATAAGCCCAGAAAGAAAAGAAAACGCGCAGAACTGAACGGAAAGTGAGCTCGTCCCCGCTGGCGGACCGGCCCCACTGGCTCAGGCTCACGCCGCTCGTATATGTTTACTGCAGCAAACGAACGGAGGCGTTGCATGGCCAGGCCCGAGCGTATCCACGACAGGATCGTAGCCCTCTGCTCCGAGCTCGGCGGCACGGTGGGGGTGGCGGCCCGCAACCTGGCGAGTCAGGCGAGTGTCTGCGTCAACGCCGACGAACTCCTCCCCGTGGCCAGCTGCTGCCAGATCCCCGTCATGGTCGAGGTCATGCGCCGAGTCGACGCCGGCGTGCTTCGTCTGGACGACCGCCTCACCCTCACCGAAGCCGAGAAGACTCCCGCCGGGATGCCGACGGGCGTGTTCGTAGCCAACAAGACCGGCGGTGTCTCAGGCACCAGCAACGACGCCGCGATTGTCTACATGCCCTCCGGCGCGCCCCTCGTCGTGGTCGTGTACTTGAAGGGCCTGAGCTACCGGGCCAGAGAGCGCGCTTCGCACGCCATCGCCGGCATCGCCGCCAAACTGTACGAGCGCCTCGGGGAGCCGGCGTGAACGTCTCCGGGGCCCGCATCCTCGTGGTGGGCGGCGTGCGTCGGCTCGGCCGGGCGCTGGCTCTCGACCTCGCCGCACACGGCGCCGCCGTCTGCGTGTCCTCACGAGCGGCCGGCGAAGAGGCCGACGCGCAGGTCGGCGCACTGCGCGCCGCCGGCGCGCCGGCGGCCGCAGCGGTGTCCGGCGACGTGCGCTGGCCCACGGCGGCCGAGAGCCTGGTGGCCGACGCCGCGGCAGCTCTCGGCGGCCTTGACGGACTGGTCTACGCCGCCAGCGGCCCGTTCGTACCCACGCCCCCCGAGGGCGTGGACGAGGCCTCATGGGACGCGTCGCTCGACACCATCGCCAAGGGCTTCTTCTTCACGGCGCTCGCCGCCCGCGGGCGTCTTCTGGCCGGGGGGGCGGCGGGCGGCGTGATCGTCGCCATCACCGACTACCTGGGCCTGCAGCCGTGGACGGCGTTCGCGGCGCACGGCGCCGCCAAGGCAGCCCAGATCCACCTCGTCAAAGAGCTGGCGCGAGCTTGGGCCGCCGACGGTGTGCGCGTCTGCGGCGTCGCGCCGGGGCCGGTGGACCTGGAGGACGACGAGCACAGGGCGGCCACGCTGCGGGCGGCCGCCAAAGTGGCGTCGGAGCGCTTGGTCGCTCCGGCGGACATCGGCGCCGCCGTGCGATTCTGCCTCGAGACCGACGGAGTCACCGGCGTCAACGTCGTGGTCGACAACGGCTCGCTGGTGATGTCGTAGCAGAGGGGGACGGGCGGCGAACGCCCGGCGAAGACCTTCCCAACGGAGACGGCTCGGTTCTGGTTCGAAGACCTGAGGAAGCGGGATAGCGACAGGGCGGCGCAGGCGGCGTCAGGACTGGGTGGGCTTGCCTTTCTTGGCCTGGTCCATGAGTTCCTTGGCTTTGAGAGCCAGCCAGAACTCCATACGGTCCTGCGACTGGTCGAGGTCCCGCCCCGTGATCTCTTCCACGCGCTTCATGCGATAGCGCAGCGTGTGGCGGTGCACGTAGAGCTTCTCGGCGGCGTCGCCCCAGTGGCCATTGGCCTCGAGGAAGTGAGCCAGGCTCTTCACGAGGTCGCTCGAGTTCTGCTCGTCGTAGTCCTGGAGCTTGCCGAGGACGCTGTCGTAGAAGACCTGCAGTGACAGGGTGTCCTGCAGTCCCAGCAGGAGCCCATAAGAGCCCAGGTCGTCGAAGCTGGCGATGACGCCCGGCTCGCCCTTGAGCCTGCGGATCTTGATGGCGTAACTGGCCTCATAGTAGCTCTGGCGCAAGTCGATGAGCTGGCGATGCGGGCGGCCGATGCCGACCGACACGCTGATCTCAGGAAGAAGCTGGTCGATGGCGGCCTGGAGCTCTCCGGCGAGCGCGATCACCGCAGGGCCGTCGAGCTTGCCCGGCTGCACGAGAATGACGACTGAGTCGCTGCGCGACGCCGAGATGAAGAGGAGGTCGCGCTTGGCCATGAACTCGTCGACCGCCCAGTGCAGCCGTTCCTTGACGTCCTGCACCATGGTCTCCTCGCGCTCACCGCGCGCGTCGACGGGCGCCTCGAAGCCGTCGATGTCGAGGAGCACGATAAGGTGTGGGGACTGCGGATCGAGGCCAAAGAAGGCCAGACGGCGGGCGATCTCCTCCTCGAAGAGGTCGCTGGCGATGAGCTCGTCGAAGAAGTCGCCGGCCAGCCGCTTCTCGGTCTCGGCGACGGCCTTCTTCTTCACCAGCTCGAGCGCCGTCACGGTGACCACGTTGTGAAGGATGATGCGGTCGTACTCGCTGAAATCGCCGCTGTCTTTGACCACGGCGAGAAACGCGCCGATGCGATGGGACGCGACCACTGGGTAGACCTGCACGCCCGAACCCACACCATCCATGCTGAGAGCGAAGTTCTGGCGGTTGGCGCGGCGGTCGCTGATCTGGCCCCACAGGTCGGCGATGAGCTCGCCGCCCAGATGCCTGCGGTAGGCGGCTTCGCAGAGCACCACGCCGTGGAAGTCGAAGAGTACCGCCGAGCAGCCCACGAGGGCCGAGAGCGTCGAGAGGATGGCCTCGAGGCCCTTTTCTTCGAGCACGATCTTGGTGAGCTTCTCGTGCACCGCGAGGCTGCGCTGCAGGAGTGCGTACTGCTCGTTGACGATCTTCGATGCCACGGCCTCGGTGATGGCGATGAACGGTACGTGATAGGGCACCTCAAAGAGCGGGAAACCATACTCCTCAGCGACCCTGATCAGCGCCGGCGGCACCTTGTCGAAGCTGAAGCCGGTGCCGAAGCCGAGCCCGGAGAGGTTGTGGTCGATGAGCACCTTGAGCTGCTCGACCTGCTTGTCCTCCGCGCCGACGAAGCCGTAGCCGGTGGTGAGGAGTAGCTCGCCGCCCTTGAGCCACCTGGTCGGATCGGGGACCTCGGTGATGTGCACCCAGCGCACCGGGTTGCTGGTGGACTTGGCGCCGGCCAGCAATCTGAGGTTCAGGTCGGGGATCTCGAGGATGTCCTGGACGCTGATCATCGCCCGCGATTCTACATCACGTCCAAATACAGCGCGAGAGCTTGGGGCGTGATGGCCGACGGTGTTTTGTACGTTCTGGCACAGCCGCAGGCGTGACCGTCAGCGACGCCGAAGCAAACGCCCGGGCAAGATCCCCGTGTGCTCGCCTTCGGCGATCACCGGTTCGCCGTTGACCAGGACCCAATCCAGGCCTTCAGGGTGCCGGTGCGGGATGTTCTCGAACGGAAACGCATGCGGATACAGGTTCGTGGCCCGGTCGCGCACCTTGTCGAGGTCGAAGACGACGACGTCGGCGCGCAGGCCGGGCCGCAGGACGCCGCGGTCGAGCAGCCCGAAGCGCTGCGCGGGGAAGGAGGTCATCTTGCGGACGGCCTCCTCGAGGCGCAGCACCGGCTCGTCGCGCACGTAGCGCTCGAGGACACCCGGATACTCGCCGTAGCTGCACGGCCAGTATAGCGCCGGGTCGTCCAGAGTCTCCGCCGGCGGCATCACCAGGCCGTCGGACGACACCATGGCGAGCGGGCTGCGCAGAAGCGCCCGGATGTCGCGCTCGTCGACGTAGTCGAAGATCCCGACGATCTGGTCGTCCTCCTCCACGATGAGGTCGAGGTACGTATCAAGCGGCGCGCGGTCACGGTCCGCCGCGATGTCGGCGACCGACTGCCCCCTCAGCTCGGGATGACGCCCGGCGTACAGGATGACGATGCGGTCGAAACGCCCGTGACGGACCAGACCGGTGTAGCCGGCGCCGGGCAGCACGTCGTCGGCGATGGCCCGGCGCAGGTCGTCGCGCTCGCGAGGGTCGCCGAGCAGGGCCATCAGCGCTTCGTGCTCCAAGTCGAGCAGGGGCTGAGGCAGCGCACGGGAAAGGCGCGGCGCGAGATCGGTGTGCACGTCGTTGTCGGTGGTGACGTCGAGGCCGTCGCGGCGCGCCCCCTCGATGAGCGCGAGATTGGCGCCGGCGTCCTCGCGGGCGCCCCATTTTGGGGCGTTGTGCGATACCTCGACGGCGACGCCGCACTCACGACCGATGGCGAGGGCCTCGGCGACGGCCTCGAGGATGGTCTCGCGCTCACCACGGATGTGCGTGGTGTACATCGCCCGGTGGCGACCCACGACGCGGCACAGCCGGACGAGCTCGTCGGTGCCCGCGTAGCAGCCCGGCGGGTAGACGAGGCCTGTCGAGAGGCCGTGGGCGCCGGCGCGCAAGGCAGCGTCCAGCAGCCGCTCCATGCGCGCCAGCTCCTTTTCGCCGGCGGGCCGCTCTTCGAGGCCCATGACCGCCAGCCGCAGGGCGCCGTGGCCGACGAGCGGGGCGATGTTGATGGCCCCGCCCGCGAGCTCCAGCGCCTTGAGATACTGGCGAAAGCTCGTCCAGTCCCAAGACACCCCGCTGATGTCCCAGAAGTGCGCCCAGTTGTGCAGCGCCTCGTCGCGATGAGCCGCGCTGAGCGGCGCCGGCGACATGCCGCAGTTTCCCGTAACGTGGGTTGTGACCCCTTGACGCACCACGGAATCCGCCCGCGGATGCTGCAGGATGGAGATGTCGGAGTGCGTGTGCGGATCGACAAAGCCGGGAGCGACGTAGCGGCCGCCGGCGTCGACGGCGACGCGGCCGTGCAGCGTGCCCGCCGCGCCGATGGCGGCGATGCGGTCGCCGCGAACGGCCACGTCGCCGTAGTACCAGGGGTTGCCGCAGCCGTCAACGATGCGGCCGTTGGCGATGACGACGTCGTGGATGGGCATGAGCGTTCGCGGCCCTACATCTCGTACATCTGGTAGGGGTTCTCGCAGGGCGGGCCGGCGCAGACGTAGACGCGGCGCTCGTCGAGGTCGCAGATCATGCTGCCGACGGTCATGCCCTGCTCGGCAAGCGGCTCGCTGTCGTCGGGATGCCCGCAGATGGCCTGCTCCGGAGCCGGATCGTGGCAGCGGAGCGCGCGAGCCACGAGCGCGACGGGGTCATCGCCGCGGGCGATGCCCTCCGCCAGGATCGCTTCCGCCGCAGCCAGGCGGATCGGCGATTCCTCGGCGTTCGCCGCCTCGAACGGCGCCATCTCGGCGGCCACGTAGTGGTTGGTGTGCGCCATGTAGCCCACGAGCGTGTGGTCCATGAAGGCGCTCGCCGTGGCGGTGGTCTCAACGTCCCACAGGCGGCCGCGCGTGTCGGCGAAGAAGTGGTTGGTCCCCCGGGCTCGTGATGCCAGCAGGCCGCAGTCGCGAGCCGCCTCGAGCGAGGCGCTCTCCAGTGAGGCGCGCCGCACGAACGCGTTGGGCACGCCCGTACGATTGTCGTTGCTGTGCACGGAGTTGCTCACGTTGCCGACGCCGTGCGAGTTCATGGCGAGCATCAGCAGGTAGGGTGCGCCGGCGATGCCCATCAGCCGCGTGCCGTCCGGCACCGTCAGGTCGAACATCACGTTGTTGGGCGCGTCCACGACGTACCAGTCCATGTTGTGGCCGACGACGTGCCTGCCACCGGCCGCTACCGCGACCGCCGTGCAGTGGTCGCCACTGCGCGGGCCGCCCGGCGCCAGCGCCCGCTCACCGCTCTCGTCGGGCTCGTCGGCAGTGAATTCCTCGCCGCAATTCGGCACCAGCAGCTCAGAGAGCGACAGGCCGGCCCCCTCGGCAACCCCCTCGAGCTCCTCGAAGTGTCCGGGCGTCCAGCGGCGGGCTTCTTGCCCATACGCGAGAGCCGCCTGCTCGGCCTCCGCGAAGCTCATCCGGCCTTGGGTCATGGCAGAGCAGTTGTCGCGGAAGAAGGTAACGGAGGCGTGGATGGCGTCTCGGGCGCCCTCGCCGACGGCGCGGCCAAGCTCCCGGTAGGAGCCCCGCGCCTGGATGTACACGAAGGGGATCGCCATCCTCTGCTTCCTGTCAGTCGCCCCATGGAGCCGCCCGGCGGGGACCCATCGTCACCCGCCTTCTTCTAGTCTACAGCCCGAGCGCGCCGCGGGAGTCCGGGTACTCGTGCACGCCGGTCTCGGCGGCGGAGACCGTGCATCCGGCGGCCAGGAGGAGCTCCCTGGCGGCCGGCGACTCAACCGTGACGCCCGCGCGCTCAAGAGCAGCGAGCGAGGCCAGATGCATCGCCTCGATGGCCTCGTCGGGCCAGATGTCGATGGCGACGTTCGCCATCTCCTGGCTCATGCGACCTCGACCGTCTTGGGCCGGCGCCGCACGATGAGCAAGACGACCACGACGGCGACCACGGCCGCGGCGACCAGAACGTAGACCCACGACGAGCCGCCGCTCCGAGTCGCAGCGACGCCGACGGCCCGCGGCTCGAGGTCCTGGTAGGTGGCGCGCGTGAGATTGAAGAACGGCGCGCCGTCCTTGAGCGGCACAGTGCCGTAGCCCTTCCACCTGTCGGTGCGGAACGCCTGCAGGTTCACGTTGTACCAGAGGATCACGTACGGTGTGTCACGATAGAGGATCGCCTGCATCTTGTCGGTGATCGCCTTACGCGCCGTGGGATCGTCGGGCTTCCGGGGATCGAGCGCCTGTGCCTGGTCGTCGTACAAGCGGTCGTACTCGGGGTTGGAGTACTGGCTGTCGCCCCAATTGAGGATCTGGGCCGTAGTGAATGTGGACAGCATGAAACCGGGGTCGATGTCGCCGCGCCAGCTCCAGATGAACAGGTCGTAATCGGCGTTGTCGTAGACCTCGTCGGCGAACGCGCCCTCGTCCTTCTGATCGAGGCGGAGCTTGACGCCGATGTCGGCGCACCAGGAGACGATCATCTTGCCGGCCGCCTGGTCCTCGGGGTACTCGTTGAGGGTCACGAAGCGGAAGTCGAGCTTCTTGCCCTTGGCGTTCTCGCGCACGCCGTCGCCGTCGCGATCGGTGTACCCCGCGTCCTCGAGGATCTGCTTGGCCTTCTCGGGGTCGTAGGCGACCTTCTGCTGGGCGGGCGCCTTCCAGTGCCAGAGGCCCTGGACGGGGGAGATGAGCGACGTGCCGGGGACGGCCAGACCCGCCATCGACGTGGCGTTGATCTTGTCTTTGTCGATGGCCCACGCGATAGCCTGGCGCACCGCGACGTCGCGAAGCAGCGGGTTGCCCTTGGACTTGGGGCTGGCCCAGCAGTTGAAGCCGAGCTCGTGAAAGCCGATGGCCGGCGCCGCGACCGCGGTCGTGCCGGGCAGGCTCCTGAGGATCTTGTAGTACGTGGCCGGCCAATTGGCGATGGCGTCGAGGTGGCCGGCCTTGAAGTCCTGGATCAGCGAGTCGGCGTTCTGGTGGATGACGAAATACACCTCGTCGATCGTGGGCGGGCCGCCGAGCTCCTGCGGGTAATCCTGGTTGGCCTCGATCCGGATCCACTTGCCCTTTTCCAGCTCGGCGACCCTGAAGGGGCCGGAGCCGACCATCGGCCAGTTCCCGAACCCGCCGAGGTTCTCGGGGTCGGCCTCCCTCCAGATGTGCTCGGGCAGGATGGGAATATAGAGCGCCAGCATCCCGGCGTTCGGTTTGCGCGTCGTAATGACGACCGTCTTATCGTCGGGCGCGGTGACGCTGGTCACGCCGCTGAGGTATTGGGCGTAGGCGGCGTCCTGCGTCTGGAGGACGAGATTGTAGGTGAAGGCGATGTCGCTGGCGGTCAGGGACGCGCCGTCCTGCCACTTCATCCCCTCGATGATGTGGAAGGTCCACGTCCTGCCGTCGACCGAGGTCTCCCAGCTGCGCGCCAAATCGGGGACGGGCTTGTACTCCCGGTCGTACCAGGTGAGGAAGTTGTAGCCCAGGCGAAAGCACTCCCGCGACGGGCCGCTCCAGGCGCTGAACGGGTTGATGCCGTCGAAGTGCTCGAGGATGCCGATCCGGTAGGCGGTCACGGCGCTCGGCGATGGCGACGGCGAGGCCGCCGCGGCGGAGGCGACCGGGACGACCAGCAGAACGGCGAGGGCGATGGCGACCCCCGCGGCCGTCAGACAACGTCTCATGCTTGGCTCCTCACGGCACCCGTGGCGGCGGTCGCCGTCCGGTGACCGCCGCCACGTCGTCGCCGTCTTACTCTCCGATCCTGATGCAGGCCGCGTGGTGGTCGCCGGCGATGTGCACGTCCGGCGGGTCGATCTCCTTGCAGGCCTCGATGGCCTCCGGGCAGCGTGGGTGG
>JADGPQ010000213.1 GCA_017882325.1 Thermoleophilia bacterium
ATCGTCGACAGCAACCGTCAGGCGGCCGGTATGGGTCACGTCGACTTCGCAGAGGTGGCCGCGGCGCTCCACGACATCCACTACGAAGGCTGGCTCTCTGCGGAGATCCTGCCGCTTCCCGACGACAGGGCGGCGGCCGAGCAAGCGCGGCGCTTCGCCGCGGCCGTCAACAAGGCACCGGTTTCCGGATCCGACCGAGAGGGGCGAGACTATGAATGATATTCCGAAGACCATGAAGGCACTGGTCCTCAAGGGGCCGAACGATTTCGAGATCCAAGAAGCGCCGACACCGGAACCGAAGGGCGACGAAGTCCTCTGCCGCGTCAAAGCCGTGGCCATCTGCGGCACCGACCCCAAGATCATCGCCGGCAAGTTCCCGGGCTTCTGGCCGCCGACCTTCCCCGCCGTCATCGGCCACGAGTGGGCCGGCGAGGTAGTGGCCGTAGCCGACGACCTCAAGGCGTCTGAGAAAGTCGCCGCCAAGTACGCCGTCGGCACGCGCGTGGCCGGCGAGGCTCACAAGGGCTGCGGCATCTGCCTCAACTGCATGACCGGCCACTACACGGTGTGCCTCAACTACGGCGACAACGCCTCCGGGCACCGCCACTACGGGTTCACGTCGCCCGGAGCCTACGCCGAGTACATCGTCACCTCGGTGAAGTCGGCGACGCCGCTGCCCGAGGGTCTCACCTACCAGCAGGGCGCCATGCTGGACTCCGCCGGCGTCGCACTGCACGGAGTGCAGCGTGGCCGCGTCACGACCGGCGACACCGTGCTGGTGACGGGCCCAGGCGCGGTCGGCCAGTTCTCCTTCCAGTACTCGCGCGCGTCAGGGGCCAAGTTCGTCATCGTCATCGGCCGCGGCCCGCGCCTGGCGTTCGCCGAGAGCATGGGCGCCATCGGCGTCGACTACGAGAAGGTCGACGACCCGGTCGCTAAGGTCATGGAGATCACCGGAGGGGTCGGCGTCGACTGCACCGTCGAGTGCGCCGGCACCCAGCAGGCGATCGACTGGGCCATCAAGTCCACGCGCAAGGCCGGCCGCCTCGTCATGGCCGGCCTGCCCACCGACACCATCAACGTGCCGTGGGGCCCGATGACGCTGGCCGAGCTCGACATCCTCGGCGTGCGCGCCAACCCCAACACGGCCGCGCCGGCGCTGGCATTGATGGCCAACGGCGCGGTGACCACCGAGGGCATCCACACCCACACCTTCCCGCTCGACCAGTTCGCGGAGGCACTGGCGACGTTCGTGGAGCGGCGCGACGGCGCCATGAAGGTCGTCCTCGAGCCGTAGAACGAAGTACGCGTCCATCACGAGAAAGGAGCCGGCGATGGCTGAAGCACCTCGCGGCAAAGTCTTCAATCAAAAGGGTGTCGAGTTCACGCAGGACCCGCCAAAGCACGAGAAGACCCGCGGCTGGCCTCTGGTCAACCCCAAGTCCTGCCCCGGCTCGCAGCTCGAGTTCCACGTCACCGAGATCCAGCCCGACGGAGCGGCGCTCGACGACGTGCATCCGGATGAGGACCACGTCTTCTACGTGCTCTCCGGCCGCGCCAAGGCGCGGGTGGGCGAGGACGATTTCGACGTCGAGCCCGGCGACGCCCTCTTCGTCCCCAAGAACACGCTGCACAACTTCCGCATCCAGGGCGGGGAGGTCTTCCGCATCGCCGTCGTCTTCGCGCCGGCACGCGGCTTCTGGACTGCCTGAGACTGAAGAAGGCGCCCGGCCCAGGCCGGTCACTCCGCCACGCAGACAAGAACGGGGGCGTCTCGCCAAGCGGCGAGACGCCCCCGCAGCGCACCCCATGTTCTCGCCGCTACGTCTGCTGGTCACCGATGAACAGCGGGCGCAGATGCCGCTCGAAGATGTTGTCCGTCACGTTCTGCGCGATGGACTCCCGGCAGGCCGCCAGCAGCTCTGTGTAGCTGTCTCCCATCTCGGCGGCCACCTTGTACCCGACGTGCATGAGCTGGCGCACCTGCCGGTCGTACGCCGGTTCCTGCGCGTCGTGGCGCACCGCGGCGACGAACCGCTCAGAGCTCCAGCCCCGAACGTCGGCCGGCGTCGGCAGACAGGCTGGGTCGATGTCGATGACGCTCGCGTACGGCGCGCACAGCTCCTCGCGGCGCTCGTAAGCCCCGGCGTACACGTCTTGCACCAGCGCGAGGCCGTCGCCGCCGGCTTCGGCGAGACCGATGACCTCCTCGAGCCATGTCGTGCCCGAGGTCTTCACGTGGACCCCGGCCCCGGCCTGCCTGATGGCCTCCCTGATGTGCGGGAAGATCGAGAACTTGTCGCTCCCCGAGTGGACGCTGAGCTTGAGGTCAGCCGGCAGGCCGTACGTCCCCACGGCGTGCCTGACGACAGCGATGTCGGCGGCGAACTCAGCCGCGAAGCCGGCCACGTCGCCGACGTAGTCGACCCCTTTGTTGAAGCGGCCGCTGAACCTGGGGGCGATGGTCCGCACCGGGATGCCTTCATCGGCCAGGGCCGCGAGGATCGCGAGCAGTTCTGAGGGCGTTTGAGGCGCGGCGGTCTCGTCCATCGAGACCTCGGTGAGAAACGTCCCTGCGCCCCGGCGAGCGACGATGAGGCGGTACAGCTGCCCCGCGTCCTTGACGGCTTCCAGATAATGGCGCGCGACGCGTGCGGTGGTCTCGCGCGACATCGCCACAGGAGCGTTGATGCCGGCCACCTCCACGTCAGCCGTGAGCTCGCTGTGGCGCGCGCAGAACGCCTCGACGGCCGCAGCCGCGGCCGGCCGCCCGATCGAGCCGGCGACGTCCAGGGTGAAGAAATCGCAGGGATCCAGGAAGCGTGCCACCGTAGCGGCTGTGATGTGGTCGGCGTCGACGAAATAGGTCCCGCGCCAGCCGACGGCGCACGCCGCCGCGTCGGCGGCTTCGCGCACACCCACCGGCTCGGAGCCGACCACCAGATGTTCGCGGTTCGACTTGTTCCAGACGGGGGTCACGTCGACGCCCAGGCGCGCCGCTTTCACGAACGCCACCAGCTGTGCTTCGGCCTCATGCGCGAAGCGGTCGCCTATGCCGAGCGAGTACATCCCGAGACCGTGCACACGGTCGCCCATCGGCCCGCTCCTTTCTCCTCCGCCCAACGCCGCGACGTCTGCCGGTCTACGGCGCGCGGCACGTCGGTGCAACTCCGCGAGTACCCGTGCCGCGGAACCCGGAGCGGTGCCGTTCGTACCCGTGCTCGCGCCTGTCAGTATCTCGCACCGACGCACAGGTTGACCAGCCTCGGGGCTCCACGGCTGCCGGCATCCGTCGGGTCATCCACTGCCGACTTGATTGCGGCCGGAACGAGCCGTAGAGTGTCATCAGGTCCACCCTACGAACCCTGCCCAATCGCGCCGCCGTCCGGAGAGGGCGCGGCGAGCACCTCAGGAGAGTGACATGCCGAACCTTGGCCCTGTCGAGATCATCGCGATACTCGTCATCGTCTTCCTGCTGTTCGGCGCCACGCGGCTGCCCAAGCTCGGCAAATCGATGGGTCAGAGCATCCGCGGGTTCAAACAGGGTCTCGAGGAGGGTACGCCGCCGGACGACGACGACGAGAAGTCGGCAAAGAGTGATGCCGCCAAGCTCGAGAAGGGCGACCCGACCGACAAGTCCTGACGAGCAGCAGCAGATTCTGACGAAGGAGGGCTGAGCCGCCGGCTCAGCCCTTTTGCGTCAGCAGACACACTGCTTGAGCGGCGATCCCCTCGCCGCGGCCCTCGAACCCCATCCCTTCCGTGGTCGTCGCCTTGACGCTCACTGCGCCGCTCGCGACTCCCAAGGCGCTCGCCAGCCCCTCGCGCATGGCGGGCCGATAGCCCGTCAGGCGGGGGCGCTCGCAGACGAGCGTGACGTCGGCGTTCGCGATCAGCCAGCCAGCGTCGCCCACGCGGGCGATGACGCGGCGCAGCAGCTCCATGCTCGAGATGCCGGCGAACGCCGGATCCGTGTCGGGGAACAGGTCGCCGATGTCGCCGAGGCCGGCGGCGCCGAGCAGGGCGTCCATGAGCGCATGGACGCCGACGTCGGCGTCGGAGTGGCCGGCGAGACCCTGCGGGTGATCGATCTCGACCCCGCAGAGCACCAGGCGCCGGCCGTCGGCGAAGCGGTGCGCGTCGTAGCCGCTCCCTACCCTAAACGTCGGCCTCGACCTCCCACGTGAGGAGCGCGCCGGCCAGGGGAAGGTCGGCCGGCGTGGTGATCTTGACGTTGGCCGGCGTGGACGCGACGAGGCCGACCTTGTAGCCGCCCCTCTCGAGCAGCGTGGCGTCGTCCGTCGCTCCGTCGAGATCGGCGCGCGAGTACACGTCACGGAGGGCGCCGGCCCTGAAGACCTGCGGCGTCTGCACGGCCCAGAGGCCGCTGCGGTCGACGGTCGCCTCGACGGCGCCGGTCGGGTCGGCACGCTTGAGCGTGTCGCTGACCTCGATGCCGGGCACGGCGCCATCGACGTCGTCGAGCGCCTCGATGCACCGTTCGAAGACGTGGCGGGAGAAGAGCGGCCGGGCGCCGTCGTGGACGGCGATGACGGCTGCCGTCGCCGGCACCTCGAGCAGGCCGGCGCGGACCGAGTCGGAGCGTTTGCGGCCGCCTTCGGCGATGAGCAGAGGCTTGGCGTCGTCGAAGGCCAGCAGCTCGCAGGCGAAGCGCACCGTGTGCGACGGATGCAGCACCACCACGAGACCGCTGACCTGCGGCATGGCGAGCAGCCGCCGCACGGAGTGGTTGAGGATCGGCTCGCCGCCGAGCAGCAGGAACTGCTTGGACTCGCCGTCAGGCAAGCCCAT
>JADGPQ010000050.1 GCA_017882325.1 Thermoleophilia bacterium
GGCGCCGCCGCCGCCGGTGAGCTTCTTCTGGGGCCGGCCCGCAGCGTGGTGCAGGCGCGCGGCTCGCGACCCGCACGCGACCAGGTCCGCATCGTGCCGGCGGCGCTGGGGCCGGAGGCCGGCTTCATCGGCGCGGCCGCCCTGGCTCTCAGCGAGCTCTTCCCGGACGACGCCCAGCGCTCGTCTTGACTTCGCCCCGGCCATATCGCTAAATGAGAAGTGGAATCCCGCGCGTTCTGCGTTCGCAGCGCGCCAACAGGAGGTGACGAGAACCACATGGCTTACAAGATCACTGACGAGTGTCTCGCGTGCGGCGCTTGCCTCGACGAGTGTCCCAACGAGGCTATCTCCGAAGACGACCCCATCTACATCATCGATGCCGAGAAGTGCGACGACTGCGCGACCTGTGTCGAGTCGTGCCCCAGCGAGGCCATCGTCCCCGAGTGACCCCGGCGGAGAGCGCCTGACGCTTCGGGGGCCGGCTCCGCGAGGAGCCGGCCCCCTTCATGGTTCAGGGCAGGATGCCCTCACAGCCTGCGAACTCAGGCTCGTCCCACGACAGCCGTCGCGCCATGATCAGGATGGCCTCCGGATTGGCGTCGACCAGCAGGTAGCCGCGGCCGCTGCGCGCCGCGGCCTCGCCGGTCGTGCCGCTCCCCGCGAAGAAGTCGACCACCAGATCGCCGGGGTCAGAGTGGACCCTCACGATGCGCTCGAGGATCTTGAGCGGCTTCTGGGTCGGGTATCCCGTCTTCTCCTTGCCCGTCGGGCTGACGATCGTGTTCCACCACACGTCCGTCGGCGTCTTGCCGCGCGCGGCTTTCGCGGGGCCGACGAGGCCAGGTGCCATGTAGGGCACACGGTCGATGTCGTCGTAGCGGAAGACGTAGCGGGACGGGTCGACGGCGTACCAGAAGATGGTGTCGTGCTTGGCCGGCCAGCGCTTCTTGGGCCGGCCTCCATAGTCGTAGGCCCAGATGATCTCGTTGACAAACGAGTCGCGCCCGAAGACCTCGTCGAGAAGCACCTTGCAGTAGTGCGCCTCGCGGCTGTCGATGTGGAAGAACAGCGAGCCGTCGGGCGCGAGGATGCGCCGCGCTTCCTCGAGTCGCGGCGCCAGGAACCCCAGGTAATCGGCGAAATCGTCCGGCCAAGCGGCGCTCCCCAGGACCTCGGTCCTGTAGCGCCGCCCCTGGAAGCCGGTACGGTCGCCGGCCTCGTCGCGCGAGGTACGCAGGCGCGTACGCTTCTGCGCGCGTCCGGTGTTGAACGGCGGGTCGATGTAGATGAGACGCGCGCAGGCTCGCGGGAGCGCGCGCAGCACCTCGAGGTTGTCGCCGAAGACGATGCGCTTCACAGGGGGTACTCGTAGACGCGCTGGTCCTTGACCCGCCGGCAACCGACGGCCGGATAGAAGTCGTGCACCCCTTCGCGAGTGAGGTTGGCGCGGATCCACATGACCGTGAGGCCGCGGCCCCGTCCCCATTCGGCGGCGGCGGCGAGCATAGCTGTTCCCAGCCCCTCGCCGCGACGCCCGGCCTTCACGACGAGCCCGCCGACCTCGGCGTACGGGTCTGCCTCCACGACGCGCTGCACGTGCACGTCGACAAAGCCGACCAGACCGCCCTCGACCTCCGCCACCAGAAGGGTGCGTTCGAGGTCGTCGAGGAGTGACAGCCGGTCCCGGACCTGTGAGACAGTGGACGCATAGCCGAGCTCGTCGCAGAGACCGGCGAGCGCGTCGGCGTCTGCCGTGGTGGCCTTGCGGACGAGGGCGCGCACGGGACTCATGTCCGCAAGTGTATCGCGGACCGCGTGCGCTGCCGGCCGGAAATCCCGCTTCGAGCGGGCACCGGGCGGGCTACGTCACGCTCGAGCGTGCCCGTGCCGCACATCGGGCAGACGATCGTCTCGCCGGGGTCTTCGGCGAACAGATCCTCGTCGAAGACTTCGCCGCACTCACTGCAGACCATGTGCGCCAGCATCACGGCGCCCCCTTCTCACGCCACGAGCCTTCCGCCAGGCGCTCGAAACAACGCACCGGGCCTGACAGAATGGGGTGAGAGACCCAGGGGGAGGCGGCATGCCCGACAGCGAATGGCGCGAGTCCTTCGACGAGTGGGAGGTCCTGGTCGTCATGAGAAGGCCGGCGGCGTGAGCGTGCCCTCCGGCATCAGCATCAGGCGGGCGACGCCGGACGACGCCGCCGGCGTCGCCGCCGTGCTCAACGGCGTCATCGCCGGCGGCCGCCATAGTCTGCTCGACACGCCGTTCACCGAGGCCGAGGAGCGCCTCTACATCCGGGAGCTCCC
Source organism: Thermoleophilia bacterium (assembly GCA_017882325.1). Taxonomy (GTDB): domain Bacteria; phylum Actinomycetota; class Thermoleophilia; order UBA2241; family UBA2241; genus CAIXSE01. The sequence continues at coordinate 2,313 of JADGPQ010000050.1, forward strand.
GGAGCGCTCGTTCCTCCACATCGCCGAGGCGGCCGGCGGCATTATCGCCTTCCAGACCGTCGTCCCTTGGAATACCTTCACGACTCGCGAGTTCGACCACGTGGCGACCATGGGCACCTACGTCGACGAGCGGCACCGGCGGCGTGGCGTCGGCGCCGCGCTGGCGGCTGCGTCGTTCGCGAGGGCTCTCGAGATGGGCTACGAGAAGATCTTCACCGACCTGCGTGCCGACAACCTCGACTCGCTGGGGTACCATCTCGCGCTCGGATTCACCATCATCGGCACCGCCCGCCGGCACGCGCGCGTGGCCGGGCGCGACATCGGCGTCATCTTCATCGAGCGCTTCCTGAAGGGGTGAGCGGCATGCTGTACATCTGTGCCACGCCGATCGGCAATCTCGGGGACGTGACGTCGCGCGTCCTCGATACACTCCGCGCCGTCGAGCTCGTCGCCGCCGAAGATACGCGTCACACGCGCAAGCTCCTGAGCCACTTCGACGTCCACGTGCCCATGACGAGTCTCTTCCAGCACAACGAGGCGCAGAAGACCGAGGAGGTGCTGCGCCTCCTGCGCGATGGCAAGGACGTGGCCCTGGTCACCGACGCTGGTATGCCCGGCGTGCAGGACCCCGGCATGCGCCTGGTCGTGCGCGCCGTCGCCGAAGGTCTCGAGCTCACGGTGCTGCCGGGGCCGTCGGCGGTGCTGACGGCCCTCGTGGCCGCGGGCTACGACGGTGACGGCTTCCGCTTCGTGGGTTATCTGCCGCGCAGGGCGCGCGAACTGGAGACGGCGCTGCAGGCGTGGCGCCGCTGCGGCGGCCTCGTCGTGGCCTTCGAGACCGGGCAGCGGCTGGCGCGCAGTGTCGCCGTGCTGGCCGCGTCCCTGCCCGGAGCCCGCGCCGCCGTGTGTCGCGAGCTCACCAAGGTGCACGAGGAGATCGTGCGCGGCACGCTGCTGGAGCTCAGCGAGCGCTATCAGGTGCCCGGCCCAGACGCCGGACCGACAGGCGCCGTGCGCGGCGAGATCACCCTGGTCCTCGACCTCGGGCCGGCCCTTGACGAAGCGGCCGCCGCCCGGCCGCAGGCGAGGGCGGCCGCCGCGGCCCTGCTCACTCGTGGCCTCTCGCGGCGCGACACCGCCGCGGCCCTGCGCGTATGCCTCGCGCTTCCGGGGCGCGAGGCCGATCGCCTGGTGCGCGAGGTCGCGGCCGAAAGCTGAGCCGGCGGGTACCTGGGCGACACGTCGGCCCGTCGCCGGGCCACCCCGGCCCGTCTGCTACACTGCCAGCATGGACCTCATGGCCCTCATCACCGAACGCCCGTTGCTGCTCGACGGCGGACTCGGGCTGGCGCTCATGGTCCGCGGTTTCACCGCCGGCGAGTGTCCTGAGGAGTGGAACGTCTCGCACGCCGCCGATGTGGAGGACATCCATCGCGCCTTCTACGCCGCGGGCTCCGACATCGTGAACACCAACAGCTTCGGCGGCACGGGGCTGCGCCTTGAGGCGCACGGGATGGCCGCGCGCGCCGTGGAGCTCAACGAAGCGGCCGCGCGCCTCGCAGTCGCGCTGCGCGACCGCGAGTTTCCCGGCCGCTTCGTGGCCGGCGACATCGGCCCGTGCGGCAAGATGCTCAAGCCCATGGGAGACGCCGACCCCGAAGCCCTGCGCGCCTCGTTCGCCGAGCAGGCGGAGGCGCTCGTGCGCGGCGGGGTCGACCTCCTCAACATCGAGACGATGTTCGATCTCACCGAGGCGCGCATCGCCGTGGAGACCGCTGTGGCGGCTGCCGACGGCCGGCCGGTGCTGGCCAGCCTGGCTTTCAAACCGGCCGCCAAGGGCTTCCGCACCATGATGGGGGTGGACCCCGCCTCGGCGGTCGCCACCCTCACGGAGGCCGGCGCGGAGATGGTCGGCTGCAACTGCGAGATCACCGCTGAACCCATGGCCGAGCTGGTCCCCATCCTCGCTGAGCTCAACGGCGGCGCCACGTGTGCGCAGCCCAACGCCGGCCAGCCGCGCCTCGAAGGCGGCCAGACGGTGTACGGCGAGACGCCCGAGCATTTTGCCGCCGTGGTAAGCGGCTATCCCGCGCTGGGCGCCCGCATCGTCGGCGGGTGCTGCGGCACGCCGCCCGAGTCCATCGCCGCTCTGGCCGCCGCCCTCGGCCGCTGACACCGCCGCGGGCCGCTCCGCTCGCCCGTTGCCACACTCTCGGGGCGGCTTCCATCGCATCTTTCGCGGGTGGCCGCGTGACAATCGTCGTGCTCTGACACCAATCACAGGCTCAGAAGCCGCGGGGGGATCCCTGGGGGGCTGAGTCGAAGCGGCAACGGACAGCGAGGCGCCGCAGATGCGCGCGGACACTCGCGCGATTCCGCACGCGGTGGAGCGGCTCAGCGCCTGCCGCCGGGGTGCTCGAGGAGCTCGACCGCGAGCGCGTCGAGTACGTCGACTCTCAGCAGTTCGCCGGGCTGGTCGGCGTGGCGTCGGCGCAGTTGCCCCGCGACCGCGCGAGCTTCGGCACCTGCGGCAACTGTCGATGGTCTGCATGATCACGGCCTACGCCAACATCTACACGGCGGTCGCCGCGACACGCCAGGGCGTGGACGCCTTCCTGCCCAGCCGTTCACGCCGGACGACCCGCCCGGCGTGAGAATGACAATCGCGGGTCCGCGGCGGTGACACGCCGGACCTGCGGTAGCCTTGTGGTAGCGGAGCGGCATAGGTGAGTAGCCCGTCTACGCACACTGCGCAATCCCTGTTGAGCAGAACCCTACCCGAGCCAGGATGGAAGCCTCGTGAATCCCCTGACATATCGCCAAATGACTGAAGCTGAGCTCCCCAGGCTCGCTGACATCGATCGCTCAGAGATCGTCCGCGTCGGCTTCGAGCTCCACGATGGCAATCTCGTGCGGACGAACGTGCGGTGGGACGTCCCCGACTTCCTTAAGCAGGGCGACGGCGAGCACACGGTCGCTCAGCAGGTTGCCTTTTGCCGGAGACACCTTGCCTCCGGCGCCACCATGATCGGCGCCTTCGATGGCGAGAAGCTTGTGGGGGTCGGACTTCTCACTCCTGAGATCAGACCTGGGCTGGCCCAACTCGCGTACCTTCAGGTCAGCTCACCGCATCGAAGAGAAGGGATCGCATCTTCGCTCACGCGGCGGCTTCTCAAGCTAGCCCGAGGGCTGGGCGCCGATGGCGTCTACGTGGTCGACGAACAAGGCCCACCACCATGCGCATTCTCTTCACATGCGCGGGTGGGAGAGGTCACTTGGAACCACTCGTCCCCATCGCCCGCGCGGCGGAATCTGGAGGCCACACCGTCGCCTTTGCGTCTCGGCCGTGGATCATCCCGAAGGTCGAGGCCCTTGGGTTCACCGCCTTCGCCGCAGGTTCGGATCTTGGTCTGACGCCAGAGCGGCTTCCGCTGGACGCGTTCCATGTGGAGCGGGACATGCGCGCCGTCGGTGACAGCTTTGGCCGCCGCATCGCGCGCGAGCGGGCAGCCGGTAGCCTCCCGCTCAGCACCGCTTGGCGGCCCGACCTCCTGGTGTGTGAGGAACTGGACTTCGGCGCCATGGTCGTCGCCGAGCGGCTCGCCCTTCCCTCTGCGACCGTGCTCGTCAGCGCCGCAGGCTCCTTTGTCCGGGCCGAGCACGGTCTGCCACCCGATCCCGATCTCGCGATGCTCAGCCGTTACCTCGTCCTGTCGCCCTTCCCACCAAGCTATCGCGATCCTGCTTTCCCGTTGCCGGCCACGGCGCACACCCTGCGCCTCCTTACGCGCGACCCTGCGCCAAACGAGCCCGCGCCACCGTGGATCACGCGCCTTCACGGCTCGCCGGCGGTCTACTTCACGCTCGGCACGGTGTACAACATGGAATCCGGCGATCTGTTCCAGCGCGTACTCGCGGGACTGCGCGATCTCCCGATCGACCTCGTCGTCACGGTAGGACCCGACATCGATCCGCATGGATTCGGCCCTCAACCGGCCAATGTGCACGTCGAGCGGTCCGTTCCTCAAGCAGAGCTCCTGCCCCATTGCCACATAGTCGTATCGCACGGCGGCTCGGGCAGCGTGCTGGGCGCGCTGGCGCATGGCCTGCCGATGGTTCTGATCCCGATGGGCGCCGACCAGCCGCTGAACGCCGCCCGCTTCGAGACGCTCGGTCTTGCGCGGGTGCTCGATGCCGTGGCAGCCACGCCGCGGATGGTGCGCGAGGCTGTGTCGCGTGTGCTGGAAGACCCCGCCTATCGACAGGCTGCCGAACGCATGCGGGACGAGATCACGGCTCTTCCGGGGCCGGAGCACGCCGTGATGCTGTTCGAACGACTTGCCACGGAGAGAAGACCCTTCTTCTCACCATGAGTCGCCCTTCTCGGAGGGCTGGCTATTTCGCCAGCTCGTCGCGCCGCCGGAACACGGCGCCGACCGTGTCGAGGATCAGCCGGGCACCGTGAAGTGCCGTGAGCTGGCCGGGACCGTCGTACTGCGGAGCGACCTCGACGAGGTCCATGCCGATCACGTTGCAGCGCGCGCAGACCGCCAGCAGGATCGCCTTGGCCTCGTAGTAGCTGAAGCCGCCGGGCTCGGGCGTGCCGGTGCCCGGCGCGATGCTCGGGTCGAGGGCGTCGATGTCGAAGGTGATGTACGCATCGACGCCCGGCTCGAGGTGCTCGACGAGCTCGTCCACGAGCGTGTCCTTCGCCTGTTCGCACCAGAAGATGTGCGCCCCACGACTTTGCGCCAGGGCGATGTTGTCGCCGCGCGTGTGCAGGCTGCGGATGCCGTACTGGGTGAGGCCGGCCAGCCACCCGGCTTCTTGGGAACGGATGATCGGGCTGGCGTGCGAGTAGCGCTGGCCGCCCTCTTCGTGCCAATAGTCCATGTGGGTGTCGAACTGGACGAGTTGGAAGGGCTCGCTCTCCCGTGACTCGCTCACGGTCTTGAGCACGGGGTACGTGATCGAGTGGTCGCCGCCCAGCGTGACGGGGAACAGTCCCGCCTCGATTTGCGGCAGCAGCCGCTCGACGACCGCTGCGTGGTAGCGCTCCGCGGGCCACATCGGCCCGAGGGCGACGTCGCCGCAGTCGGCCCAGCGGACCCCGCCAAGGAGCCTCACCCTGGCCTCGCCGTCGTAAAGCGGCTCGAGGCCGTTCTGGAAGGCCCACATCGTGGAGGCCTCGCGCAGGGCGCGCGGGCCCATGCGCGCGCCCGAGCGGTTCGTCGTGCCCTCGTCCCAGGGGATGCCCATGACGGCCACGTCGGCGTTGGCGGACGTGGGCGACGTGACCAGCGGCGCTTTGAAGAAGGTCGCGATGCCGGCGTACGGCATTTCCTCGTAGGTCATCTACTCCACTCCTTTGATATGGGCCTTGCTCACCTCGGCGATGCATTCTTCCACGATGTCGCAGCCCGGCGCCAACACTTGCGGCGCAGGAGCGCTAGGAGCGTTCCGGACCCTCGCCCGGCGACCACTCATAGGTGTCCTTGAGGATCTTGAGGTTGAGCAGGAACTCGGCCTGGACGATGCCCGGGATGGTGCGCACATGATTCACGAGCACGTGCATGAGCTCCTCGCGGTCGTGGGCGACGATACCGACGATGATGTCGAAGTTGCCGGCGCAGATGCTCACGTAATCCACCTGAGGCAGCTCCGCCACCTCTTCGGCGACCGCCTCCAGGCGCTCGCCCTCAACGCGAAGGTGTACCTGCGCCCAGATCAGCCCGAGGTCGAGCGGGCTGCTCACGGCGACGATCTGAATGATGTTTGTGCGCAGCAGCCGCGCCACGCGCTGCCGCACGCCGGCCTCCGAGATGCCGAGGTCCTTGGCGATCGTCGTGTACGCGCGCCGCCCGTCGCTCTGCAGGTGGCCGATGATGGCGATGTCGGTCTTGTCCGGTGACTGCCTGCGCATGGCGCTCCCTTCGACCCCGCCATTCTACGAATGTCGTGGCGGGGACGCTAGCGGCATGCGATTCTCAACGTAAGGTACGATTGCGGACGATCAGTACGCCAGAGCTCAGGAGGAGCCACGTGAAGATCGAACGCAAGCCGTCGACTGCGCTGCTGCCCACCCCCGTGGTGCTGCTCAGCGTCGCCGGTCACGGCAAGGAGAAGGACAACATCATCACTCTGGCGTGGGTCGGCACGGTGTGCTCGGCGCCGCCGATGTTGAGCGTCGCGATCCGGCCCTCGCGGCATTCGCACCGCCTGGTCGACGCGGCGCGCGAGTTCGTCGTCAATATCCCGCGCGCCGGGCAGCTCGGAAAGGTCGACCTGGCCGGCGTCTGGTCTGGGGCCGAGCACGACAAGTTCGCCGAGCTCGGATTCACGGCGCGGCCGGCGAAGCACGTCGCCGCGCCGCTCATCGACGAATGCCCCATCAACATCGAGTGCGTCGTGCGCCATCAGCTCGATCTGGGCGCGCACGACCTCTATCTCGCCGAGATCGTCGCCGTGCAGTACGACGAGGACGTCCTCGACGCGCGCGGCCACGTCAAGACGAGCGCCCTCGAGCCTATCGCCTACGTCGAGGGCGAGTACTGGTCATTGGGCGAGCGCATCGGCAGCTACGGCCGGGCGGCGAAGGCTCTCAAGACCGAGAAGAAGTAGACTTAGCCCGTGCGCTTCTACATCACCACGCCCATCTACTATGTGAACGGCGAGCCGCACCTGGGGCACGCCTACACGACCATCGCCGCCGACATCCTGGCGCGTTACCACCGCCAGAAGGGCGACGACGTCTTCTTCCTCACAGGCGTGGATGAGCACGGCAACAAGGTCGCGCAGGCCGCGGCCGAGCGCGGCCTCACGCCGCGGCAGCACGTCGACCAGCTGGCGCCCAGGTTCCGCCACCTTGCCGAGCAGCTGGGCGCCACCAACGACTTCTTCATCCGCACTACCGACCCTGAGCACGAGGCCTACGTGCAGCAGTTCGTCGAGCGGCTCAAGGCCGCCGGCGACATCGAGAAGCGCGCCTACGGCGGCCTTTACTGCACCGCCTGCGAGGGATTCTGGTACGAGCGCGACCTCGCGCCGGACGGCACGTGCCCCGACCACGGCATCAAGCCGGTCTGGCTCGAAGAAGAGAACTACTACTTTCTGCTCAGCAAGTATCAGGAGCGGCTCGCCGAGCTCTTCCGCGCGAACCCCGACCTCGTGAAGCCCAGGTCGCGCTACAACGAGGCCCTGTCGTTCATCGACCAGGGCCTCGAAGACATCAGTATCAGCCGTTCGAGCATCACATGGGGCGTGCCCGTGCCCTGGGACCCGGAACAGGTCATCTACGTGTGGGTCGATGCGCTCATCAACTACCTGTCCGCGCTCACCTATGCGCGCCCCGGCGAGGACCTCGTCGAGCGCTTCTGGCCGGCGGTGTATCACCTGCTCGCCAAGGACATCCTCAAGTTCCACGCCGTGATCTGGCCGGCGCTGCTCCTCAGCGCCGGCCACTCCCTGCCCACTGGCGAGTTCATCCACGGCTACCTGCTCATGGGCGGCGAGAAGATGAGCAAGACGCGTGGCAACGTGCTCGACCCCTTCGCCGTCATGGACCAGTACGGAATCGACCCGCTGCGCTTCTACCTCATGCGCGAGGTTGCGCTGGGCCAGGACGGGGTGATCAGCCTCGAAGGCTTCGAGGGCCGCTACAACAGCGAGCTCGCCAACGAGCTGGGCAACCTCGTGAGCCGCAGCGTGAGCATGATCGGCAAGTACCGCGACGGGCGCATCCCGGAGGCGCCGGTGGACGAAGTGCTGCGGGACGTGGCGGCCGAAGGCGAGGCGATGGTGCGCGCCGCCGGCGCGCACTACGACGTCGTCGCGGTCACGGCCGCCATCGAGACCGTGTGGGAGTACGTGCGGCGCCTCAACCGTCTGGTCGAGGAAGAGGCGCCCTGGAAGCTCGTCAAGGAGGAGGCGCAGGCCGGCCGCCTCGACATGGTGCTCCACGGGCTGGCGGCCGGCCTGCGCCTCGTGGCGCTGGCTATCTATCCCGTGATCCCCGGCACTGCCGAGAAGATTCTCCAGCGCCTCGGTCAAGCGCACGGCGCCGCCGACCTGCTGCTCGAGAAGGCGGCCTGGACCGGCCTCACGCCCGCTGCGGTGGTCGTGGGCCCGCCGCTCTTCCCGCGCATCGAGGCCGGCGGCTGAGGCCGCCGCCCGTGCCGCAGGAGCCACGCCGCACCCTGTCCGCCACACCTGCCCAGACCGCCACCTGAGCCCATGACGCTCATCGATTCCCATTGTCACCTGGAGATGCTGAGGGACCCCGGCTGGGCGATAGAGCAGGCGCGAGAGGCCGGAGTGGAGACCGTCGTCAGCATCGGCATCGACGCGGCCAGCTCGAGGCTCGCGATCGGCTTCGCCGAGCACTTCGAGGGCGTGTACGCGACCGTAGGCCTTCACCCGCACGACGCCGGCACGCTCGACGACGCGCTTCTCGGCGAGCTCGAGGAGCTCGCCGCGCACCCACGTGTCGTCGCCGTCGGCGAGTGCGGCCTCGACTTCTACCGCGACCTGTCGCCGCGCGACGCTCAGCGTCGGGCCTTTAGCGCCCAGATCAACCTGGCCCGCCGGGCCGGCCTGCCGCTGGTCGTGCACGTTCGTGAGGCCGGCGCGGAGGTCATGGCGCAGCTGGCCGACGAGGCCGGCGACCTGACGGTCGTCATGCATTGCTTCTCGCTGCCGCAGTACGTGGACGAGTGCAACGCGCGCGGCTACTATGCGAGCTTTGCCGGCAACGTCACGTACAAGAACGCCGGCGACCTGCGCACCGCCGCCGCGCGCGTCCGCGAGGACCGCCTGATGGTCGAGACGGACGCACCGTTCCTCAGCCCGGTGCCCAACCGCGGCAACAGCAACGTGCCCGCCTGGGTCGTGCACACCGCCGCCACAGTCGGCGAGACGCGCGGCTGGGACGCGGCGCGCGCCGCCGCAGTCACGACTGCCAACGCCCGCCGCGTCTTCGGGCTCTCGAACGGCACGTGAGGATGGCCAAACGCCCCACAAGCGGCGCACGGAGGCCCCGCGCTCCCCACGGCGACGGGCAGGCCGCGGGCGAACGCAGTCGCCCCCCGCGGCCGCACGCCCTGCACCGCTACGGCCAGAACCACCTCGTCGACGGCAACATCCTGCGTGCGATCGTGCAGCAAGCGGCGGTAGGCCCCGACGACGTGGTCCTGGAGGTCGGGGCCGCCGACGGTCAGCTCACCCGGCCGCTGCTCGATCGCGCTCGCCTGGTACATGCTTTCGAGATCGACCAGCGCTACGCGGCGCGACTGGCGCAGCTGGCCGCGGAGCACCCCAACCTGAGCGTTCACGCCGGCGACGCACTCAAGCACGACCTCGCCGCGCTCGACCCGCCGCCCACGACGCTGGTCGCCAACCTCGCCTACAACATCGCCATCCCGCTGATCATGACGACCATCGCGGGGTCACCGCAGATGAAGCGCTGGGCGGTGATGGTGCAGAAGGAGCTGGGCGAGCGTCTGTTCGCCGTTCCGTCGACCAAGGCGTACTCGGCCGTGTCGGTGCTGGTGCAGCTCGCCTGCCGGCGAGATGAGGTCCGGGCGGTTCCGCCGGCCGCCTTTCGTCCGCAGCCGCGCGTGGATTCCAGCTTCATCACCTTCTTCCGGCGGGTGCCTGCCGCGGCGGGGACGGCCACGGCGGCCGGCGAAGCGCCGCCGCTCGCCGCCGAGTATGAGGCCATGGATCAGCTGGTGCGCCGCGCCTTCGGCCAGCGGCGCAAGGTGCTCACCAACACGCTGCCCGGCGCGGCGCGCGCCGGGGTGACGTTGTCACATGAGGACGTGCTGCGCGCGCTCGACGAGCTTGGGCTGAGTCCGGCGGCTCGCCCCGAAGAGCTCGCGCCGCCGCAATGGGCGGCGCTGGCGCAGGCGTTGGCGTGGCCCTCAGCCGCGACAGAGACTGGTGGGCACGCTTGAGCAGGGCGGATGTCAGGGAGGGCGGGCGATGATCGCGAAAAGCAACGGCCCCGCGGCGATGGCGGAGGTCATGGCGCCGGCCAAGCTCAACCTGGCGCTGCTCGTCGGGCCGCTACGGCCCGACGGGTTCCACGAGATCGCCTCGCTGATCGTGCCCGTGACGCTCGCCGACCGCGTCGTCGTGGAGCGCACGCCGGGAGCCGGGCTGGACGTCGTGTGCGACGTGGCGCCCGGCGAGCAGAACCTCGCCGCCAAGCTGGTTCGCGAGCTGGAGGCGCGGCTGGAACGCGCCTTCGAAGTACGCGTCACCATCGAGAAGCACGTGCCCCACGGTGGCGGGCTCGGCGGCGGCAGCTCAGACGCCGCCGCCACGCTGATCGCCCTCGAGCGGCTGTTCGCGCTCGAGCTGTCGACGCGTCTGCGCCACGATGTAGCCGCAGCCGTCGGCTCCGACGTCCCGTTCTTTCTGTGGCCCGGCCCGCAGCTCGTGATGGGCAGGGGTCAGGTCCTCAAGGAAGTCACGCTTCCCGACCTGCACCTCGTGATCGCCATCCCCGGCCTCGGGCTCAGCACGGCCGCCGTGTACCGCTGGCGGGACGAAGACGTGGAGACGACGCGCAAGGAGTTCGTGCCGCAGGCGCGCGCGCTCTCCGCGGCCGTGCAGACGGCGCAAGCCGTCGAGGACGTCGTGGCCCTGGTGCACAACGATCTCGAGGCGAGCGTGACCGCCCGCAAGCCGGCGGTGGCAGAGCTGCGCGACCGCCTGTCCGCCGAGGGCGCACTGACCGCGGCCATGACCGGCAGCGGTGCGGCGGTCTTCGGTCTCTTCGCGAACGAGGAGGCGGCAAGCAGGGCGCGGGCGGCGCTGGCGCCCTCCCGCGCCTGGTGCGTCAGCGATCTGCAGCCGGCCGCGGCGCGCCGCCCGCGCCCGGAGTGATAGAATACCGTGCCGCTTTGCGGCGGGCGGCGCGGCGCCCTGCGGCGCCCCGGCCGTCCGGCGCTGGGGCGTAGCCAAGTGGTAAGGCACCGGGTTTTGGTCCCGGCATCCGGAGGTTCGAATCCTCCCGCCCCAGCCACAGCCGGACGCGCGGACGGCACCAGCGACCACTACTCCCGTCAGGTGAGCCATATGACCGAAAGACCCACAGTCAGGCGCCCGCCGCTGGCCGTCGTGATCCTCGCGGCCGGTCTCGGGACGCGCATGAAGTCGGACGTCCCGAAGGTGCTGCACGAGGTGTGTGGCCGGCCCATGCTCGCCTACGTCATCGATGCCGCGCTCAGCATCTCTCCGGAGCGTATGGTCGTGGTCACGGGCCCCGACCAGGACCGGATCGCCGATATCCTGCCTGTGGGGTGTGAGCGCGCCGTGCAGTACGAGCGGCGCGGTACCGGCGACGCCGTGCGCGCCGGCCTCGAGCCGCTGGCCGGCTTCGAGGGCGACGTGATGGTGCTCTACGGCGACGTGCCGCTGGTGCACGGCGACTTCGTCGCCGGCCTCTTCCAGCGGCACCTCGACGCCGTCGCCGCGGCCACGCTCACCACGGTGCGCCTCGACGATCCCGCCCACTACGGGCGCATCGTGCGCGACGCCGACGAGCGCGTGGCGCGCATCGTCGAGTTCAAGGACGCTTCGCGCGACGAGCGCGAGATCGACGAGATCAACGTGGGCCTCTACGTGTTCCGCAGCGACGCGCTGCGCTCGGCGCTCGCGCGGCTGGGCAGCGACAACTCGCAGGGCGAGCTGTACCTCACCGACGTCGTGCACCTGCTCATCGACGCCGAGCACACCGTTGCCGCCTTCGAGAGCGACGACGAGGAGATGTGCATGGGCGTCAACTCGCGCGTCGAGCTGGCCCTCGTCAACGCCGCCATGCGCCGGCGGCTGCTGGAGCGTCTCATGCTCGCCGGCGTCACCGTCGAGGACCCCGACACGACGTTCGTGGACTGGGGCGTCGAGGTCGGGCGCGACACGTTCATCCGCGCCAACACGCATCTGCTCGGACGTACCACCGTGGGCGCCGCCAGCGAGATCGGCCCCGGTTCGTTCCTCAGTGACGCCTTCGTCGGCGACCGCGTCCGGGTGATCAGCTCGCACCTCTACGAGTGCGTCATCAGCTCAGGTTGCAGCGTCGGGCCGTTTGCCTACATCCGCCCCAACACGGTGCTCGCCGAGGGCGCCAAGGCCGGCAGCTTCGTCGAGATCAAGAACAGCCGCATCGGTGAGGGCAGCAAGGTGCCGCACCTCAGCTACGTGGGCGACGCCGTGGTGGGCCGGCACAGCAACATCGCTGCCGGCAACATCACGGCCAACTACGACGGCTACGAGAAGCACGCCACGACCATCGGCGACAACGTGCACACCGGCAGCGACACCACCATCGTGGCGCCGGTCACCATCGGCGACGGCGCCT
>JADGPQ010000051.1 GCA_017882325.1 Thermoleophilia bacterium
ATCCCCAGCGCCCGCAGGACGTCGCGCCAGCTGCCGCTCACCTTGCTGCCGTCGGCCGGCTCGAAGACGTACGAACCGCCGCTGCGGTGCAGGCGCGGGAGGGGCGGCGCCGACGCGTCAACGGGAAGAGCGGCGACCGCCCAGCCGGCGCGGCGCAGCTCCATGGCCCTCGCCGGCTCGTCGAGCCCGCCGGCGAAGGCGATGCAGGCCGGAGCGGCCGAGGGCACGGCGCCGGCCTCCTCGAGCGCCTCGTGCAGCCGGTTCACGGCGATGGCGAAACCCACCCCGGGGATGTCCCACTCGAAGCGCTCCAGCAGGCCGTCGTAGCGCCCTCCGGAGGCGATGGGCAGGCCGACCCCCGGGGCGTAAGCCTCGAAGATGACGCCGCTGTAGTACGTGAGGTCCTGGTAGAGGCCGAAATCGAGCGTGACCGCATCATCGAAGCCGGCGTCGTCGACGAGCTCCCTGACCTCCACGAGGTGGCGGATGGCATCGTCCATGGCATCGCTGCTCGCCATCTTGCGCACCTGGCTGAGCCCGTCGCGGGTACCGCTGAGCTCCAAGGTACGCCACAACACCTTGAGCGCGTCCTGGTCCACGCCGGCGTTGCCGGCGATGCTCTCGAGCAGCGGGTAGTCGCGGTCGGCCAGCGCCTCCAGGAACTTCTCGCGGTCGTCGTCGAGGCCCAGCGAGTCGACCAGCGCCGTGTAGAAGGCCACCGTTCCCAAGGCCACCCGGAACTCGTGCAACCCGAGCGCCGAGAGACAATCGCAGAGCAGGATCACGCTCTCGGCGTCGGCCGCCGCCGAGCGCAGACCCAGGAGCTCGGCGCCGGCCTGCACGAACTCCCCGTCCTGGCTGCGCTGCGGCGCCCAGGGACGCATGGAAGGCGCCACGTAGAAGAAGCGCAGGGGGAGCGGCCTGTCGTGGAACCGGGCGGCCGCCAGCCTCGCCACGGGCACCGTCATGTCGGTGCGCGCCATGAGCTCGCGGCCTTGCTGATCGCGGAGCCTGTACCCGGCCTCCAGCGTGTCGTCCTCCACGGTCTCGAGCGTCTCGGCGTACTCGAGCCACGGAGTGCGCACTTCGCCATAGCCGTAGGCTTCAAAACGGCGGCAGAGGGCGGTCTCGATGGCCCGCAGCTGGCCCGACTCGGGGGGGAGCACATCGCGCATGCCTTCGGGGATCATGGCTACCTCTTTCCCGGACCCGCGCAGCCGGCCTCAGCCGACTCCGACACAGCTCTCGCCGAGCAGAGCCTTGAGCTCCGCGTACAAGCCCGCCACGGGCTCGACCCGCAGACCGTCGCCCACGCGCAACTTGGCGCGCTCGTCGCCGCGGACCATCTGCAGCACCACCGGCACGTGGCCGGGGAAGTCGCCGAGGATGCGTTTGAGGTCGTCGAGCACGCTGGGCCGCACCCTGCGGGCGTCGATGGTGACCGTGAGCGGCCGGTATTCGCTCACGCCGCTGAACGGGACGACCTCGATGGCGATCAGCGTGGTCTCGCCCTCGGACTTGCGCTCCAGGCGCCCCTTCACCTTGACGATACCGTCTTCGACGAGCAGGTCCCGGTACTGCTCGTAAGTCGCCGGCCAGGCGCGACACTCGACGCCGCCGTCGATGTCCTCGAGGCGGAACGCCAGCCACACGCCACCGTTTTTGCTGACCTTCCTCTGCGCGTTGGCGACGATGCCGCCGGTCCACAGCATGCCGCCGTCGACGGCGTCGTCGAGCCCGCCTACCGGCACCTCGATCTCGTCGCGCAGCTGCTCGCGCAGGTCTTTGAGCGGGTGCGAGGAGACGTAGAGGCCCAGAGCCTCTTTCTCCTGCCTGAGCAGCGTGGCCTGGTCGAACTCGCGCTGCGGCACCTGAGGCTCATGTGCAGCGCCCTCCGCAGCGCCTGCCATGTCGAAGAGGCCGCCCTGGCCCTGGGCCGCGTCCTTGCGGCGGCGCTCGCCGTCGGCCATCGCCGTCGGCAATGCCTCGAGCATGCCGCGCCGCGGGTCGCCGGCGCCGTCGAAGGCGCCACTGCGAATGAGGGCCTCGAGGACGCGCTTGTTGGCCATCTGCGAGTCGACCCGGGCGCAGAAGTCGAAGATGGAGCTGAACGGGCCGGATGTACGCGCCGCGATGATCGTCTCGATGGCGCCGCGCCCTACGCCCTTGACGGCGTTGAGCCCGAAGCGGATCTTGCCCTCAATGACGGTGAAGCCGACGTCGCTCTCGTTGACGTCCGGCGGCAGGACCTCGATGCCGAGCTCGTGGCACTGGTTCACGTAGAACGGCACCTTGTCCTTGGTGTTCATGACGCTGCTGATGAGCGCCGCCATGTACTCCACCGGGTAGTTGGCCTTGAGCCAGGCCGTGCGGTAGCTGATGAGCGCGTAGCAGGCGGCGTGGCTCTTGTTGAACGAGTAGTCGCCGGTGGCCTCGAAGTTGGCCCAGAGCTTGTGGGCTACCGCCAGCGGCACGCCACTGGCGCCGAGGCCCTCCATGAGGGGCTCCTTGAGCGTTGCCATCAGTTGCCGGTCCTTCTTGCTGATGGCCTTGCGCAGGTCGTCGGCCTGCGCCGGCGAGAACCCGCCCACGCGCCGGGCGATGGCCATGTACTGCTCCTGGTAGATCGTGACGCCGTGCGTGGGCTCCAGGATCGGGCGCAAGGCCTCGTGGTCGTAGACGACCGAGGCCGGGTCCTTCTTGTTGCGCGCGTAGGTAGGGATGTACTGCATCGGCCCGGGCCGGTACAGCGCCACGATCGCGATGAGGTCCTCGAACTGCGTGGGCCGCACGTCGCGCAGCGCCTCGCGCATGCCCGGGCTCTCGAACTGGAACACGCCCGTGGAATCACCGCGCGCCAGCATCTCGTAGGTCTTCTGGTCGTCGAGCGGCAGCCGGTCGATCTCGATGCAGACGCCGTCGGTCCTCTCGATGATCACGAGCGCCGCTTCGATCACGTCCAGGTTGCGCAGCCCGAGGAAGTCCATCTTGAGAAGGCCGAGCTTGGCGACGTCGTTCATGTCGTACTGGGTGACGAGCTCGGCGTCGCCCTTCTGTTGCAGCGGCAGGTACTCGGTGAGCGGCTTGTCGCTGATCACGACCGCCGCGGCGTGGATGGAGTCGTTACGAATGAGGCCTTCGAGGCTCATCGCCAGGTCGACGACCTCCTTGACCTCGGCGTCGGCGTCGCAGGCCTGCTTGAGCTCGCCACCCGGCAGCAAGGCCTGGCTGAAGGTCGCCGGCGGTGCCTGTTCGGGGATCATCTTGGCGATCTTGTCGCCGACCGCATAGGGCTTGCCCATCACCCTGGCCGCGTCGCGCACCGCCGCCCGCGCCGCCATCGTGCCGAAGGTGATGATCTGGGCGACGTGGTCGCGGCCGTACTTGTCGGCGACATAGTCGATGACCTCCTCGCGGCGCGCCACGCTGAAGTCCATGTCGATGTCGGGCATGCTCTTCCGCCCCGGGTTGAGGAAGCGCTCGAAGAGCAGGTCGTACTTGAGCGGGTCGATGTCGGTGATGGCCAAGGAGTAGCTCACGATGGACCCGGCGGCCGAACCGCGGCCGGGCCCGACGGCGATGCCGTTGTCCTTGGCGAACTTGACGTAGTCCCAAACGATCAGGAAGTAGGCGTCGAAGCCCATTTCGCCGATGACGCCGAGCTCGAACTCGAGGCGCTCGCGCGCCTCGGCGGACGGCTCGGCGCCGTAGCGGCGCACGAGGCCCTTCTCGCAGAGCTCGCGCAGATACGCTCCCTCGGTCGTGCCCTCCGGCACCGGATACGAGGGCAACAGGTAGGTGCCGAAGTCGAGGCTCACCTCGCAGCGCGCGGCGATCTCGACGGTGGCCTCGCAGGCACCCGGATAGTCCTTGAAGCGCTCGTAC
Source organism: Thermoleophilia bacterium (assembly GCA_017882325.1). GTDB lineage: Bacteria > Actinomycetota > Thermoleophilia > UBA2241 > UBA2241 > CAIXSE01. The sequence continues at coordinate 3,886 of JADGPQ010000051.1, forward strand.
ATCTCCTCGGCGGACTTAAGATAGAACTCGTCGCTCCCGTAGCGCATGCGGTCCTCGTCGTCCAGGTTGCTCTGCGTCTGGATGCAGAGGAGCGCGTCATGCGCGTAGGAGTCGTCGTGGCGCAGATAGTGCACGTCGTTGGTGGCGACGGTGCGCAGGCCGGCCTTTTCGGCGAGCCGCGCGAGCTTGGGCAGCAGCTCGCGCTGCTCGGGCAGGCCGGCGTCCTGCAACTCCACGAACACGTTCTCCGCGCCAAGCAGCTCGGCCAGGCGCCGAACGTCGGCGAGGGCGGCTTCGTCGTTGCCGTCCTTGAGGAGCATCGCCGCGCGCCCGCTCATGCAGCCGGTGAGCGCGATGAGCCCCTCATGGTGCTCGGCGAGGAGGTCCCAGTCGGCGCGCGGCTTGTAGTAGTAGCCCTCCAGATAGGCGCGCGTGGAGAGCTTGACCAGGTTCTTGTAGCCGGTCTGGTCGCGGGCGAGCAGGGTGAGGTGCGCGTTCTTCTCTTTCACGCCGGCGCGTGAGCTGCGGTCTGTGGCCACATAGAGCTCGAGCCCGATGATGGGCTTGATGCCCTCGTCCTGGGCGGCGCGGTAGAACTTGACGACGCCGCCCAGCGTGCCGTGGTCGGTGAGCGCCACGGCCGACATCCCCAGCTCCTTGGCCCTCTGGACGAGGCTCTTCACGCGGCAGGCGCCGTCGAGCAGCGAGTACTCGCTGTGTACGTGGAGATGCACGAAATCGGAGGCCATCTAGGGTTCCGATTCTAGCACCTTGGCGGCCACGCGCCGCCGTCCTGGCCGCCGCTCGGCGCCAAAGAACAACTCGGCGCCAACGCCGCATCAGCGCCGGAGACGGCGTAGTGTGTTTGCGAGGGGCGGTCGCCGAATCGAGGGGGGTCACGTTGCGCGAGCTCTGGAGACGTCTGGGCAGGCTCAACCAGGTCAGCCTGATCATCGTCGCGGTCGTCCTGGTGGCGAGCCTGGGCGTCATCGTCATCAAGGCGCGGGTGGCCGGGGTGATCATCACCGCCGGGACGATCGCGCTCACCGCGTTCTGCTTCTGGTTCTTCTTTCACGACGAGGTGCGCAACAACCGGCTCCGGGAGAGGGGCCAGGCTGCCGAGGCGACGATCATCGAGGTCTCCGAGACCGGCATCACGGTGCAGGATAACTACCCACTTGCCAAGCTGCGCCTGCGGGTGGAGCCCGCCAGCAAGGAGCCGTACGAGGTCACCACCAAATGCCTCATGAACCGCTTCGAGATCCCCGCCTACCAGCCGGGCAACCGCATCTCGGTGCTCGTCGACCACCTGTTCTGACCGCGGACGGGTCCGACGGCACGAACGCGCTCAGGCGACGGTGTTGTGCAGCTCCCCGATGCCTTCGACCACGATCGTGACGGTCTGGCCGGCGGCCAGCGGACCGACGCCGGGCGGAGTACCCGTCATCAGCACGTCGCCGGGTTCCAAGGTCATGATGCCGCTGGCGAACGAGAGCAGCTCGAGAGGCCCCACGAGCATGTCCCCGATGAAGCCGTGCTGGACCTCAGCGCCGTCGAGCAGCGCGCTCACGCGGGCCTCCGCGGGCGGCGCCTCCGGCACGACCCACGGCCCCAGCGGGCAGAAGGTGTCGAAGCTCTTGGCGCGCGTCCACTGCCCGTCCACCGCCTGCAGGTCGCGGGCCGTGACGTCGTTGCCGCAGGTGTAGCCAGCGACGGAGGCGGCGGCCTCGGCCGGCGGCACGTCCTTGCAGCGCCGGCCGACCACGACGACCAGCTCGGCCTCGTAGTCGACCTGGACGGAGCGGGCCGGGCGGACGATGCTCTCCCCCGGCCCGATGACCGCTGTGCGGGGCTTCATGAACAGTATCGGCTCCGACTGCACGGCCATCTTCAGCTCCTCGGCGTGCGCCCGGTAGTTGAGGCCCACGGCGACGATCTTGCCGGGCAGCACCGGCGCCAAGAGTCGGACCGCCGCCAGCTCGGCATCGCCGATGATGCGGGCGCCGGCCTCGTAGGCCGGCCTGTCGAGCAGCTCGACGGCGTCGCCGACGAAGCGGCAGTGCCGCTCCTCGCCGCCCGTCGCGACCCGCCCGAAGGCGCCGGCCAGCGGTCGGCCCGGCGCGTCTCCGCCCCTCACGCCTGCTGGCTCCTGACCATTCCGTATTCCATGGAGTCGACGAGGGCCTCCCAGCTGGCCTCGACGACGTTCTCGCTGACGCCGATGCTGCCCCAGGTGTCGTCGCCGTCGCTGGCGTCGAGCAGCACGCGCGTGACAGCGCCGGTGCCCTTGTTCTCATCGAGGATGCGGACCTTGTAGTTCACGAGCTCGATGTCGGCGAGGTGCGGGTACTTGCTCACGATGGCCTGACGCAGGGCCGAGTCGAGCGCGTTGACCGGGCCGTTGCCTTCGGCGGTGCTGATGATGCGCTCGCCGCCCACGTGCACCTTGATGGTCGCCTCCACGACAGCTTTGCCGTCCTCGTGCTTCTCCACGATCACGCGGAAGCTCTCGAGGCGAAACAGCGGCTCGTGCGGCGCCAGCTCCTCGCGGAGCAGGAGGTCGAAGGAGGCGTCGGCGGCCTCGTAATGATAGCCGCGGTGCTCGCGTTCCTTGAGCCGCTTGAGGAGGGTCGCGAGACGTTCGTCGTCGCCCTCGAGCTCGAGGCCGATGTCGTGCGCGCGGCGCAGCACGGCGCCCTTGCCTGAAAGCTCGGAGACGAGGATGCGTTGCTGATTGCCTACGGCCGCCGGGTCGACGTGCTCGAAGGTCTGCGGCGCCTGTTCGACGGCGGCCACGTGCAGGCCGCCCTTGTGCGCGAACGCGGCCTTGCCCACGTAGGGCTCGTGCGCCCATATGGCGGCGTTGCACACGTCGGCCACGAAGTGGGCCGTCTCGCCGAGCCGCGCGAGCTGCTCGTCGCTGACCACCGGCAGGCCCATCTTGAGCTTGAGCGCCGGGATGATACTCACCAGGTTGGCGTTGCCGCAGCGTTCGCCGTAGCCGTTCATCGTGCCCTGCACCTGGCGGGCCCCGGCGTCGACGGCGATGAGGCTGTTGGCCACGGCGCAGTCGCTGTCGTTGTGGATGTGGATGCCGACGGTGGTGTCGAGAGCCGCCGCGACCTCGGCGACGACGTCGGCGACGAACGGCGGTAGCGAGGCGCCGTTGGTGTCGCACAGGCAGACGACCGCCGCGCCCGCTTCGGCGGCGGCGGTCACGCAGCGCAGAGCGTAGGCTGCGTCGTCACCCCAGGCGTCGAAGAAGTGCTCCGCGTCGTACACGACCGTCTTGCCCTGAGCGACCAGGAAGCGCACCGAGTCGTCGATCATGCGCAGGTTCTCGCCGCGGCTTACGTGCAGCACCTTGGTGAGGTGCAGGCCCCAGGTCTTGCCCACGACGGCGACGGTGCCCACATGACAGTCCGCCAACACACGCATGTTCTCGTCGGCCGCGGCCGCCATGCCCTTGCGAGTGGTCGTGCCGAAGGCGACCAGCTCGGCGGTGCCCAGGCGTTCGCGCTCCATGCGCCGGAAGAACTCGATCTCCTTGGGGTTCGAGGCGGGGAAGCCGCCCTCGATGAAATGGATGCCGAGCTCGTCCAGCTTCAGCGCGATGCGCACCTTCTCGTCCACCGAGACCGACATGCCTTCCTGCTGCATGCCGTCGCGCAGGGTGGTGTCGTAAAGCTGCACGGTGTGCTCGTCCATCGAGTCCTCCCCTCAGCGCGGCGCCGTGACGACCTCAGCCTTCCACGGGCTCCATGAAGTGCGCGAACTCCTCATCGCGCCCCTCCACGATGGCGTGGAACTTCTCCTGGATGCGAAGGGTCAGCGGCCCAGGCTCGCCGATGAAGTGGGCGTCGACCTCGCGGATCGGCACCACCTCGGCGGCCGTGCCGGTGAAGAAGAGCTCATCGGCGAGCACCACGTCGCTGCGCGTGAGGGTGCGCTCGCGGACCTCCACCCCCATGCTCACGGCGATCTTCATGACGCTGTCGCGGGTGATGCCCTCGAGGATGCCGTCACTCGTAAGCGGCGTCATCAGCACACCGTCGCGCACCACGAAGATGTTCTCGCCCGAGCCCTCGGCCACGTGTCCGTGCTCGTTGAGCATGATCGCTTCGTCGTAGCCGCAGCTCGTGACCTCCACCTTGGCGAGGATGCTGTTGAGATAATGCCCGGACGCCTTGGCGGCACGCGCCAGCGACGTGTGGTCGAGCGCCTGGATGCCCGAGACCTTGGCGCGGATACCGTGCGCGACGCCCTCCTCGCCGAGGTAAGCGCCCCACGGCCACACGGCGATGATCGCGTCCACCGGCGCTTTCATCGGGAAGATGCCCATCTCGCCGTATCCGCGGAAGACCAGCGGCCGGATGTAGCAGGCCTTCAGACCGTTGGCGCGGATCACCTCGTGGGTGGCGCGCTCGAGTTCCTCGAGGCTGTACGGCACCGGCATGTAGTAGAGCCTGGCGGAGCGTTCCAGACGCCGAAGGTGCTCGCGGAGGCGAAACACGGCCGAGCCGCGCACCGTGTCGTAACAGCGGATACCCTCAAAGACGCCCGAGCCGTAGTGCAGCGCATGTGAGAGGACGTGGACCTTGGCCTCGCCCCAGGGCACGAGCTCGCCGTTCATCCAGATCTTCTCCATCTCTTCGATGGGCATCGGTCCTCCTCGGTTGCTTGTCAGCCGGCCGCCAGGGCGGCCAGGATAGCGTCGGTCATCTCGGCGGTGCCGAGCTTCGTCTCACCGAACGCGGCGATGTCGGCGGTGCGCGCGCCCTGCTCGAGGGCCGTCTCGACGGCCCTCTCGACGGCGCGCGCCGCCTCGCGCTCGCCGAAGCTCAGGTCGAGCATCATGGCAGCGCTCAGGATGGTCGCGCACGGGTTGGCCAGCCCTTTGCCGGCGATGTCGGGGGCCGAGCCGTGGATCGGCTCGTAGAGGCTCACGCCGCTCGCGCCCACACTGGCCGACGGCAGCATCCCGATGCTTCCCGTCAGCATGGCGGCCTCGTCGCTCAGCACGTCGCCGAACAGGTTCTCGGTGGCGATCACGTCGAACTGCTTGGGGTCGCGGATGAACTGCATCGCGCAATTGTCCACCAGCATGTGACGCAGTTCCACGTTGGGATGTCGCTCGGCGACGCGGATCGCAACCGCGCGCCACAGCCGCGAGCTCTCGAGCACGTTGGCCTTGTCGACAGAGTGCACCAGCTTGCGTCGCCCCTCGGCGACCGTGAACGCGTACTCCACGAGCCGCTCGACCTCGGCCTCGCTGTAGATCATCGTGTCGTAGGCCGTGTCGGCGGTGCGCTCGCTCTTGCCGAAGTACACGCCGCCGGTGAGCTCGCGCACCACGAGCATGTCGACGCCGTCGATCACCTCGGGTTTGAGCGTGCTGTTGTGGGCGAGCGCCTTGAAGCTCCTGACGGGGCGCAGGTTGGCGAAGAGCTCGAGCCCCTTGCGCATGCCGAGCAGGCCCTGCTCGGGACGCGGCTTGTCGGGGTCGGTGGTGTCCCACTTGGGCCCGCCGACCGCTCCGAGGAGCACGGCGTCGCACTTCTGGCAACGTTCGATGAGGCCGGCCTCCATGGGCGTGCCGAAGGCGTCGATGGCGCAGCCGCCCATGACGCCTTCTTCGTAGGCGAGCAGGTAGCCATAGCGCTGGCCGGCTGCGTCGAGTACCCGCCGGGCGGCGGCCACGATCTCGGGGCCCACCCCGTCGCCGGGCAGGGTCATGACACGGTAGCCGCGGTAGTTCGCCGGGGTGGTCACGAGCGGCTGCGTTCGACGAGCTGCGCTTTCACGTATTTGAGCAACCCGCCGCGGTCGATGAGCTCCTGCATGAACGGCGGGAAGGCCTCTGCGTCGTACTCTTTGCTTTGAGTGAGGTTCTCGACGGTGCCGGCGCCGAGGTCGACGCGCAGGCGGTCACCCGCCTGCGCCTCGCTCGCCGCCGCCGGGCACACCACGATCGGCAGACCCGTGTTGATGGCGTTGCGGTAGAAGATCCGCGCGAAGGACGAGGCGATGACCACGCTGATCCCGGACGCCTTGATGGCCACTGGGGCGTGCTCGCGGGAGCTGCCGCAGCCGAAGTTCTCGTGGGCGACGATGATGTCGCCGGGCTGCACGGTGCTCACGAACTCGGCGTCGATGTCCTCCATGCAGTGCTTCGCCAGCTCGGCGGGATCGTTCGTCGTGAGGTAGCGGGCCGGGATGATGACGTCGGTGTCGACGTCCCGGCCGTACTTGTGGACTGTGCCTTCGAAGATCATCGCGGCCCTCCCTTCCCCGCGCCGACATCTTCGGGCGTCGCGATGTGGCCGGCCAGGGCGCTTGCGGCGGCCACGTACGGACTCGCGAGGTAGACCTCGGCGCCGGGGTGACCCATGCGGCCGACGAAGTTGCGGTTGGTCGTGGCCACGGCGCGTTCGCCCTCGGCGAGGACGCCCATGTGGCCGCCGAGGCACGCCCCGCACGTGGGCGTGCTGAACGCACAGCCGGCCTCGATCAGCGCCTGCATGGTGCCGTCCGCGATGGCGTCCAGGCACACCTGCTGCGTGCCCGGCAGGATGATGGCGCGCACGTTCGCGTGCACCTTCTTGCCGCGCAGGATGGCGGCCGCCTGGCGCAGGTCTGCGATACGGCCGTTGGTGCAGCTGCCTATCACGACCTGGTCGATAGTGACATCCGCCAGGTCGGCTGCGGCAGCCGCATTGCTCGGCAGGTGAGGCTTGCTCACCGTGAGCGGCACGGCGGAGGCGTCGATCTCGAGAACTCGTGCGTACTCGGCGTCGTCGTCGCTGGCGAAGACCCTGCCGGCGGTGCGCGCGCGACTACCCTCGGGCCGGGCCTGCAGGTACTGCGTCGTCTTCTCGTCGAAGCCGACGATGCCGTTCTTGCCGCCGGCCTCGATGGCCATGTTGCACATCGTGAAGCGCTCGTCCATTGAGAGCGTCCGGATGGCCTCGCCGGAGAACTCCATGGCCTGGTAGAGGGCCCCGTCGACACCGATCAGGCCGATGGTGTGCAGGATCAGATCCTTGCCGGTGACCCACGCCCCTGGGCGGCCGGAGTAGACGAACCTTATGCTCTCCGGCACGCGCAGCCACACGTGGCCCCAGGCCATGGCTGCCGCGAAATCGGTGCTGCCCATGCCGGTGCTGAAGGCGGCCACGGCGCCGTAGGTGCAGGTGTGGCTGTCGGCGCCCACGACGAGGTCGCCCGGCGCCACCATCCCGGTGTCGGGCAGCAGCACGTGCTCGATGCCGACGCGCCCGACCTCGAAGTAGTTGACGATCTCGTGCCTGCGGGCGAACTCGCGCATCTTCTTGGCCTGGCCCGCCGCCTTGATGTCCTTGTTGGGCGTGAAATGGTCGGGCACGAGCGCGATGCGGGCCGGGTCGAAGACCTTCGTGAACCCGGCCTTCTCGAACTCGGCGATCGCCAGCGGAGCGGTGATGTCGTTGGCCAGCGCCAAGTCGACCTTCGCCTCGATGATGTCGCCGGCGTGCACCTCGTCGCGCCCCGCGGCGCGAGCGAGGATCTTCTCGGTGATCGTGGAACCCATCAGACCTCCCCTGCAGCCGCGGCGTTGTTGACGGCCCTCACGTAAGCCTTGGCCGAGGCTTCCATCACATCGAAACTGACCGCCTGTCCCTTGAACGAGCGGCCGTTGACCTCCATGGCTACGCGCACCTCGGCGAGCGAGTCCTTGCCGGCCGAGATGGCCCGCACCTGGTAGTCGGCCAGGCTGCCGCTGATGCCCACGGCGTCGTCGATGGCGGCGAACACGCTCTCGACGGTGCCGTTGCTGAAACTGCGCCCCTTCTTGAGCTCACCGCGAGCCTCCACCTCTACCTGACTCGTGGGGATGATGGAGGATCCCGACTGGTTGACGAAGCTCTTGAGGCTGAAGTGGTCCTGGCGCTCGCGGATCTCTTCCGAGACGAGCGCCTCCAGGTCGAGGACCGTGACCTGTTTCTTCTTGTCCGCGACCTCCTTGAAGCGCTTGAATGCTTCATCGAGGTCGGCGTCCGAAAGCTGGTAGCCGAGCTCGGCCAGCTTGGCGCGCAGCGCGTGCCGGCCGCTGTGCTTGCCGAGCACGATGTCGTTGTCGGTGAGCCCCACGTCGGCCGGCTGCATGATCTCGAAGGTCGAGGCCTCGCTGAGCACGCCGGCCTGATGGATACCGCTCTCGTGAGCGAACGCGTTGCGGCCCACGATCGCCTTGTTGCGCTGGATCTGGTAGCCGGTGAGCGTGCTCACCAGTCGGCTGGTGCGGGCGATCTCGGTGGTCTCCACGCCCGTCTCGGCGACGAAGGACTCGCCGCGCGTGCGGATGGCCATGACGACCTCCTCGAGCGAGGCGTTGCCGGCGCGCTCGCCGATGCCGTTGATGGCGCACTCCACTTGGGTGGCACCGGCGCGGACCGCCGCCAGCGAGTTGGCTGTGGCCAGGCCGAGGTCGTTGTGGCAGTGCACGCTCACGGTCACGTCGCGTAGCGAGGGGCAGAGCCGGTAGAGCTCGCGGATGAGGTCGCCGAACTCGTGCGGCAGGGCGTAGCCGACGGTGTCGGGCACATTGATGGTGGTGGCGCCGCACTCGACGGCGACGCCCAGCACCCGCGCCAGGAACTGCGGCTCTGAGCGGCTGGCATCCATGGCGCTGAACTCGACGTCGGCGCCGGCATGGGTGCTCGCGAGGTCATGCGCCAGGCTCACCATGGCGCGCGTGTCGGCGAGCACCTCCTCCGGCGTCTTCTTGATCTGGTACTGCATGTGCACCGGGCTGGTGCTGATGAACGTGTGGATGCGCGGTTTCTCGGCCGCCTTCACCGCGTCCCAGGCGGTCAGGATATCTTTCTCCATGGCCCGCGCGAGGCCGGCGATGCGCGGTCCCTCGACCTCGCCGGCGATGGCTTTGACGGCCTCGAAATCGTCCGGCGAGGCGATGGGGAAGCCGGCCTCGATGATGTCGACCCCCAGCTTGGCGAGCTGGCGGGCGATCTCGAGCTTCTCGGCCCGGTTCAACGACGCGCCCGGCGCCTGTTCGCCGTCGCGCAGAGTAGTGTCGAAGATGTTGATGTAGCGGTGCTCGGTCACGAGGTACCCACACCTCCCAAGGCAGAAGTCGTCGCCAATTGCGCTGCTGCGGATCCGGTTGTGATCCAGGAAAGGGCCGCTAGGGCCGGCAGGTGTCTACCCATCCCCCCGCAGGGGGAGGAGCAGGGCGAGGCCGAGGAGGTCGAGCACGCTGGCGCGTACCTCAATGTGGTCCTCCCGGGGCAACTCGCTTGTGCTGCGGCGACGCATCGTTCGGTGAGTCTACGTCAGGCGCGCGCGAGGGCGCAAGCGTCGCGAATCAGGATAACATCGCTCCCGTTTGAGACCTCGCAGTGAGGGAACCGCAGCATGCGTGAGCTTTGAAGAGTACGACCTTCCCGGCCTCAAGACGGTGAACGGGATCGCCGAAAGAGCCGCCGACAAGGGCGTCTGGCCAAAGGCGGCGAGGGCGACGTCCTGTGTGTCGACGAGACACGCAGTTGACGGACTGACCCGACCCTGTCGACCAGGACGCGGACGGCGCGGCGACCCAGAGGCCACCGCGCCGTCCGTTCCGGTCTTCTCTCGGCTAGAGCTCGACCCGCCGGCCGCCGAGAAGCTCGCAGCTCGCCACAAGATCGGCGAGCTGGTCGGCGGTGAGGGGCTCGTCGAGCGTCAGGCCCATCATCGCTTCGTGCTCTTTGAAGTCACGCCCCACGCCCATCTGGCCGATGTTGATGCCGAACTCGCCGACCTTGGTGCCGATCCGGCCGATCATGCCGGGCACGTCCGAATAGCGCAGGAAGACCATGTGCGGCGCCGGCTCGATGTCCACTTCCTGCCGGTACACCTTGACCAGACGCGGCCGATGCTTCGGCCCAAGCGTCGTCCCCGAGACCGACAGCTCACCTTGCTCGTCGCGGGTCGTCACCGTGATCACATTGAGAAAGTCGACGGCCGCCGGCTGCTTGGTCTCCTTGGCGGTGATACCGCGCTCCTCGGCGATGTTCTGCACATTGACGAAGTTGACCGGCCCGTCGACCTTGTCGGCGAGCACGCCCTGCAGCACGCCAAGCGTGAGGATGCGGGTGTCGTAGCGGGCGATGCCGCCCCCGTAGCCGATCTCGAACGCGTCGACCGGGCCCTCGGCGAGCTGCACGACGAGCTTGCCGAGCTGCTTGCAGAGCCCGAGGAAGGGCATGAGCTCGTCGGCGTCCTCGCCGGGCGACAGCGGGATGTTCACGGCGTTACTCGCGAACTCGCCGTTCAGCACCGCCGCCACCTGTTCGGCGATGATCGTGCCGGCGCGCAGCTGGGCCTCCACGGTGCTGGCCCCGAGGTGCGGCGTGGCGATCACGCTCTCGTATTTGAACAAGGGGCTCTCGGTCGTGGGCTCTTTCGGATACACATCGACCGCGGAGGCCGCGACCTTGCCGCTCTCGATGGCGCGCGCCCAGGCGTCCTCGTCGACGATGCCGCCGCGGGCGACATTGACCACGCGCACGCCGTCCTTCATCTTGGCGAACTCCTCGTCGCCGATGAAGCCGAGGGTCTCGGCGTTCTTCGGCAGATGCACGGTGATGAAGTCGGCTTCGCGGTAGATCTTGTCGGGGTTGTCGGCGCGCTTGAGGCCGAGCTCGTGGAACTTCTCTGCAGGCACGAACGGGTCGTAGGCGAGCACGTCCATGCCGAGACCGCGAGCGTCCTCGGCGACGAGGAAGCCGATGCGCCCCA